>NZ_AJHH01000761.1 GCF_000256565.1 Herbaspirillum lusitanum P6-12 | reverse complement strand
GATGTCCTAGGCCTCTAGACGATGGGGACATCGCATACATCATGTCCCGCAGCTGTTACCGTACTACGACTGTGTGGCATCACAGTTTGTTACCTGCATCTTACTGCTTTACTTCTACTACTCAGTTACTACTGAGTCGCTGGTGGAGGTAAGCGGGATCGAACCGCTGACCTCTTGCATGCCATGCAAGCGCTCTCCCAGCTGAGCTATACCCCCTTGCGAAGAAGCGAGATTATGCAATACCCATGGGCAAATAGCAAGCGGGTTTTATGAAAAGACCTGCTTTTTATGACAAATAGTTTTGCAGGCGCGCCAGCACAACGTCCCGGCCGAACAATTCCAGCACCGCATCGATGGCCGGGGTCTGCAACTGGCCTGCGACGATCAGGCGCAACGGCATCGCCAGCAGCGGCATCTTCAGCGCGTGGGCGGCCAGCACTTCCTTGATCATGGCTGCCAGCGCGGCCTTGTTCCATTCCACCGTGGCGCAGCGCGCGGCGAAATCCTGCAGCGCCGGCTTGATGGCATCAGTGATGTGCTGCGTCACCAGCGCGGCGTCGGGTGCAGGCTGGCGGTAGAACATTTGCACCGCGGTCGCCAGTTCGTTGACGGTATTGGCGCGCTCTTTCAGCAGCGCGATGGTCTGCGCCAGCGGCGGCGCGCCGTCGAATTGCGCGCCCTCTTTTTCCAGCAGCGGACGCGCCAGCGTAGCCAGGCGCTCGTTGTCGGCCAGCTTGATGTAGTGGTTGTTGAGCCAGGCCAGTTTTTCCGGATTGAATTGCGCCGGCGACTTCGACAAGTGGTCGAGGTCGAACCAGCCGCAGAATTGTTCCATCGAGAAAATTTCTTCATCGCCGTGGCTCCAGCCCAGGCGCGCCAGGTAATTCAGCATGGCTTCCGGCAGGAAACCTTGCGCCGGATAATCCATCACGCTGACCGCGCCGTGGCGCTTGGACAGCTTCTCGCCGTCGGCGCCGAGGATCATCGGCACGTGACCGTATTGCGGCAGCGCGCCGCCCAGCGCCTTGAGGATGTTGATCTGGCGCGGCGTGTTGTTGACGTGGTCGTCGCCGCGGATCACGTGGGTGATCTTCATGTCCCAGTCGTCCACCACGACGCAGAAGTTGTAGGTCGGCGTGCCGTCCGGACGGGCAATCACCAGGTCGTCCAGCTCGCGGTTGGAGATCGTGATCGGGCCCTTGACCACATCGTTCCAGGTGACGTCGCCATCGAGCGGATTGCGGAAGCGCACCACCGGCTTGCGGCCCTCCGGAATCGCCGGCAAAGCCTTGCCGCGCTCGGGACGCCAGGTGCCGTCGTAACGCGGTTTTTCACCGGCAGCGCGTTGGCGCTCGCGCATGGCCTCGACTTCTTCCGGCGAGGAATAGCAATGGTAAGCGGTGCCCTGCTGCAGCATCTCAGCCACCACTTCGCGGTAGCGGTCCATGCGCTTCATCTGGTAGAACGGACCTTCGTCATGGCTCAGTCCCAGCCATTGCATGCCGTCGATGATGGCCTGCACCGCTTCCGGCGTGGAGCGCTCCAGGTCGGTGTCTTCGATGCGCAGGATGAAGGTGCCGCCGAAACGGCGCGCATAGGCCCACGAGAACAAGGCCGTACGCGCGCCGCCGAGGTGGAGATAACCAGTCGGGCTGGGCGCAAAACGGGTGCGAACGGGAGTGGCAGGTACTGTGGATGTCATGATAAATAAAAACGGCCTTGGAACGCCAAAGCCGTTGTCAGTCTGATCGGAAAGCCGCCATTTTACCGCGTCGGCCGCTGCGATGGAACGCAACGGCGACAGACGGCGGGCGACGCGTTGGTTTTACTTCACGGTGATGTTGATGGTCTTGCTCAGGGCCGGACCGTAGGACTGGTGCGCGCCGTCGGCGAACTGCATGGTCAGCTTGTATTTGCCGGGCGGCAGCGTCACCTTGGCTTCGGTCTGGCCCTTGCCGTAATGCAGGTGGGTGTCGTCCATTGGAATCGGCTCTCCCTTGGCGATCGGACCGGCGTTGATCAGCAGGTGATGATGGCCGGTATTGGCCGCCATCTCGCCGGCCGGCTTGACCTCCATGCCGGTGACGGCGAACTTGACGTCGAACGGACTGGTGACGACCGCGCCGTCCATCGGCGCCGTGAACGACACCGACGGTTCGGCCGCCTGGGCCGCCGCAGCGAACAAGATGGATGCGGCGAACAGGGTCTTGATGAATCGCGACGGTCGCAATGTCAGGGATATCTGGGATGTCATGGCAGTTCTCCTTGCTATGTTCTACGTTGGTCGGATTCCCCCCACGGCGCCACCGGCATCGCTTGATCAGTCGTTCTGGATCACGATGCTCGGGAACTTGCTGGTCATGTCCTTGGCTTTTTCCGCCACTTTGACAGCGACCTTGCGCGCGATGTTCTTGTAAATTTCCGCCACCGCGCCATTCGGCTCGGCCACCACGGTCGGACGGCCGGAATCGGTCTGCTCGCGGATCGCCATCGTCAGCGGCAAGGCGCCGAGGAAGTCGACGCCGAAGTCGGCGCACATCTTCTCGCCGCCGCCGCTGCCGAAGATCGCTTCGGCGTGGCCGCAGTTGGAGCAGATGTGGGTGCTCATGTTCTCGACGATGCCCAGGATCGGGATGCCGACCTTCTCGAACATCTTCAGGCCCTTGCGCGCGTCCAGCAAGGCGATGTCCTGCGGCGTAGTCACGATTACCGCGCCGGTGACCGGCACCTTCTGCGACAGCGTCAGCTGCACGTCGCCGGTACCCGGCGGCATGTCGACGATCAGGTAATCCAGGTCGCGCCAGTTGGTCTGATCGAGCAGCTGCTGCAAGGCCTGCGTGACGATCGGGCCGCGCCACACCATCGGCTCGTCCGGATCGATCATGAAGCCGATCGACGACACTTGCAGGCCGTGGTTTTCCAGCGGCTCCATGGTCTTGCCGTCCTTGGTTTCCGGCTTGGCGTCGATGCCCAGCATCATCGGCTGCGACGGGCCGTAGATGTCGGCGTCGAGGATGCCCACGCGCGCACCTTCGGCAGCCAGCGCCAATGCCAGATTGGCGGCGGTGGTCGACTTGCCGACACCGCCCTTGCCGGATGCCACGGCAATGATGTTCTTGACGTTGGACTTGAGCTTGATGCCGCGCTGCACGGCATGCGCGACGATCTTGAAATAGACGTTGGCCTTGACCGCGCCGATGCCTGCGATACCTTGCACGGCTGCCTCGGCGGCGCTTCGGATCGGTTCGATCTGGCTGTTCGCGGGATAGCCCAGCTCGACGTCGAAGGCAACATCGGCGCCGGTGATCAGAATATTCTTGACTGACTTGCCCGCCACCAGATCCTTGCCGGTATTGGGGTCGATGACCTGGGACAGCGCTGCTTTGACGACTTCTGCGGTGATACTCATTACCTCTCCTTGATTGACTTCCGCAAGTCTAAACCAATCGCAGCGCGGGGGTTGCCGCATCAATACGGCCAGCCTCACGAAAAATTGCCATACAGACATGAAAAGTGCTGTTTGCACCGGCTTGGTTGCGACTTGTTTATGGATCAACCCTGCGCCAAAGCCCCTGCGGCTGCTAAAATGGCCCTCTTTCCTGATCACCAACCCAAGCACGCATTGCCAATGAGCACTTCATCGCCACGCCAACTTTTCGTTACCACCGCCCTTCCCTACGCCAACGGCGCGTTCCACATCGGCCACATCATGGAATACATCCAGGCCGATATCTGGGTCCGGTTTCAACGAATGCAGGGCAAGCAATACCTGGACGGCTTCCACATCGCCTTCGACAACTGGAGCTCGACCGACAGCCAGGAAAACCACCAGCTGTCGCAAGACATCTATCGCGCCCTGCGCGACGATGCCAAGCTGATCACGACCAAGACCATCGACCAGTTCTTCGACCCGGTCAAGAGCATGTTCCTGCCGGACCGCTACATCAAGGGCGAATGCCCGAAGTGCGGCACCAAGGACCAGTACGGCGACTCCTGTGAAAACTGCAGCGCCGTGTACGCGCCGACCGACCTGAAGAATCCGTACTCGACGCTGTCGGGCGCGACGCCGGTGATGAAATCGTCGGAACACTTCTTCTTCAAGCTGTCGGACCCGAAGTGCGTGGCCTTCCTGCGTGAATGGGCGCTGGATAACAACCGGCTGCAACCGGAAGTCGCCAACAAGGCCAAGGAATGGCTCGACGGCGAAGGCGGTTTAGGCGACTGGGACATCAGCCGCGACGCGCCCTACTTCGGCATCGAAATCCCGGACGCGCCGGGCAAGTACTTCTACGTCTGGCTGGACGCGCCGATCGGCTACCTGGCTTCGCTGAAGAATTATTTCGGCAAGACCGGCCGCGACTTCGACGCCTTCATGGCCGACGACAAGACCGAGCAGTACCACTTCATCGGCAAGGACATCACGTATTTCCACACGCTGTTCTGGCCCGCCATGCTCAAGTTCGCCGGCCGCAAGACGCCGACCAACGTGTTCGCGCACGGCTTCATCACCGTCAGCGGCGAAAAGATGTCGAAGTCGCGCGGCACCGGCATCTCGCCGCTGCGCTACCTCGACATCGGCATGAATCCGGAATGGCTGCGCTACTACATCGCCGCCAAGCTGAACGCCAAGGTGGAAGACGTCGACTTCAACCCTGACGATTTCGTCGCGCGCGTCAACGCCGACCTGATCGGCAAATACGTCAACATCGCCAGCCGCGCCGCCGGCTTCATCGCCAAGCGTTTCGACGGCAAGCTGTCGACTGCGTGGGCGACTGCCGACGATGCCTTCTTGACCAAGCTGCGCGGCATCGCCCCGGAGATCCTGGCGCTCTACGAGCAACGCGAATACGGCAAGGCCCTGCGCGCGATCATGGAGCAAGCCGACGTCATCAACGCCTACGTCGACGCCAACAAGCCATGGGAACTGGCCAAGGACAGCACCAAGGACGTGCAACTGCATGAGGTGTGCAGCCGCCTGCTGGAAGCCTTCCGCATCCTGACCGTGTACCTGAAACCGGTGTTGCCGCAACTGGCGGCGCAAGTGGAAGGTTTCCTCAACGTCGCGCCATTCACCTGGGCCGATGTGCAGACCGCGCTGCCTGACGGCCACGTCATCAATGCCTACGCCCACCTGATGCAACGCGTCGATCCGAAGATGCTGGATGCCCTGGGAAATTCATGACTTGGGATATTTTGCTGCAGACCCTGGCGTCCGGCCTGTTGATCGGACTTATTTATGCGCTCGTGGCAATCGGTTTGACGCTGATCTTCGGCGTGATGGACATCGTCAACTTCGCCCACGGCGAATTCCTGATGTTCGGCATGTATTCGAGCTTCTGGCTGTTTGCGCTGTATGCGCTCGATCCAATTTTTACTTTACCGCTGACCGCGCTGTTCCTGTTCGGACTGGGCGCGCTGCTGTACAAGCTGGTGATCCGCAAGATCACCAATGCGCCGATGGTGTCGCAGATCTTCACCACGTTCGGCCTGATGATCCTGTTCCGCGGCATCGCACAGTTTTTCTGGAAAGCCGATTTCCGCACCATCGAAAACTCCATGGTCGCCGGCCACGTCTCGCTCGGCGGCATCCAGATCGGTTCGCCGCAACTGACCGCCGGCCTCGGCGCGATTGTCGTCACCGGCGTGATCTACCTGTTCCTGACCCGCACCAAACTCGGCGCCGCGCTCGAAGCGACCGCCGCCGACAAGGAAGCGGCGCAGCTGATGGGCATCGATTCGCAAAAGATGTTTGCGCTGGCCTGGGGCGTCGGCGCCGCG
>NZ_AJHH01000760.1 GCF_000256565.1 Herbaspirillum lusitanum P6-12 | reverse complement strand
CGCAAAAGATGTTTGCGCTGGCCTGGGGCGTCGGCCGGCGGAAAGCGCCGACGCCGGCATCGAAGAACTCGCCCCCGAAATCAGCATCGACGATTTCGCCAAGATCGATCTGCGCATTGCCAGGATCGTCAACTGCGAAGCCGTCGAAGGTTCTACCAAGCTGTTGCGCCTGACGCTGGACGCCGGCGAAGGCAAGACCCGCAACGTGTTCTCCGGCATCGCTTCGGCCTACAAGCCGGAAGAGCTGGTCGGCAAGCTGACCGTGATGGTTGCCAACCTGGCGCCGCGCAAGATGAAGTTCGGCATTTCCGAAGGCATGGTGCTGGCGGCTTCGGCCAAGGATGAAAAATCCAAGCCGGGCATATATGTGCTGAATCCGTGGCCGGGCGCCGAGCCGGGCATGCGGGTTCGTTAATCCCAGCCAGCAAACGCCATGGCAGACATTGACCTTTTGATTCGTGAAGCCACCGTTGACGACGCGGAGCTGATCGCCGAACTCACGCGCGGCAGCTGGGCCAACAAGGTTGCGCCGAGCTCAAGCGGCCACCGTGAAGAACCCAAACGCGTGGCCGAAGACCTGCAACGCGGCGGCGGCTTCGTGCTGCTGCGCGACGACGTTCCGGCCGGCTCGGTGCGCTGGCTGCCGCTGGACACCGAACTCGACGTCTGGGAAATCCTGCGCATGGGCATCCTGCCCAACTATCGCGGCGAACGCCTGTCGCAGCATCTGATGGAAGCGCTGATTCATCGCGCCCTCGCCGCCGACATCGGCGAACTGCGCCTGGCGGTCCGCAGCGATCAGGAACAACTGCTCGACGTCTACGCCGCCTTCGGTTTTGAAATCGCCCCCGAACTGGAATACACCCGCGCCAATCCGATGGAGCCGTCGCCCATCGTGATGCGTCGCTGGCTGCGCAACTAAACTCCTCCGCGCTATCCAAGCCGTCGCCCGCGCTGCAAATGCAGCCGCGTGCGGCGGTTTTTTTCGTTCCCGCTCTCCTGTTTTCGCCCTCGCAAGCCGGTTTGCAACAGCGCGCCGATGCTGCATGGCGTCAAGCATCCGACTTGATTTCTCGAATCAATTCGATTATTGTACAAACGTTCAACAACAATGATCATTTGTTCACAAGGAAAAAATGGCTACAGGGGAACGTCAGGACATCGCTTATTCGGCCGTGCGCGTCGCGCGTCTGTACTACTTCCAGAACATGACGACGGCGGCCATCGCGGAAGAGATCGGCACCTCGCGCGCGACCGTGTCGCGGCTGCTGTCGTACGCCATGGAGAACGGCCTGGTGGAGATCCGCGTGCATGATCCGCAGGAACTCTCGGGCAATCTCGAAGCCGCCATCACCAAACACTATCCGCTGCGCTCGATCCAGGTGGTGCCGGTGCCGGCCGCCGCCACCGAACGCGAAAGCATGCAGCGCGTCGCCGCGCACACCGCCGCTTACCTGAACACGCTGATGCAACCGTCCACCGTCATCGGCCTGGCCTGGGGCAACACCGTCGCCGCCATCGCCGACAACCTGAGTCCGAAGGCGGTGCACGATGTTGATGTCGTGCAGCTCAACGGTTCGGTTATTC
>NZ_AJHH01000759.1 GCF_000256565.1 Herbaspirillum lusitanum P6-12 | reverse complement strand
GCACGATGTTGATGTCGTGCAGCTCAACGGTTCGGTGCGCCGGCGTGGCGGGCGCGCTGCTGTCGACCTTCTTCCCGATCTTTCCGGAAGTCGGCGCCAACTTCATCCTGATCGCCTTCGTGGTGGTCAACCTGGGCGGCTTCGGCAGCGTGGTCGGCGCATTGATCGCCGGCGTGCTGGTGGGCGTGATCGAAGTGATGGGCGGCCTGTTCCTGGGACCGCAATACAAGATGGCGATCGTGCTGGTGCTGTTCCTGACGGTGCTGATGTTCCGCCCGCAAGGGTTGATGGGCAAGGCCTGAGCCTGACCGCACAATTACTCGGAGAGAAACCTCATGCTAAAAACTACTTCCAGCCTGCCGCTGACGCCCACCGCGTCCGCTCCGGGCTTCAATAAAACACACGGGCTGCTGGTCGCGCTGCTGGTGCTGGCGTTGGCTTTGCCGCTCTACGTCACCAGCCCGTCGCACCAGAACCTCGCGATCCTGATCCTGATGGCGGCGCAGATCGGCGTGTCCTGGAACATCGTCGGCGGCTACGCCGGCCAGGTCTCGCTCGGCCACGTCGCCTTCTACGGCATCGGCGCCTATACCTCGGCGATCCTGCTCTCGGTCTACGGCATCAACCCGTGGTTCGCCATGGTGGTCGGCGGCGTTATCGCAGCGCTGGTCAGCCTGGTGATCGGCTGGTCCTGCTTCCGCCTCAAGGGTCACTACTTCGCGATGGCGACCATTGCGGTGGCGGAAATCATCCAGATCGTCTTCACCAACTGGGACTTCGCCGGCGCCGCCGAGCGTGCCTTCCTTGCCTGGAATTTCCGCTTCCGGACGACTAACGATTTCATTGGGACTAGATGTCGCGTCGGTATGATCTTTGGTCATCACTGGCTCCTGAACACAAACAGATTGTGAAGAGATGATGCGCTCCCGACAACGGACGCGGTATCGGCCAAGCGCCCGAGGTTGTGTAGGAAGCGACTGTCGGAAAGCCGGGGGATCAAGGGGAGGTGGCATGAGCCAGGCGGACAACGAAATTGTTCGGCATCATTTAAAAACGTCTACTGAAGAACCCCAGTTTAAGAGATTAATTGGTGCACGCTAGCTAGATAGACCGACTCGCCATTTCACAACCCACCCGTGATCAATTTGCCGACCGCCAAAAGACTTGCGTAATAGCCTCTGTACTTAGGCAGGCTACCCGGCATGTCCTGCACACGACGATGATAGAAGATGTCCAGTCGAACCGGTGGCAACTGCGCCACTAGTTCAAAATTGCTGGCCGGGATGAACATCACCTTGAACGGCCCGAAGCCTGCAACCTCCACGATCGGCTTGCCGCAAGTCCGGCAGACTCCACGGTTGAAGTTCGGGGGCAGACGGTATTTCTTGAATGAGATATTCCCAGCATTTTTCAGAACGACATCCTTGGCGCGAGCGGCAACAACATCCGCAAACGGTTTGTCGTTAAAGATCTGGCAGATCAGGCAGTGGCACCGGAACCTGGCTTTCGGCAACGTATGCAACTCGAATGAGCAAGCGCCGCATTCGCAGGCGCCGCGTAATGGCAACGATGTGTCGGCAATCATGTGCAGATGATCCTTAGTTTCATTGGGAATAGCATTTCGATCACCGTAGCATCATGTTGAGAATGGTATCGATCGGCTGTTTGAAGGGCGCGTGGAGCAGGTTGGCGAGGTTCCAGCGCCCCTGCTCATAGATCCCCTTGGCATGGCTGAAGGTGCGGAAACCCTCGACGCCATGGTAAGCGCCCATGCCGCTGGGCCCAACGCCACCGAAAGGCAAGTCATCCTGAGCGATGTGCATGATCGTCCCGTTAATGGTGACGTTGCCGGACATCGTTCGGCTTAGCACCTTGCGGCGGTTCTCATCATCAGCACCGAAGTAGTAGAGCGCGAGCGGCCGAGGACGGGCATTTACATAGGCGATTGCTTCTTCGACATCGCGGTAGGTAAAAATCGGTAGTATTGGGCCGAATATTTCCTCATGTGCGATGCGCATGTCGTCTGTAACGCCAAGCACCACGGTTGGCGCCATCGTATTGGGACGACGAGAAGCATCGCCGGGCCGATTGCCAACCTCAATGATTTGCGCCCCTTTGGCGCGAGCATCGTCGATCAAGCTCTGAAGCCGAGAGTGATGCCGCTCGTTGAAGATTGAGGTGTAGTGCTCGCTTGTCGGACCGTCCGTATAAAAGGACGCCACTTTCCGGTCATACGATCCGACGAACGAGTCGATGTCGTTTTCGTGGACGAGTACGTAATCGGGAGCGATGCAGGTCTGGCCAGCGCTGAGCAGCTTACCGAAAGCAATGGACGCGGCCGCCCGGTCGAGGGAGTGGCCCTTGGCGATGATGGTCGGTGATTTGCCCCCCAATTCAAGGGTGACAGGGACAAGATTGTCGCTAGCGGCCTTCATCAC
>NZ_AJHH01000758.1 GCF_000256565.1 Herbaspirillum lusitanum P6-12 | reverse complement strand
CGTTCTAACAGCGATCGCCCCAACGGCGCCGGCAAGACCACCATGTTCAACTGCATCGCCGGCTACTCGCCGCCGACCACCGGCGACATCTGGCTGGAAGACCTGAAGATTTCCGGCATGTCGCCGGAGCAGTGCGCCCGCATCGGCATCGGCCGCACCTTCCAGGTGGCGCGCACTTTCACCAGCATGACGGCCTTGGAAAACGTCATGGTCGGCGCCTTCCTCAACGAGCGCGGCGTCGGTCCGGCGCGGCGCACTGCGCAAGAGCTGCTGGACTTCGTCAACCTCGGCCGCTTCGCCGACAAGCCGGCCGGCAGCATGACCATCAGTGAACAGCGCCGCCTCGCCGTGGCGCGCGCGCGCGCGGT
>NZ_AJHH01000757.1 GCF_000256565.1 Herbaspirillum lusitanum P6-12 | reverse complement strand
GGTGAACAGCGCCGCCTCGCCGTGGCGCGCGCGCGCGCGCGCGCAGTGCTGCCAGTGAAGACGAGATGGTCGAACGGCAAAGCAGAGAACGCTGCCCCCACGTCCGAATCGCCGGTCATCATGGCGAACTGGTCTTCGGAAAAGATCCCGCCCAGCATTCTCGCGAGCAACGAATTGGTGGCGGGTGTAAATTCAGAAGGCTTCAGCATCACCCGGTTCCCGGCAGCGATGGCCGTTATGACCGGCATCAGCGCGAGGTTCACCGGATAGTTCCACGGCGACATCACGCCGACAACACCAAGCGGCTGATATTCGATGCGGGCATTGCCGGGCCGCATGTGCAGCGCAACGTGGCGGCGGATCGGAGCCATGAACTTGCGAAGGTTGCTGATCAGATACTTCGTGCCCTCGGCGACCCCGCCAACCTCCATGATCGCCGTCTCGTGCCTTGAGCGATGCCCAAAATCGGCATTGATGGCATCTTCGATTTCCCTGCGGTGTCCGATTATCATCTTCCTGAACTTCGACAGATCAGCGCGTCGCTGCGCCAGCGAGGGCGCCCCGTCACGAAGGAAGGCAACCCGTTGGCCGACGAGGAGGCCGCGTAGCTGATCAGCGTCGGTGATTTTTGCAATGGCGTTCATGGTCACTCCAATGTAGACAGTGGAAACTTGTGCCTTGACTATAGGTGCGTAAGTAGGCATTGTCAACATATATTCACAAACAACTTTTGAGATTACATGTCAGACACATCCAACCGCCCCTATCACCATGGCGATCTCCGTCGTGCTGTTCTCGAGACCGCCTTGGATATGCTTCGAGAGGAGAAAGGCTGGCAGTTCACGCTGCGGGAAGTCGCCCGCCGGGCTGGCGTAAGCCACGCAGCGCCCTACAAACACTTTCCCGATAAGGCCGCGCTGCTTGTAGAGCTCGCTATGATTGGCTTTGACCGGCTGCGCGAATCCCTATCGGCAGCAAAGCCTGATGCGCCCAAAACTCTGCGCGACGAATTTACGTCGATAGCTCATGCCTACGTCGCGTTCGGAACGAGCAATCCGGCTCTCTACCGCCTGATGTTTAGCGCGGAGGAGGGAAAAGCAGTGGGAATGCACCTGAATGAGCGGGCACTGGCGGTATTCGATGTTGTCCTCGAAATCCTCCGCTGCGGCCAAGCCACGGGAAGTATTCGCAAGCGGCCGATAGAAGGCCAGGCGGCGGCCTGTTGGGGCCTCGTCCACGGCATGACCATGCTTGCGATCGATGGGCTCTTGGTGCCCGAGAAGGTGGGGCTGACCCCCTTGGATGCAGCTTTGAACGCGCTGGTGGAAGGGCTGGAGAACCCAGCAACATGACACTAGCTGCTCAACACTAGACACTGATTTGGCAGTGCTCTACATAAATTAAGTAACGATCGAAATTTCAACTATCCGCATGGCTTAAAA
>NZ_AJHH01000756.1 GCF_000256565.1 Herbaspirillum lusitanum P6-12 | reverse complement strand
TAAGTAACGATCGAAATTTCAACTATCCGCATGGCTTTCGCCCAGAACTACGGCGGCCGCGCGCACAGCTTCCCGGTGCCGGCCTTCTTCGACTACGCCGACACCCGCACCGCGCTGTGGCGCGAACGCAGCATCAAGGCCATCCGCACCTTGCAGAACGACGCCGCCATCCTGCTGTTCAGCATCGGCGCGGCCGAAACCGGCAGCCACATCCACACCGGCGGCTACCTCGACAAGCAGGACCAGCAAGACATCCGCCGCGACGACGTGGTCGGCGACATCGCCACCGTGTTCTTCCGCGACGACGGCAGCTGGCGCGACGTGGCGCTCAATGCGCGCAGCAGCGGTCCGGACCTGGATCGCTTCCAGCGCGCCGCGCATTCGATCTGCGTGGTGTCCGGCAAGGGCAAGATCCCCGGCCTGCGCGCAGCACTGCTGGGCGGCTTCATCAACGAACTGGTGATCGACGAACCCACCGCCCGGCTGCTGGTGCAACAGCTGGACGAGGACAAGAACGAGGCGACTTCGGAAGCGCCTGCCGGCAAGACGGCAAACAACAAAACCAACCGCAAACGAGCAAAGTAATGAGTACAGCGACCACTTCAGAAACCTACGATCTCCTGATCATCGGCGGCGGCATCAACGGCGCTGGCGTGGCGCGCGACGCC
>NZ_AJHH01000755.1 GCF_000256565.1 Herbaspirillum lusitanum P6-12 | reverse complement strand
CCTGGCCCTTGCGCTTCGTCATGCCGCACGTCAAGGGCCTGCGTCCGCGCTGGATGATCCGCCTCGGCTTGTGGATGTACGACCATATCGGCGGCCGCATCACGCTGCCGCATTCGGCCGGCATCGCGCTCGACCAGATGAGCGCGCCGAGCGGCCTGCGCGCCGACATCACGCGCGGCTTCGCTTATTCCGACGCCTGGGTCGACGACGCCCGCCTGGTGATCCTGAACCTGCTGAGCGCACAGGAACACGGCGCCGGGATCTTCGCCCGCACGCGCCTGGTCGACGCCAAACGCAGCAACGGCCAGTGGCAATGCGAAGTCGAAAACACCGTCACCGGCGTCCGCCAGCAACTCACCGCACGCGCCGTCGTCAACACCGCCGGCCCTTGGGTGGCGAAGATGGACCAGTTGCTCAACCCGGCCCGGCAAGACAAGGCGCACGCCGCCGTCAAACTGGTGCGCGGCAGTCATATCGTGGTGCCGCGCCTGTTTGCCGGCGAGCACGCCTACATCCTGCAAAACGACGACAAGCGCATCGTCTTCATGATTCCCTACGAAGACAAGTTCACGCTGATCGGCACCACCGACGTGCCGCAGGAGAACATGGACAACGGCGCCAGGATCAGCGCCGACGAAGAAGCCTACCTGCTGCGCGCGGTCAATCAATACCTGGAAAAACCAATCGGCGACGCCGACATCGTCTGGCGCTATGCCGGCGTGCGTCCGCTGTTCGACGACGAGTCCGACAATCCCTCGGCGGTCACGCGCGACTACACGCTGGTGCTGCAGGACGCCGACAACACGCCGTGCGTGTCGGTCTACGGCGGCAAGATCACCACCTACCGCCGCCTGGCCGAATCGGTGCTGGAGAAACTGGCGCCCTGGACTAAGACCCGCCGCGGTCCGTGGAGCAAGGACGAAGCCCTGCCTGGCGGCAAGTTCAAGCGCGCCGACCGCGCCCAGGAACTGGATTACCTGAAAAAGAAATACGCCCAGCTCGACGCGCATTTCCTGACGCGCCTGTTCGGTCGCCACGGCCGCATCGCCCACGTCATCCTCAAGGAAGCGCAAACGCCGGCCGAACTCGGCCGCGACTTCGGCGGCGGCCTGGTGCAGCGCGAGGTCGATTACCTGATCACGCACGAATGGGCTTACCAGCCGGACGACATCCTGTGGCGTCGCACCAAGTGCGGCCTGCACATGAGCGAACAGCAGCGCGCCGAATTTGCCGCCTATTTCGACGAGCACTGCGCCATCCGCAAACACCTGGCCGCACAGATGGCGCAGAGCTGAGCGCGACCGCATCAATTTGCATCACCATTCATTTCTTTACCGAGGGGACACCGCGATGGCAGCAATTTCGCTCAAGGGCATTACCAAAAACTGGGGCGACGCCCAGGCTGTAAAAGGCATTGATTTCGAAGTGAAGTCGGGCGACTTCACCGTGTTGCTGGGACCGTCCGGCTGCGGCAAGTCGACCACGCTGCGCCTGATCGCCGGCCTCGACACGCCGTCCACCGGCGCCATCCGCATCGGCGAACGCGACGTCACCAACCTGCCGCCGGCGCAGCGCAAGATCGCCATGGTGTTCCAATCGTATGCGCTGTTCCCGCACCTGAACGTGCGCGACAATATCCTGTTCGGCGTGCGCGTGCGCAAGGAGCCGGCCAGGCATTTCGACGAACGTCTCAAGCGCGTCGCCGACATCCTCGGCCTGAGCCATCTGCTCGACCGCCGTCCCGGCCAGTTGTCGGGCGGCCAGCAACAGCGCGTGGCGCTGGGCCGCGCCATCATCGCCGATGCGCCGGTCTGCCTGATGGACGAGCCGCTGTCAAATCTGGATGCCCAACTGCGCCAGGAAATGCGCCGTGAAATCCGCGCCCTCCAACAGCAGCTCAACATGACCATGATCTACGTCACGCACGACCAGACCGAGGCGATGAGCATGGCCGACCAGGTGATCCTGCTGCGCGACGGCAAGATCGAACAGAACGCGCCGCCGGCCGAACTGTATGCACAGCCGGCCTCGGTGTTCGCCGCGCGCTTCATCGGCACGCCGCCGATGAACATCCTGCCGCTGTCCAACAGCGCGGCCGGCCTCGTCATTGAAGGCAGCAACGGTCCGGTGATCCACCCGCACAACGTCGACGAAGAATGGCAACTCGGCGTGCGTCCCGAGCACATCCATCTGGTCGGGCAAGGCATCGCCGCCACCGTCGACACGATCGAATACTTCGGCGCCGATACCATCGTCGGCTGCCGCGTCGGCCAGGCCTCGCTGCTCATGCGCGTACCGGGCCAGCTGACGCTGGTGCCGGGCGATGCGATCCAGCTCGGCTGGGAACGCGGCAACCAGTATTTCTTCGACAGGAAATCGGGCTTGCGTCGGATTCCGATGTAATCGTTTTCATCGCTTTTCACCTTGCACCACAGACGTACCACCATAACTAATCCGGGAGACAAACATGCGTAGAGTCATTCTGAAATCCATCGCTGCACTGGCCGTCGCAGGCGCTTTCGCCGCGCCGGCATTCGCCGCCAATCCGGTCGAACTGACCTTCTATTATCCGGTCGCCGTGGGTGGCCCGATCACCAAGACCATCGACGGCATGGTCGCCGATTTCGAAAAGCAGAATCCCGACGTCAAGATCAAGGCGGTCTACGCCGGCACCTACCAGGAAAGCATCGTCAAGGCGCTGACCGCGTTCAAGAGCGGCACGCCGCCGACGCTGGCCGTGCTGCTGTCGACCGACCTGTTCACGCTGATCGATGAAAACGCCATCGTGCCGATCGACGGCCTGGCCAACAAGCCGGAAGACAAGAAGTGGATCGAGGGCTTCTACAAGGGCTTCATGGAAAACAGCCAGACCGGCGGCAAGACCTGGGGCATTCCATTCCAGCGCTCCACCATCGTCATGTTCTGGAACAAGAACCTGTTCAAGGAAGCCGGCCTGAATCCGGACAAGGCGCCGGCCAACTGGGCCGACACCATCACCTACGCCAAGAAGCTGACCAAGAGCGACGCCAACGGCAACGTCTCGCAATGGGGCCTGAAGATTCCGTCGACCGGCTTCACCTACTGGATGTTCCAGGGCCTGACCACGCCGAACGACACCACGCTGATGAACGCCGCCGGCACCAAGACCTACTTCGACAAGCCGGCTGCCGTCGAGTCGCTGCAATACTGGGTCGATCTGTCGGCCAGGCACAAGGTCATGCCGGGCGGCGTGATCGAATGGGGCACCACGCCGAAGGACTTCCTCGAACAGAAGGCCGCGATGGTCTGGACCACCACCGGCAACCTGACCAACATCCGCGCCAACGCCAGCTTCCCGTTCGGCGTGGCGATGCTGCCGGCCAACAAGCATCCGGGCAGCCCGACCGGCGGCGGCAATTTCTATGTGTTCAACAAGACTTCGCCGGAACAACAACAGGCTGCGGTGAAGTTCATCCGCTTCGCCACCGAACCGGCGCGCGCGGCGCAGTGGTCGATTGCCACCGGCTACGTAGCACCACGCCAGGATGCCTGGGACACCCCGGAAATGAAGAAATACCTGCAGGATGTGCCGGCTGCCGATGTGGCGCGCGAGCAGATGAAGTATGGCGTGGCTGAACTCTCCACCCACGACAACCAGCGCGTCACCAAGGCGCTGAACGACAACCTGCAGGCTGCCCTGTCCGGCACCAAGACGCCGGAAGCGGCACTGAAGGATGCGCAACGCGAATCCGATCGCATCCTGCGCAGCTGGAATCGTTAATTGACGTTTGGCGAAGCCGGGGCATGCAATCGCCGGTGCAAGGACACGCTCCTGCACCGGCATTGCGCCTGGCCTGAGACAGCAAAAGGCTTTACATGAATCGCACACAATTTTCCATCACACCCTGGCTGCTGCTGATGCCGGCCATGGTGCTGCTGATCGCGTTCACCCACTATCCTGCGGTGGCGACGATCTGGCACAGTTTCTTTTCCACGCCCAAGGGCGCCAGCCCGTCGGTGTTCGTCGGCATGGAAAACTATGCGCTGATGGCCGACGACCCGGTCTTCTGGCGGGCGCTGTTCAACAACCTGTGGTTCGCGCTGGGCACCATCCCGGTCTCGATCGCGCTGGCCATCATGATGGCGCTGTGGGTCAACGACAAGCTGCTGGGCCGCGGCCTGCTGCGCCTGGCTTATTTCACGCCGACGGTACTACCGATGATTGCGGTGGCCAATATCTGGCTGTTCTTCTATACGCCGCAATATGGCCTGCTGGAACAGATCACCGGCGCGCTCGGCCTGCCCTCGCACAACTGGCTGGGCAATCCGCAGACCGTGCTGGGTGCGCTGATGGTAGTGGCGGTGTGGAAGGAGGCTGGCTTCTTCATGATCTTCTACCTGGCCGCGCTGCAGCAGATCTCGCCGGTGCTGGCCGAAGCCGCCGCACTGGAGGGTGCATCGCGCTGGCAATACTTCTGGCGCGTGCAGTTTCCGCTGTTGATGCCCACCACGCTCTTCGTGCTCATCAATGCGCTCATCAACGCCTTCCGCCTGGTCGACCATATCGTGGTGATGACCAAGGGCGGGCCGGACAACGCCAGCTCGCTGCTGCTGTACTACATCTATGAAGTCGGCTTCAGCTTTTGGGATTCGTCCTACGCCGCCGCGCTGACCGTGGTGCTGCTGATGATGCTGGCGGTGATCGCCTTCGTCAAATTCCGTATTCTCGACCGCAGGACTCACTACCAATGATCGCTCAAGCCACCAATCCGTTCGGCGAACGGAACAAGATACTGGAAACCGTTGCGGCCTGGGTGCTCGGCCTGCTGTGGCTGCTGCCGCTGATCTATGCGATCTGGACTGCATTTCATCCGGCCGAATTCGCCACGCGCTTTTCGCTGACCGCGCCGCTGACGCTGCAGAACTTCGTCAACGCATGGAATGCAGCGCCGTTCCCGCGCTACTTCCTCAACACCTTCATGCTGGTGACGATGATCCTGGTCGCGCAGATGGTGCTGGCGACGATGGCCGCCTATGCGTTTTCGCGCTATCGCTTCCGCGGCGACAACATCATGTTCATGCTGGTGCTGATGCAACTGATGGTGATGCCCGACATCCTGATCGTCGAAAACTACAACACCATGAACCTGCTCGGCCTGCGCGACACCATCCTGTCGATCGGCCTGCCTTACTTCGCTTCGGCATTCGGCATCTTCCTGCTGCGCCAGACTTTCAAGACGGTGCCGCGCGAGCTGGACGAAGCGGCCACCGTGGAAGGCGCCAGCGCCATGCAGGTGCTGTGGAAGGTGTACGTGCCGCTGGCCAAGCCGATCTACCTGGCGTTCGGCCTGGTCTCGATCAGCACGCACTGGAATAACTTCCTGTGGCCGCTGATCGTCACCAACTCGGTTGAATCGCGTCCGCTGACGGTCGGCCTGCAGGTGTTCTCGTCCACCGACCAGGGCGTCGACTGGTCGATCATCACCTCGGCCACGCTGATGACTTCGGCGCCGCTGCTGCTGGCGTTCCTGCTGTTCCAGCGCCAGTTCGTGCAGTCGTTCATGCGCGCCGGCATTCGTTGACTTGATGAGGACACTACGATGAAAATCATCAGCTGGAATATCCAATGGTCGCGCGGCGTCGACGGCGTCGTCGATCCTGCGCGCATCGTGCGCGACGCAAAGAAACTCGGCGACTTCGACGTGCTGTGCCTGCAGGAAGTGGCGGCGAATTTCCCGTCGCTGGCCGGCAGCGCCGGCGAGAATCAGTTCGAGATCTTCGCGCGACTGCTACCGGACTTCACGGCCATCCCGGCAGCCGGTGTCGACGTCGCTGCACCCGACGGCAGCCGGCGCTGCTTCGGCAACATGATCCTGTCGCGCTATCCGGTCTCGCGCGTGCTGCGCCATCAGTTGCCGTGGCCGGTCGACGCCGACGTCATCAGCATGCCGCGCGTGCTGATCGAAGCAACGCTGGATACGCCGCTGGGCGCCGTGCGCGTGATGAACACGCACCTCGAATATTATTCCCTGCTGCAACGCCGCACCCAGGTCGAAGCGATCCGCGCGATCCATGCAGAGACCTCGCTGCGCGCCGCCCGCAGCCGCGTGCGCGACCTGTCTGGTTCGCCTTACCATGCGTTCGACCAGACCTCCAGGACGATCCTCACCGGCGACTTCAATTTCCGTCCGGAAGACCCGCTGCATTCGCGCCTGCAACATCCGTTCAAGGACGGCGTGCCGGGTCTGCGGGACACCTGGGAATACCTGCACGGGAACAAACCGCATCCGCACAATGTCGGTCTATATGACCGCGAACAATGGCCGGAAGCCTTTGCCTGCGACTTCATCTTCGCCAGCGAGGACTTGTTGCCGCGCGTGCGCTCGTTCGAGATCGACAGCGACACGCGCTCTTCCGACCACCAACCGCAATTACTGGAATTGAAATGAAATCCGTGGACCAATTGCCGCGCGCGCAGGTCACGACCGTGTTCACCGACATCGACGACACACTGACCACCGACGGCAAACTCAGCGCGCAAGCGTATCAATCGCTGGAGACGCTGCAACGCGCCGGCCTGCGCGTCATCCCGGTGACCGGCCGTCCCGCCGGCTGGTGCGATCAGATCGCGCGCATGTGGCCGGTCGACGGCGTGATCGGCGAAAACGGCGCGCTCTACATGTGGCACGACCGCGCCGCCAACAAGCTGCGCACGCGCCATCTGCTGGATGAAACAAGTCGCCGCGATAACACCGGCAGGCTGGCCGCAGTGCGCGACCGCATCCTGCGCGAAGTGCCCGGTTGCGCCGTGGCGTCCGATCAGTTCTGCCGCCAGTACGACCTGGCCATCGATTTTTGCGAAGATGTGCCGCCGCTGGACCGCGCTGCCGTTGATCGCATCGTGCAAATCATGGAAGATGCGGGGATGACTGCAAAAATCAGTTCCATCCACGTCAACGGCTGGTTCGGCGACTACGACAAACTGAGCATGGCGCGCCTCATGATGCGGGAGCGCTACGACGTCGATCTTGCCGATGACGAAGAACGCAGCCGCTGCGTATTCGCCGGCGACTCGCCCAACGATGCGCCGATGTTCGCCTACTTCCCGTTGTCGGTAGGCGTGGCCAACGTGCTCGAATTCGCCGACCGCCTGCAACATCCACCGCGCTTCATCACGCGGCATCCTTTCGGCGCAGGATTTGCCGAATTGACTCAACATTTGCTGGAGCCATGACCACCCTTCTCAATCTGCTTTCTGCACTGGCCCTGCTGGTATGGGGCACCCACATCGTGCGCACCGACACGCTG
>NZ_AJHH01000754.1 GCF_000256565.1 Herbaspirillum lusitanum P6-12 | reverse complement strand
GGACGCCTGGCGCGCGCCGTGATCGGTCTCGGCCTGATCCTGCTGGCGCTGGAACTGATTACTGCGGCGACGCGGCCGATGATCACGGGCGCCGGCATCAAGGTGCTGTTTTCCACACTGACCGGCGACATCATCCTCGACGCGTTGATCGGCGCGGTGTTCGCCATGCTGACCTATTCCAGCCTGGCCGCCGTGCTGCTGGCGGCAACGCTGGCCACGTCCGGGATCATTTCGCTCAAGGTCGCGCTGTGCCTGGTGATCGGCGCCAACCTCGGCAGCGGCATCCTGGCGCTGCTGACTGCCGCCAGCCAGAACGTCGCGGGCCGGCGGGTGGCGCTGGGCAGCATGCTGTTCCGCCTGTCGGGCGCGATCGTGGTGCTGCCCTTCATCAATTACATCGAGTTGTGGATTGCCCTGCTGGGCAAGGACCTGCGCTTCAGCGTGGTGGCCTTCCACGTGCTGTACAACACGGTGCGTTGCGGCCTGCTGCTGCCGCTGGTGGAACCGATGTCGCGCCTGTGCGTACGACTGCTGCCTGAGTCGCAGAAGGACGAGGAAGACGCCGCCGTCGCGCGCCATCTCGACCTCGCCGCAATCGACACGCCCTCGCTGGCGCTGGCCAATGCATCGCGTGAAGTGCTGCGCATCGGCGACCTGATCGAGAAAATGTTGACGAGCCTGTTGCCGGTCATTCGCGACAACAACCAGCTGCGCGCGCAACAGATCCGCAAGCTCGATGACGACGTCGACAAGCTGTACACGGCGGTGAAAATGTATCTGGCGCGCGTCTCGCGCGAAGAGCTCAATGAAAAGGAAGTGCGCCGCTGGACCAACATCGTCACACTGACGATCAACCTGGAACAGGCCGGCGACATCATCGAGCGCATCGTCAAGGGCATTGAAAGCAAGAAGATCGCGCTGCAGCGCAGCTTCTCTGCTGCCGGCATGAACGAAGTCTGTGAAATGCATGCGCGCCTGGTGGCGAGCCTGCAACTGGGCCTGTCGGTGTTCATCGACGGCGACCTCAAGAGCGCGCAAAAACTGCTGGCCGAAAAAGAAGCCTTCCGCGATCTCGAACGCGCTTATTCGAAGACCCACCTGACGCGGCTGGCCGGCGAAACCCAGCAGAGCATCGAGACCAGTTCATTGCATCTGGACCTGATCAGCGACATGCGCCGCATGCATTCGCTGTTCTGCTCGACGGCGTATTCGGTGCTGGATGAAGCCGGCATGCTGCGCCGCAGCCGCATGGACATTGGCGAAGATCCGGTGGCGGTGCAGGAGCGCCAGGAGTTCGGCGACTATTCGCATCCGCCCTGATCACGGGCGTCGGCCGATGTTCCCGGTCAGTGCCCGGAAATCTCCGAAATCGACATGCGCACGACCTTGCCGGTCTCCATGTCGAAATGCACGTTGAACAGCCGTTCTTCATGGACGTGCAGGTATTTCCAGTCCCACACTTCTTCCTTCTTGCGGGCGAACGGCACCACGGTGCGCGGGCGGCCGAGCATGTTGCGCACTTCTTCGCGCGTCATGCCTTTTTGCACCCTGTCGAAATTTTCGGCTGTCAGCACTTGTTGGTAATCCGACAATTTTCCGTCGGCGCCGATGCGGAACATCCAGGTCCGCACGCCCTGCGGTCCTTTCGGATATTCCAGCGTGCGGCCGCCATCGCTTTCCTCGCGCACGCTGTCCGGCTGCCCCATGACGCTGCGCACGTCGGCCTCGGTCGATGCGCCTTTGTTCAACTTGTCCAAACCGAATTCCTCCACGGGATTGCCGTTGCGGTCGCAACCGAGCGCGAGCACCGTCGCGCAGATGGCCGCCAGCCGGGCCAGCAACTTGTTTTTGATCATGGTCATCTTTGATATCAGAGCTTCAAGACAGGGTAGAATAGCGGTTATTGGCCAGTTAACAAGAATTCCCGGGATAAATCATGTTCTTCAGCAAACTTTTCACCTCGTACGAGTCGGAAGCCACCAAGTTCATCGCCGAGCTCAAGGCAAAGAATCCCAACCTCGAAGAAGAACAACGCGCCGGTCGTGCCCTGCTGTGGGACAAGACGCCGCTGGATCTGGACAAGACCGCGCGCGAGACCGAATCCCGCGTCAAGCAACAGTCCTACGTCTACCAAAATCACTAATTCGTCAGCATGATCGAAAACGCCGGGACTCCATCCTCCGACGCTGCCGAACTGACGCTGGAAGGCCAGCCGGACTCGACTCCCAACGTGGTCGACGGCGTCGCCTTTGCGAAGCTGTACGGCGAGCCGCTGTTCAAGCTGCCGACCGATCTGTACATTCCGCCAGACGCGCTGGAGGTTTTCCTGGAAGCGTTCCAGGGACCGCTGGATCTGCTGCTCTACCTGATCCGCAAACAGAACTTCAACATCCTCGACATCCCGATGGCGCAGGTCACCCTGCAATACCTGGAATACGTCGAACAAATCCGCAAGCACAACCTTGAGCTGGCCGCAGAATACCTGCTGATGGCGGCGATGCTGATCGAGATCAAATCGCGCATGCTGCTGCCGGTCAGGAAGGCCGACTCCGGCGAAGAAGCCGAAGATCCGCGCGCCGAGCTGGTGCGCCGCCTGCTCGAATACGAACAGATGAAGCTGGCCGCGCAGGAGCTCGATTCGCTGCCGCAAGTCGGCCGCGACTATGTACGCACCCAGGTTCACATCGAACAAACCGTCGTCGTGCGCTGGCCCGAGGTCAACCTCGACGACCTGCAGGCGGTGTGGGCCGACATCATGCGCCGCGCCAAACTGACCGAACATCACCACATCAGCCGCGAAGAACTGTCGGTGCGCGAGCACATGACCGGCATCCTGCGCCGCCTGCGCTCGGCGCGCTTCGTCGAATTCGCCGACCTGTTCGATCCGGCGCGCGGCGTGCCGGTGCTGGTGGTGAACTTCATCGCCCTGCTCGAGCTGGCCAAGGAAACCCTGATCGAAATCACCCAGGCCGAAGCCTTCGCGCCGATTTATGTGCGGCTGTCGTATTCTCCAAGCTGATCCACCCAGCTGGGTTGCCGGGCTGCCGAACCACCCCTTCAGCCCGGTCGCTCCTGTAGAGCACAGTCCGCTTCCGCATCCATCCACGACATAACGCCATGAAAATCATCTCGTCCATCGAAGAACTGCGCGACCAGCTGCGCGGCCAATTGCGCACTGCCTTCGTCCCGACCATGGGCAACCTGCACGAAGGCCATTTGTCGCTGATGCGCCTGGCCCGCACGCATGGCGATCCGGTGGTGGCGTCGATTTTCGTCAACCGCCTGCAATTCGGCCCGAACGAAGACTTCGACAAGTACCCGCGCACCTTCCAGGCCGACATCGACAAGCTGGAGAAGGAAGGCGTCTACGTCCTGTTCGCACCGACGGAAAGAGATCTCTATCCCGAGCCGCAGGAATACCGCGTGCAGCCGCCGGATGACCTCGGCAATATCCTCGAAGGCGAATTCCGTCCCGGCTTTTTCACCGGCGTGACCACCGTCGTGCTCAAGCTGTTCTCCTGTGTGCAGCCGCGCGTGGCGGTGTTCGGCAAGAAGGATTACCAGCAGCTCATGATCGTGCGCAACATGGCGCGCCAGTTTGCGCTGCCGACCGAAATCATCGCCGCCGAAACCTGGCGCGCCGACGACGGCCTGGCGCTGTCTTCGCGCAACGGCTACCTGTCGGCCGATGAGCGCACCGAAGCGCCCGAGTTGTACAAGGTGCTCAACCAGGTCGCCGACGAAGTGCGCAGCGGCCACTTGGACATCTCCAAACTGGAACGCAAGGCCATGGATGCGCTGGCGCAGCGCGGTTGGCAGCCCGATTACATCTCGATCCGCAAGCGCAACGACTTGCAACCGCCGTCCGCCGGCGATCTGGCGCAGGGCGAACAACTGGTCGTGGTCGCCGCCGCCAAACTCGGCAAGACGCGCCTGATCGACAATCTCGAAGTCTGATGCGTCATTGGCAGACGCCGCTGCGGTCCGCCCTGCCGGCGGTGCTTGCGTTGCTTTGTGCAGGCAACGCCGCCGCAAGCATCACCGTCACCGATGATTTCGGCAACGACATCCGCCTCGACAAACCCGCGCGCCGCATCGTCAGCCTCTCGCCGCACACCACCGAATTGCTCTATGCCGCCGGCGCCGGACCGTATGTGATCGGCGTGAGCAACTACAGCAACTATCCTCCGGCCGCGTTGCAAGCGGTCTCGGTCGGCCGCATCAGCGCGGTCGACATCGAAAAAATCCTTACCCTCAAACCGGACCTGATCCTGGCCTGGCGCAGCGGCAATTCGGCC
>NZ_AJHH01000753.1 GCF_000256565.1 Herbaspirillum lusitanum P6-12 | reverse complement strand
CGCAAAGCCGCCGCCGATTTCCGCGCGCGCTGGCAAGCGCTAAGCCGCAGCTATCGCGACCGCAAGCCGGTCAACGTGTTCTATCAGATCTGGGGACGCCCGCTGATGACGCTCAACGGCAAGCACATGGTGTCGACGGTGCTGCGCACGCAAACACAGACGCTGCGCCGCTCCTTCACACTGTCGGGCGGCGACGACTACGAACTCTGTTTCACCGCGCCGCAAAACC
>NZ_AJHH01000752.1 GCF_000256565.1 Herbaspirillum lusitanum P6-12 | reverse complement strand
GGTTCACAGTCGGTGATCGCCGCCAATCCGGAGGCCATCCTCGCACCCGACGACGCCAAGGATCACCCGCTCGATGAATGGCGCCAGTTCGGCAAGATGAAGGCGGTGGCCGCCGGCAACCTGTTCACGGTCAACGCCGACTGGCTGAACCGGCCGGGGCCGCGTGTGCTGGATGCGACCGAAGAAGTCTGCAAGATTCTCGACACGGTGCGTTCGCGCCGCCCGCCCGGATAGCAAGCCGTCAGACCGGCATCAGCCATTTCCCGGCAGCAGTTTCCACCACCTCGAAACGACAGCCGTAGGCCGCTTCCAGCAGATCCGGACGCAGGATATCCGCGGCCCTGCCCTGCCAGACTTTCCCCTCTGCGATCAACAGCACGTGCGATGCAAAACGCGTCGCCAGATTGATGTCGTGCATGGTGGCGACGACGGCGTGATCGTCGTCCGCCAGTTCTTTCAGCGTGCGCATCACCAGTTGCTGAGCGGCGACGTCCTGATGTGAAGCCGGTTCGTCCAGCAGATAGAGTTGCGGCGCCTGCAGCATCAGCGTCGCCATCGCCACGCGCTGGCGCTCGCCTCCCGACAGGCGCATTACGTCTGCATCGGCGTAAGACGCCATGTCCAGACGTTGGAGTGCATGCAATGCCGCGCGCCGATCGGCTTCATCGGGCCAACCCCAGCCAGGACGATACGGATGCAAACCCGCCATCACGCTGTCAAGTACGCTGCAGGGAAATGCGTCCAGCTGTTGCTGCGCCTGCAGGCCGCGCCACAAGGCCAGTTGCTGCGGTGTCGCGTGCTTGATGTCGCCCTCCGGAGAAAGGACGCGACCGGACGTCGGCGGCAACAGGCCGGCAACGGCATGCAGCAAGGTGCTTTTGCCGATGCCGTTTTTGCCGAGTACGCACCAGAACTCACCGGAGCGCGCTTGCCAGTCGAAGTTCTCCAACAAGCTGGCGTCGCCGGCGCGTAGCGTCAGCGCCTCCACTTGCAATAGCAAAGCCGCCGTCATGCGCGACTCCGCGCCAGCAGCCACAGGAACAGCGGCACGCCGATCAGCGCCGTGATGACGCCGACCGGCAATTGCATCGGCGCGACGACGGTGCGCGCCGCCAGATCGGCCAGCGTCAAGCCGGCGCCTCCGGCCAGCGCCGCAGCCGGCAGCAACACGCGCTGGTCGTTGCCGACCAGCAGGCGCAAACCGTGCGGCACCACCAGGCCGACGAAGCCGATGGTGCCGGCCAGCGTCACCGCAGCGGCGGTCGCCAGCGACGCCGCGCACAAGGTCGCCACGCGCAGGCGCACCACCGGCACGCCCAGCAACTGCGCAAAACTTTCACCGCGCGCCAGCAGGTTCAGGCGCGGCGCATTCCATATCGACCACAGCAGGACTGCGCCGGCGATGGCGGCGGCCAACGGCAGGAAGCGGCTGTCTTCGAGATCGCCCATGAGCCAGAACACCATGCCGCGCAATTGCGTATCTCCCGCCAGTGTCAGCACCAGCGTGATCACGGCGCCGAAGCCTGCCGCCAGCATCACGCCGGTCA
>NZ_AJHH01000751.1 GCF_000256565.1 Herbaspirillum lusitanum P6-12 | reverse complement strand
TTAAAAAGGGGGCGCCGACGGCGGCAATGTTCTGGCGCGGCAGACCGATCGACGCCCCCAGCAGCATCGCCAGCAAGGCGCCCGCCGCAGAGCCGCCGGAGACGCCGAGCACATAAGGTTCAGCCAAGGGATTGCGCAGCAGCACCTGCATCAGCGCGCCCGCCATCGCCAGCAAGGCGCCGACGGTGAATGCCGTCAATGCGCGCGGCACGCGCAATTGCAGCAGCATGGCGATATCGGCTGGATCGCCGCCAGGGCGCAGGCAGCCGGTGCTGCCGCACAGGCCCGCCAGCACGAGCGCCAGCCCGGTCACTACGGCCAGGCAGGAAAGCAGCAAGATCGCTCTGCGCATGAAGTCCTTGAGGTGATTTAAAAGTCGTAACGGGCGGTGAATTTTACTGCACGGCCGCTTTCGGGATAGATGCCCGACGCGCAGCCGAAGGCTTGCGAGAAATAATGCCGGTCACCCAGGTTGCTGCCGGTCAGCGCCAGTTCCCATGCGCTCACCCGCACTGCATAGCGCGCATCAACCGTGGTGTATGAGGGCATGCGCGCATTGCAGGTGTTGCTGAAGTCGCTGCCGTAGCGCTGTGCATCGGCCCACTGCACGCCAAGATTGACCGTTTGAATACCGGACTGCCAGTTCAGCCGCCCCGAAGCGGTGTTCTTCGGCACCAGCACCATTTCCTTGCCGGCGTTCGGACCGCCCGTGAAGGTGGCTGCAATATGCTGGAAATTCGCCTTGAGGCTGAAGTCAGCGTTCAGGCGCGCAGCGGCTTCAAGTTCGACGCCCTGCCGTTTGGTCGGATCGAGATTGACGTTGGCGCCGAACGCGCCGACGGTGGGATCGTAGAACAATTCATCCTTGATGCGATGACGAAACCACCTGAGCGTGGCGTTGTTGTCGGCGCCGCCCCAGGTCGCGCCGAACTCCAGGTCATGCGAGGTCTGTGGCTTGAGGATTTCTCCTGCCGCCAGCACGATGCCGCGATTTTCGTCGGCAGTCGGCAGGCGATAGCTTTGGCCCGCCTTGCCGAACAGGCGCAATGACGGGACCACCGCATGGCTGACCTGCAGATCCCATGCATTGACGCCCTGCGCCTTGTCATAGGCGCTGGCGGTGCTGCGCTTGTCCATCACTTCGTGACGCAGGCCCAGCGCGATACGGGTATTGCCGGCGATCTGCACTTCATCGCGCACGTACGCGGCGCGTGCAGTCTGCGCCGCGTCGCCGCTGCCGTCGACATTGCCGATTTGCCATTCAGAGAAATCAATGCCGGCCACCAGTTCGTTCTTCAGCACGGTGCCTTCTGTGAGATGGCGCAAGCGCGGCGAAAATTGCGTGGTGCGGCTGTGCACTTCGCTGACTGCGCCGCCGCCATAGCTGGCGCGCGAGATTTTTTCGCGATGCGACAGTTCGGCGGCAGCTTCCAGCGCGCCGAACTTTCGCTCGAAGAAGGCGGTAATGCGGTCGCTGTCATACGAACCGTAGTCTTTCGGGCTGGTGGTCTGGCGTGGATTGGCGAGGAATTGCGCCATGCTCAGCGAACCGGCCAGGCCGTAGTCGGCG
>NZ_AJHH01000750.1 GCF_000256565.1 Herbaspirillum lusitanum P6-12 | reverse complement strand
AGCATGCCGGCGCGCGCCAGATCGACCCGCAGGCCGAACCGGCCTTCATTGGAAAACCACTGCGCCGTGCCGCTGAAATTCTCCTGATTGGAAGCATTGTTGTCGCGATAATTGTCGGCGTGCTGCTTGCTATACGCCGCATTCAATGCGAAGCCGTCCCAGCCTTTGGCGACACTGGCGCGACCGCTGCGCAAACCGTAATTGCCTACTTCGCCGACCACGCTGCCATGAACCGCGTCCGCAGCCGGACGTTTGGTGATGATCTGGATGGTGCCGCCGGTGGCGCCGTCGCCATACAGCACACTGCTGCCGCCGCGCACGATTTCAATGCGCTCGACGGAATCGATCGGCACCGATGACAGCAAGGCGGTCGACAATTCGTTTTCAGACAGACGCACGCCATTGATCAAGATCACCATGTTCTGATCTCCGTTGCTGCCGAAGCCGCGCATGTCGAGCGCGAAGTCGCCCGGACCTGCCAGGCTCTGGCGACCGTACACGCCGCCCAGTTTGCGAATTGCCTCGTTGACATTGTCGATGCCGGCGTTGCGGATGTCTTCTGCACCGATCACGGTCGCGCCCACGGGTGGAAACGCCGGGTCGTTCGGAAAGCGCGAGGCGGTCACAAGGACCGGGGTAAGGTTTTGATCGCCGGCGGCTTGTGCCGCGGAGCAGGCAAGCGGAAAGGCAACGAAAGCGCAGGCAATCGCGGTGCGGCGGGATGGAACGGTGAATGTCATGATGTTCGTTTGCAATGATCTCCGCGCCTGCCTCCCCGCAAGCCGGATTGAAATGGAAAGCTACGCCTTCCCCTGTCGTGGCCGGTATCCGGGCTACAAGCGGACCCGCCGCGCCTTCCCATGACGCGTCGCAAACAAGCTGCGCAGCGATCACAGTGGCGAGGTCGGCAGGTTGCCGTTTCGACAAGAAACGACGCTTGCTTACCGTTGCGGGGGCAGCGCACGTTGGCGGACGTACAGACTTGCGTGACGACCGCGCCGTGCTTCCCGTTTAACTGCCGGCACGAGCATGCCGGCGAGCACCAAAACGGCGCAATTGTATGCGCCAACGCCACAAGCGGCAATCGTCCGTGACAAACGAAGCGGGCTTGCATTATGATTGCCCGAAGATCAACAGGATCGCCATAACGCCATTTAAATGGGGAATTTTCATCGCTTTTTAGCCGATGGAGCCGCTTGACAGGGACTTATAATCCATTCAACAAATAGCGGAAGTCCGTCTCTGCCGGGACACACTCCGGAGGATCAGGCAAAAACAGGGGCAAGCTCTCTACAGATTTTTTATTTGTTGCCGATATGCAATGGATATCCGGCGGCCGCTGCCGCGCACTTACAGCAACAGGAGCTTCCTATCACTGAACCATCTCGTCGAACCTTGTAATTCAGTTGTGACAGATTACCTGCCTCGCGGCGGAAGCAAATAACGCATCAAATTTGTATGGAGATACCAAGATCATGAGTGACGACGTTGATTTAGAGGCACTATTCGATGAGATTTCGGCGCAAACCCTGCCGGCTTCGGTTGCAGCAGCTGCACCGGCAGCTCCGGCCCCCTCGGGCGCAACCGAAGATCCGCTCGAAGACCAGTCCGACAAACCCATGTACGAACGTCTGGGCGGCATCGTCCGTCTGCTGCACGATTCCATGCGCGAACTCGGCTACGATCGCTCTCTGTCGGACGTCGCTTCGCAGATCGGCGACGCCCAGGGGCGCCTGGAGCACGTTGCCACGCTGACCGAACAAGCCGCCAACAAGGTGCTCAATTCGATCGACGCCGGCATGCCAGCCCAGGACGCCCTCGCCAGCAAGGCCAAAGACATCGATGACCGCTGGGCGCGCCTGTTCGCCGGCCAGATGAACATCGACGAATTCAAGAACCTGGCCAACGATTCCAAGAAATTCTCTTCCGCCGTCATCGAAGCCACCGAGGTCGAAAAGGCCCGCATGCTGGAAATCATGATGGCTCAGGATTTCCAGGACATCACCGGCCAGCTGATCAAGAAGATCGTGGGCATCACCACCACCGCCGAGCGCGAGCTGGCGCAGTTGCTGCGCGACAATGCGCCGCCCGAGGTGCGCGCGCAGATCGAAGCCGAAAAGCCGGTTTCCCTGATGAATGGCCCTGCCTCGCCTGGCACGGCCATGGGCCAGACCGATGTGGATGACTTACTCGCTAACCTGGGGTTCTAATGGATGATGAAATGCTCAAGGATTTTGTCGTTGAGGCCTTGGACCTCGCGACTAGCGTTGAAGAGCATCTACTGACTCTTGAACGGCATCCTGACGATCTGGAAATTCTGAACGCGGTTTTCCGCGCCTTCCACACCATCAAGGGCGGTGCGGGTTTCGTCAATTTGCCGGCCATGGTATCGGCCTGTCACTTGACGGAAAACCTGTTCGACGCGCTGCGCACCGGCAAGGCATCCGTCACGCCGCTGGGCGGCGCCAGCGTGCTCGGCGCTGATGGCTCGCTCGACTGGAACGCCTTGTATCAGGCTGTTTCCGGCGGTACCGGCGAGGTAGCGCCAGTTGCTGCCGCACCTGTTCAAGCTGCGCCTGCGGAAGCGGAAAGCAGCTCCGGCCATCCGAAGTCGCTGCCGTCCGCGACGCCGACGCCGAAGCCGGCTGCGGCCCCCGTACAAGCACGTCGCGCCACTGACAATCAACCCGGCAACGCCAAGGAAGAAAGCATCCGTATCGATGCCGGCAAGCTCGATGCGCTGCTGGAAGTTGCCGGCGAATCGGTGCAGGCCGCCAACCAGGCCGCCGTACTGCTGGAAAAATTGCAACAGTTCAAGTTCGAAGGCACCGCCGCTTCGCTGATGTCGACGCTGGCCGAAACCCTCGGGCGCGCGTCGCGCTATTCCAGCGAACTGCAACGCGCCACGTTGTCGACACGCATGCAACCGGTCGGCCGCCTGTTCCAGAAATTCCCGCGTCTGGTACGCGAACTCGCCAAGGACCTGGGCAAGGACGTCGACCTGGCGATTTCCGGCGCCGAAACCGAAGTCGACCGTGTGGTCGTGGACAGCCTCTACGATCCGCTGGTCCACATGCTGCGCAACTCGCTCGACCACGGCATCGAAACCGATCGCGGCGCCGCCGGCAAACCGAACAAGGCAACCATTTCGCTCAAGGCATGGCAAGAAGCCAGCAGCGTCATGATTGAAATCTTCGACGACGGCAAGGGCATGGATCCCGATTTCCTGCGCAAGAAGGCAATCGGCAAGGGACTCATCGGCGAACACGAAGCGCAAAGCCACGACGAAGCGCTGCAACTGGTGTTCCTGCCGGGCTTCTCGACCAAGGAAGTGGCATCAAGCGTGTCCGGCCGCGGCGTCGGCATGGACGTGGTGAAGACGGCGGTGGAAAAACACCGCGGCACCATCCGCATCGATTCGACGCTGGGCGTCGGTACGCGTTTCTCAATCCGTCTGCCGATCGAATTGTCGATCATCCCGACCATGCTGGTGCGCACCGCCGGTGCAGCGCTGGCCTTGCCGATGGCGGTGGTGGAACGCGTGGTGGAATTGCCGGCCGAGTTCGACGAAGTCGGCGGCGCGCCGGTGTTGCGCGATCAAGGTCGTCCATTGCCGGTGCACTCGCTGGCCGGCGTACTTGGCTATGAACCGGGCAACGAACGTGTCGGTATCGTCATGGCGGTGCCACACCCCTACATCCTCAGCGTCGGCGCCGTAGAAGGCACTGCCGACCTGGTGATCAAACCGTTGACCGCGATCCAGACCAATGGCATTACCGGTACTGCACGCTCTGCTGAAGGTGAACTGGTGCTGGTGGTCGGCCTCTCCTTCCTGCTGGAAGGCTGCCGTTCCGCTGCCAAGGCCGTCGCACAAGTCTGAGCAGAAAACCGGAAAGAAAAAATGAAAAAAGCTGAGGCCGTTCGCGGTCTCAGCTTTTTTTACGCCATGCGGTAACGCTATCGGACACGACTCAATGATGCTGCGGCGCCGGTGCATAACGTTCCGACAGCGCCTCATACAGCGGCGGCGCAAAGAAACGGGAGACGCGACTGGCCAGCAAGGCCGTCGCCATCAACGAAATCACCAGCGCATGCCCGTTGATCATCTCCATCACGATCACGAAGGCGGTGATCGGCGATTGCGTCACCGCCGCCAGGTAACCCACCATCGCCAGGGCGATCAGCATCGACAGCGAGGTGTGTTCGAACACCATGTGCAGCAAATTGCCAAAGCCGGCGCCGATCGACAGCGACGGTGCGAAGATGCCGCCCGGAATCCCCGGCAGGTAAGAGCCCACCATCGAGGCCATCTTGGCCACGGGATACCACGCCGACAATTGCGTCTGACCGCTCAGTAAACCCTTGGCTTCGGCATAGCCGCTGCCGAAAGTCACGCCGCCCGCGCATACGCCGACGATCGCCACGACCAGGCCGCACAATGCGCCGAACACCACTGGACGCTCGGCACGCAAGGTGCGCAACGGCGCCGGAATCCACTTGTGGGTATTGAGCAGCAGCCAGCAAAAGATACCGCCGGCCACGCCCATCAGGATGCCGCTGACGACGACCGCAACGATCAATTCACGCGCGCTGTCATTGCCGGCATTGATGGTGCCGAAATAGGTGTAGTTGCCGTTCAGGCCGAGTGCAACGATACCGGCGAAGATGATGGTGGTGATGACGATACCGCTGGCGCGCTGCTCGAAGCTGCGCGACAGTTCTTCGATCGCGAAGACGATGCCGGCCAGCGGTGTGTTGAAGGCGGCCGACAAACCGGCTGCGGCGCCGGCCAGGATAAGGCGTCGTTCGAGGATGGCGCTGGGACGCGGATAGAAACGCCGCATGTTGTACATCAGCGCGGCGCCGACATGCACCGTCGGTCCTTCGCGGCCGATGGTGAAGCCGCCCAGAATGCCGAGGAAGGAGATGCCGATCTTGCCGCCGAGGATTTTCAGCGTCAGCAACGCGGGCGCACGAGAGGGACGCGGAGTTCCGCGATCGTTCTCCTCTGCCAGAGAGGCAATCACCTGGGGAATCCCGCTACCCTCCGCCCCCGGAAAAAAACGGCGCGTCAACCACACGCACAGGGCGCTCATGGCCGGCGTAAGGACCAGCGGCAGCCAAACGTGATCGCGCTGCATGGCGCTGAACATCTCAAAACCGAAATCGATCAGCCAGGCGTACATCACCGCCACCAGGCCCACCAGCACGGCGCCCAGCCACAGAATCCCGTATTGCAGCCACAGCCGGCGCGCCCGGCGGAGAGTATGGCCATGCAGGCCGGCAAGCATCGACATCATTGCTTCAGTTCCGATTATTCAGATAGTTGGATCCAGCTGCCCGCGGGCAAGTCAGAGTTCGTACATGTCCTTCTCGCCTTCCATGACCTGCCCGATCAACTTGCGGTTGAGCGTCGGCGCCAGCAATTCGATGAAGGTATAGACATAGCTGCGCAAGTAAGCGCCCTGCTTGAGCGCCACGCGGGAGACGTTGGTGCCGAACAGATGGCCGGCCGGGAGCGAACGCAGGCCGCGGTCGCGGTCGGCATCGAAGGCCATTCCTGCGATGATGCCCACGCCCATGCCCAGCTCGACGTAGGTCTTGATGACGTCGGCGTCGATGGCTTCAAGCACGATGTCCGGTTTCAGGTCGCGCAGCGAGAACGCGTGGTCGATCTTGCTGCGGCCGCTGAAGGCGGCGTCGTAAGTGATCAGCGGATAACCGGCGATTTCTTCCAGCGACAGGTTTTTGGATTTCAGCAAGGGGTGCTCGGGCGGCACCACCATCACATGTTCCCATTGATAACATGGCAAAGAGACAAGTCCTTCGCCCGAAGCCAGCGCTTCGGTGGCGATGGCAATGTCGGCCTGGTCGTTGCGCACCATTTCGGTAATCTGCTTGGGATTGCCTTGCAGCAATGACAACCTGACCTTGGGATACTTTTGCGTGAAGGCCTGCACCACCTTCGGCAGCGAATAGCGCGCCTGGGTGTGCGTGGTGGCGATGGTGAAGCTGCCGCTGTCGTGGGCGGCGAACTCCTTGCCGATGCGCTTGAGGCCGTCGACTTCCTGCATGATCAGCTCGACCGAGCGCAACACCGCGCGCGGCCCGGCTCGGTCAGTCCGCGGATGCGTTTGCCGTGACGGGTAAAGATGTCGACGCCGAGTTCTTCTTCCAGCTCGATGATCGCTTTCGAGACGCCGGGTTGCGAGGTGAACAACGCTTTGGCGGCTTCAGTCAGATTGTAGTTTTGCCTGACCGCTTCCCTGACGAAGCGGAACTGATGCAGATTCATGGACTGTCCTTCGATATGCTCAGCAAATGAATTTGTATATGCCGAATGTGCATATAAGCAAATAAATAGTATGTAGTTTGGTTTGAGGCCTAAGTTTATTACGATTCGACCTGTTATAGACGAGGTGTTATGACTGTTTCTTATGTAGTCAGCGGATTTGCTGTCGGTGTGCTGGTCGGATTGACCGGTGTCGGCGGCGGCTCGCTGATGACTCCCTTACTGACGCTGCTGTTCGGCATCCACCCCAGCGTGGCGGTCGGCACCGACCTGGCCTTTGCTTCGGCGACGAAGACGGCCGGCACGTTCGCGCATCGCTTCAAGGGTACCGTACGCTGGGATATCGTGCGCCGTCTGTGCTACGGCGCCCTGCCCGCGGCGATTGTCACGACGCTGCTGCTCAAGCATTTCGGCGCAGTCAGCGACGGCATCAGCCTCGTCATCCGTTATTCCATCGCTATCTCCGTTTTCCTCACGGTGATCGCTTTGCTGTTTAAGAGTAAACTTCAGGATTGGTTGAATGCCCATCCCGAGCGCCAGCTGCAAGGCCTCAAGCTGGCGCGGGCGACCATTCTGGCAGGCGCCGTGCTGGGTGCGCTGGTGACGATCTCTTCGATCGGCGCCGGTGCGGTCGGGGCCACGCTGCTGGTGCTGTTGTACCCGCGCCTGTCGCCCGCGGAAGTCGCCGGCACCGACATCGCTTATGCGGTGCCGTTGACGGCGATTGCGGCGTTCGGTCACTGGTGGCTGGGTTCAATCGACTGGAGCCTGCTCGGCGCGTTGCTGCTGGGTTCGGTGCCGGGCATCACCATCGGCTCCCTCGCCGCGCGTGCGGTGCCGGAGAAATTTCTGCGTGGCCTGCTGGCGATTACGCTGACGAGCGTTGCCTTGAAGCTGATTTGGTAGGCTGTTTTTTATCACATGAAGTCTCCATGAAAGACTTCTGCAAGACGTTAACAGGGATGACAAGATGTACCGTTATGACCAATACGATCACCTGATCGTCAAAGAGCGCGTTGCCCAGTACCGCGACCAGGTCCGCCGCCGCCTTTCCGATGAACTGATCGAGGACGAATTCCGCATCCTGCGCCTGCAGAACGGCCTGTACCTGCAGCGCCATGCCTACATGCTGCGCATCGCGGTTCCCTACGGTCTGCTGGCATCGCGCCAGGTCCGCATGTTTGCCCACATCGCGCGCAAATACGATCGCGGCTACGGTCACTTCACCACGCGCCAGAACATCCAGTTCAACTGGATCAAGCTGGAAGAATCGCCGGACATCCTGGCTGAACTGGCCACGGTCGAAATGCACGCCATCCAGACTTCCGGCAACTGCATCCGCAACACCACCTCGGACGAACTGGCCGGCGTTGCCGCCGACGAGATCGTGGATCCGCGTCCCTACGCAGAACTGATCCGCGAGTGGAGCACCTTCCACCCCGAGTTCGCTTACCTGCCGCGCAAGTTCAAGATCGCCATCAGCGGTTCCGAGCAGGACCGCGCTGCGACCGCCGTGCATGACATCGGCCTGCATGTGATCAAGAACGACGCCGGCGAAGTCGGTTTCCGCGTGCTGGTCGGCGGCGGCATGGGCCGTACGCCCATCCTCGGCAGCCAGATCCGCGACTTCCTGCCATGGAAGCACGCGATGTCTTACCTGGAAGCGATCCTGCGCGTGTACAACCAGTACGGCCGCCGCGACAACATCTACAAGGCGCGCATCAAGATCCTGGTCAAGGCCATCGGCCCTGAAGAGTTCGCGCGCCAGGTTGAAGCCGAATGGCAGGACATCAAGGACGGCCCGTCGACGCTGACCGAAGAAGAACTGCAGCGCGTGGCGAACTACTTCACCGAGCCTGCGTATGAAACCCTGCCGGCTACCGACGCCGAATACGAACGCCTCAAGGCCGAAGACAAGGGCTTCGCCAACTGGATCAAGCGCAACGTCAAGGAACACAAAGTGCCCGGCTATGCAGCCGCGATCCTGTCGCTGAAGAAAACCGGCGTGCCGCCGGGCGACATCACCGCCGACCAGCTCGACTTCGTCGCCGACCTGGCCGACCGTTACAGCTTCTCCGAATTGCGCGTCACGCACGAGCAGAACCTGGTGCTGGCCGACGTCAAGAAAAGCGAATTGTACGCGCTGTGGAAAGAAGCCAGGGCGCACGGCCTGGCGACGCCGAACATCGGCCTGCTGACCGATATCATCTGCTGCCCCGGCGGCGACTTCTGCTCGCTGGCCAACGCCAAGTCGATCCCGATCGCACAAGCCATCGCGGAACGCTTCGACAACATCGACTTCCAGCATGACATCGGCGACATCGAACTGAACATCTCGGGTTGCATCAACGCCTGCGGCCACCACCATGTCGGCAACATCGGCATCCTGGGCGTCGACAAGGACGGCGCCGAGTGGTACCAGGTGTCGCTGGGCGGCGCGCAAGGCAATACCTCCAGCATCGGCAAGATCATCGGCCCGTCGTTCTCGGCGCACCAGATGCCGACCGTGATCGATCGCCTGTTGCAGGTGTATGTCAAACAACGCATCGAAGACGAACGCTTCATCGACACCGTGCGCCGCATCGGCGTCACGCCGTTCAAGGACTTCGTCTATGCAAGCCCGATCAAAGCAGGTCATGTAACCGGAGAAGACGTCTGTGCCTAATACCGCCCACATCATCAAGGACAAAGTCGTCATCAGCGATGACTGGACCGTACTGCGCCTGAACGAAGGTGAAACACCGGAAGGCGTCGCCGTCCCGGAAGGCAAGATCATCGTGCCGCTGAAGGTATGGCAGGCGCAACGCGGCAACCTGCAGGGCCGCCCGGAACTCGGCGTCTGGTTCGCCAGCGACGAGCGTCCGGAAGCGTTGAAGGACGATCTGCAACCATTCAAGGTCATCGCCGTGGACTTCCCCAAGTTCGCCGACGGCCGCGGCTATTCGATCGCCTACAATCTGCGCGCCCGCCTCGGCTACACCGGCGAACTGCGCGCCATCGGCGACGTGCTGCGCGACCAGCTGTTCTACATGCAGCGCGTCGGCTTCAACGCCTTCGCCGTGCGCGCCGACAAGAACATCCACGATGCATTGAAGGGCCTGACCGATTTTTCGGAAAAGTACCAGACCTCGTGGGATGAGAAGAACCCGCTGTTCCGTCGCGCCAAACGCGAGACGGTTGCCACCCGCGATTAAGCATCATCACGATCAGGGAAAAAGGAAGTAACGCCATGTCCGAACAAGCTTTGCAAGCGCTCATCGAAGCTACGCGCGCCACGCTGGAAAAGATCGCCGCCGACTACACGCCTGCCGTGTTCGCCTCCAGCATGGCGGCGGAGGACATGGTGCTGACCGACCTCATCCTGCGCGGCAAGCTGCAGGACAAGATCGGCATCTTCACGCTGGAAACCGGCCGTCTGCACAAAGAGACGCTGGGCATGCTCGATCGCATCAAGGAAACCTACGATTACGACGTCACGCCGTATCGCCCGGAACCTGCCGCCGTCGAACAATACGTTGCGCAGAACGGCCTCAATGCCTTCTACGACAGCGTCGACATGCGCAAGGAATGCTGCCGCATCCGCAAGATCGAGCCGCTCAACCGTGCGCTGGCCGGCAACAAATCCTGGATCACCGGCCAACGCCGCGCACAGTCGGTCACGCGCGCCACGCTCGACGTGCAGGAAGACGATCCGGCGCACGGCATGGCCAAGTTCAATCCGCTGGCCGACTGGTCGGAAGAAGACGTCTGGCAATACATCCGCGACAACCAAGTGCCGTACAACCCGCTGCACGACCAGGGCTATCCCTCGATCGGCTGCGAGCCCTGTACCCGCGCCATCGAGCCGGGAGAAGACGTACGCGCCGGCCGCTGGTGGTGGGAAAACCCCGACTCCAAGGAGTGCGGCCTGCATGTGGTGGACGGCAAGCTGATCCGCATCAAATCGCAGACCGCGCCGGCCTGATTCTCTACAACAAACACCATGCCGATGCACGGCATTGCCGGCATCGCCGTACTCGATATTCCGATATTCCGATATCCGTTTTACATCCGACTTGAACCAAAGGTCATCGCATGAACACAGCAGTTGAACAACTTTTCTTGGACAACGCCAGCAGCCGTCACCTCGACTGGCTGGAATCCGAAGCCATCCACATCATGCGCGAGGTCGCGGCCGAGTGCAGCAACCCGGCCCTGCTGTTCTCGGGCGGCAAAGATTCCGTGGTGCTGCTGCGCATCGCCGAGAAGGCGTTCCGTCCGGGCAAGTTCCCGTTCCCGCTGGTGCACATCGATACCGGCCACAACTTCCCGGAAGTGATTTCCTTCCGCGACCGGCGCGCCGCCGAACTCGGCGAAAAGCTGGTGGTGCGCTCGGTGGAAGACTCGATCAAGCGCGGCACCGTGCGCCTGCGCAATCCGCTGACCGATTCGCGCAATGCAGCGCAAGCCGTGACGCTGCTGGAAACCATCGCCGAATTCAAGTTCGACGCCTGTATCGGCGGCGCCCGTCGCGATGAAGAAAAGGCGCGCGCCAAGGAACGCATCTTTTCCTTCCGCGACGAGTTCGGCCAATGGAATCCGAAAGCGCAACGCCCCGAACTCTGGGACCTGTACAACACCCGCGTGCATCCGGGCGAAAACATGCGCGTGTTCCCGATCTCCAACTGGACCGAACTCGACGTCTGGCAATACATCGCCCGCGAAAAGCTGGCGCTGCCGCCGATCTATTTTGCGCATGAACGCCAGGTGATCCCGCGCAACGGCCTGCTGGTGCCGCTGACCGACCTGACGCCGGCCAAGGACGGCGAAACCGTCGAGAACCGCGTGGTGCGCTTCCGCACCGTGGGCGACATTTCATGCACCTGCCCGGTGGCCTCCGATGCGACTACCGTGGACGCCATCATCGCCGAAACCGCCGTCACGCAAATTACCGAACGCGGCGCGACGCGCATGGATGACCAGACCTCCGAAGCGTCGATGGAAAAACGTAAAAAAGAAGGATATTTCTGATGAATGCCGCTGTTGCCGAAAAAGACCTCAACGTAACTTCGCACGAACGCGGCCTGCTGCGCTTCATCACCGCCGGTTCGGTGGACGATGGCAAGAGCACCCTGATCGGCCGCCTGCTGTTCGATAGCAAGGGCATCTTCGCCGACCAGCTCGACGCCATGTCGCGCGCCAAGCACAAGCGCACCGTGGGCGACACCATCGATTTGTCCTTGCTCACCGACGGCCTCGAAGCCGAGCGCGAGCAAGGCATCACCATCGACGTGGCGTATCGCTACTTCGCCACGCCGAAGCGCAAGTTCATCATCGCCGACACGCCGGGCCACGAGCAATACACACGCAACATGGTGACCGGCGCCTCGACTGCCGACGCGGTGATCATCCTGATCGACGTGTCCAAGGTCAAGCTTGGCGACGATGGCAGCGTGGAATTGCTGACGCAGACCAAGCGCCACTCGACCATCGCCCACCTGCTGCAAATCCAGCACATCGTGGTCGCGGTCAACAAGATGGATCTGGTCGATTACGACCAGACCGTGTACGACCGCATCGTCGGCGCGTATCAGAAGTTCGCCGCGCAGCTGGGCCTGAAGGACGTGCGTCCGATCCCGTTGTCGGCGCTGGCCGGCGACAACGTCGTGACTGCCAGCGAGAAGCTGTCGTGGTACAAGGGCCCGACGCTGATCGCGCTGCTGGAGTCGCTGTCGGTGTACGAAGATGCCCACGAAGAACCGTTCCGCTTCCCGGTGCAGCTGGTGGCGCGCCACAACGGCCACGAAGCCAACGACTTCCGCGGCTACATGGGCCGCATCGAAGCCGGCAAGGTGAGCAAGGGCGACAAGCTGCTGGTGCAGCCGAGCGGCCAGAGCGCCACCGTCAAGGACATCCTGACGCTGGACGGTTCGCTGCAATCTGCCGCGGCCGGCCAGTCGGTGACGATCCTGCTGGACGAATACCTGGACATTTCGCGCGGCGACATGCTGGCATCCGCCGAGCAGGCGCCGACGCAGCTCAAGACCATCGACGCCGACCTGTGCTGGCTGTCCGAAGATGCGCTCGACCCGCGCCGCAAATACTGGCTCAAGCACACCACCAAACAGGTGGCGGCGCGCGTGACGAAGATCGACACCTTGCTCGACATCAACACGCAGCAACGCCATCCGGCCGAGTCGCTCAAGTTGAACGACATCGCCCGCGTGTCGATCAATGTCCAGCAAGCCATTGCAGTGGATGGCTACGATGCGATCCGCGCTACCGGCGCTTTCATCCTGATCGACGAAGTCACGCACCAGACCGTTGCCGCTGGCATGATCCGCCTGGATGCCTGATAATCGCTGCTGTGCCGTTTCGCCCGCATGAAATAATCCAAGCGGGCTGAAACGCACGGCAGCCGGCATCAGCCGGGTTGCGATCTTTTTCATTTCTTCGTATGAGCCCAGCCAATCTGCCGCCGTCCTCTGCTTCCTCTGCTTCCGCCACAGATGCCGCGCCCACTGCGGGCAAGGTCTATCTTATCGGTGCCGGTCCCGGCGCAGCCGACCTCATTACCGTACGCGGCGCGCGTCTTCTTGCCCAGGCCGACGTCGTCTTGCACGATGCGCTGGTCACCGAAGAAATGCTGGAACTGTGCCCGCAAGCCGTCAAGATCTCGGTCGGCAAACGCAGCGGCCAACGTTCCACCGCCCAGCAAGTCATCAATGAACGCCTGATCGAATGCGCGCGCCAATACCGTCTTGTCGTGCGCCTGAAAGGCGGCGACCCGATGCTGTTCGGCCGCGCAGATGAAGAATTGCGCGCGCTCGACAGCCAGAACATTCCTTACGAAATCGTTCCCGGCATCACCGCTGCGCTGGCGGCGGCGTCATCCGCGCAGCGGCCCCTGACCAAGCGCGGCATCGCCCGCAGCGTCTCGCTGTTCACTTCCAGCACCGCGCCCGACGAACCCAGCGAATTCATCATGCCCAACGGCGACACGCTGGTGCAATACATGGGCGGCCGCGAAGCCGCCGCGACGGCGCAACGTCTGCTGTCGCTCGGCTATGCGCGTACGACGCCGGTGGTGGTGGTGGAAAATTGCAGCCGCGACAACGAGCGCATCCTCGATCTCGAACTCGGCACGCTGGAACAAGGCCTGGCCCAGTGCAGCGGCCCGGTGCTCGTCATGATCGGCGAAGCGCTGGCAAGCCGTGACTGATCATCGCCTGTCTATTTCTGAGCACACTCCATGCACCTGCTACACGACCCCGGCGCACCCGCAGCGGCGCCGATCACTTTCGACGATTTTCTCAAGGTGGATATCCGCATCGGCACCATCATCTCCGCCGAGGCCTTCCCTGAAGCCCGCAAACCGGCCTACAAGCTGAAAATCGACCTTGGCCCGACCATCGGCATCAAGCAGAGCAGTGCGCAGATCACGGCGCTCTACCGGCTGGATGAGCTGGTGGGGAAACAGGTAGCGGCGGTGGTCAATTTTCCACCGCGTCAGATCGGCAAATTCATGTCGGAAGTGCTGACGCTGGGATTCCCCGATGCACAGGGGGAAGTGGTGTTGTTCGCGCCGGATCGGGCTACGCCGAACGGCGGACGCTTATTCTGAAGCGGCGTTATTTACCAGAGCTGCTGATGCAGTATTGCGCCAGCGCCTGCAGCACGCCGTCGTCTTCACCGGCCGCTGCGGCCACCTGAAAATTCACGCCGGGATGATCCCGGCGCAACTGGTCAATCAATACCGGCAAATCGCGCCGGACATGTCCGCCCTGCCCCAAAAATACCGGCACGATCGTGACCTGCTGCGCGCCGTCGGCGATCTGTTGCGCCGCCAGTTGCGGCAGGTCCGGCGTCATCAATTCCAGGAAAGCCAACTCCACCGCCACGTTCGGCAGGTTCGCCTGCGTCATTGCACGCAAGCGTTTGAACGGTTCGGCCCAGTTGGGATCACGCGCGCCATGCGCGAAGAGGATCAGCGATTTCTTCATGATGTGATGACCTAGCGCCGCTCGACCCAGCGCAAGGCGACCAGCGCCATGAGCATGAACAGCGTGCTCGGCAATGCCGCGGTGACCAGCGCCGGCCAGGTGTTGAGCAAGCCCAGATGCGAAAACAGGTTGTTGATCAGCTGGAAGCTCACGCCGATCATGATGCCGGTAAATATCTTCAGGCTGACGCCGCCGGTACGGAAATGCAGGTAGGCGAACGGCAGCGCCAGCCCCATCATCACGAAGATCGACAATGGGTAGACGATCTTCTTCCAGAACGCAATTTCATAGCGCTCGGTGCGCTGGTTGTTGGCTTCCAGATGCTTGGTGTAGGCACGCAGATCGTAGGCCGACATGCGATCCGGATCGGCGAACAGCACCGACAGGATTTCCGGCGTGACTTCGGAAACGAAATTGACGGTCTTGATCTTCTCGGTGCTGATCGGCGCAGTGATCGCGCTGACCTTCTTATCGACGATGAACGTGGTCTTCTGTACGTCGGACAGTTGCCAGGTGTGGTTGCCCTGGTAATCGCCGTGCGCAGCCACGATCAGGTCGGAGAGATGGAAGTCCTTGTCCAGCTCGTAAATCTTCACGCCTTCCAGGCCGCCGTCGGTCTGGATGCGCTGGATGTTGAGGAAGCGCGTACCGATCACGTCCCCTTCCAGCCCATTGCTCTTGATGACGTCCTTGGCCCACAAGCCGGAACGGAACTGCTGCGACAGCGAGGAGCCCTGCGCCTGCAGCTTGATCTTCTCGCCCAGCTCGGTGGCTTTGGGCGCCACCAGTTCGCCGAACAGAATGGTGACGATGGCAAAGCCGAGGCCGATCTTGGCCAGCGCCTTGGCGGTCATGCGCGTCGACATGCTGGACACGCGCATGATGGTGAATTCAGAACTCGCGGCGAACTGCGCCAGCGCATAAATGGTGCCGATCAGCACGGCGATCGGCATCAGTTCATACACGTTGCCGGGCAAGCCCATGATCACGTAGAGCACGGCGTTCTGCAATTGATAGCCGTTGCGGCCGACTGCTTCCAGCTGCCCCATCATTTCAAAAAAGGCGAACAGCGCGAGGAAGGCCGCCAGCGCGAAGGCAACCGAACGAACGATCTCGGTGGTGATGTAACGTTGCAGGACTCTCATCAGGCTTGCCGTTTCAAGAAAAGCGCACGCCGTACGCGAGACCACATGACTGCGGGATGATAGTGGCTGTTGACCTTCAGCCGCAGGAAGAACAGGCCGATCACCAGCAAGGCCACCACCAGATGTACCGGCCACCAGGCCAGCAGGAACGAGGTGCGGTTCTGGATCACGGATGATTGCATCACGCTGACCGTGTTGCTGTACACGACGAACAGCAGCAACGCGACCAGCAAGCCCATCGAACGGCCGACACGCGGATTGACGAAGGACAGCGGAATCGCCAGCAGCATCAGGGTCGAGGCCATCAGCGGCAAGGCCATGCGCCACAGCAGCTCACCGCGGGTGAACTGGGTGTCCTGCGCCAGCAAGTCCCAGGTCTGCAGCGCGCGCGCGGCGGCTTGCGACTGTCCGCCCACCAGCAAGCCGTAGCGTTCGAATTCGACCATCTGGAAATCGGGTTGGGTGGGCATGCCGTCGTAACGGCGGCCCTTGTTCATGACGACGAATTTTTCACCGTCCTTGTCGACTTCCATTTCGCCTTCCTTGGCGACCACGATACTGTTCTTGCCGTCGCGGAAAGTGTTGACGAAGACGTTCTTGACCTTGTTGGCGTCACCGGAAATGCCTTCGACGAAGAAGATGCGGTTGGCGGTGGCGGACTCCTGGAACTTGCCGGGAGAGACGCGCGCGATGTCTTCGCGCTTTTCAAAGCGCTCGCGGAATTGCGCGCTTTGCTGGTTGGCCCAAGGGGTGGCGACGAAACTCAACACCGCGGTCAGGAGGATGATCGGCCAGCCGAAGCGCAGCACCGGCCTGATCCAACGCGTCAGGCTCAGGCCCGATGCGAACCACACCACCATTTCGGAATCCTGATAGCTGCGCGTGACCACCAGCAGTACAGAGATGAAACCGGTCAGGATCAGGATCACCGGCATGTAGTTCAGCGCCTGGAAACCGATCAGCGCGAGCACGTCCTGCGAGCTCACCTGCCCACCGGCTGCCTGACCGAGAATCTTGATCAGCATCACGGTGAGGGTGATTGTAAATAGCGTTGTGAACACTGCGCCGGCGGTGCTCATCAATTCGCGTCGAAGAGCGCGCTCAAAAATCATTCGGGGCTTATAATCGCAGAGGTAGATTGATGCAAACAAAAACTAGCAAACTAAGGACAAGCGATGGACTTTAGCATAAAAACATTGGACGCAAAAACCTCTGTCAACGCCGCCAAGACCGGCGTACTCGTCGTTGGCGTTTTTGAAAAAATTAGGTTGAACGCCGGCGGCGGCTTGCGACTGTCCGCCCACCAGCAAGCCGTAGCGTTCGAATTCGACCATCTGGAAATCGGGTTGGGTGGGCATGCCGTCGTAACGGCGGCCCTTGTTCATGACGACGAATTTTTCACCGTCCTTGTCGACTTCCATTTCGCCTTCCTTGGCGACCACGATACTGTTCTTGCCGTCGCGGAAAGTGTTGACGAAGACGTTCTTGACCTTGTTGGCGTCACCGGAAATGCCTTCGACGAAGAAGATGCGGTTGGCGGTGGCGGACTCCTGGAACTTGCCGGGAGAGACGCGCGCGATGTCTTCGCGCTTTTCAAAGCGCTCGCGGAATTGCGCGCTTTGCTGGTTGGCCCAAGGGGTGGCGACGAAACTCAACACCGCGGTCAGGAGGATGATCGGCCAGCCGAAGCGCAGCACCGGCCTGATCCAACGCGTCAGGCTCAGGCCCGATGCGAACCACACCACCATTTCGGAATCCTGATAGCTGCGCGTGACCACCAGCAGTACAGAGATGAAACCGGTCAGGATCAGGATCACCGGCATGTAGTTCAGCGCCTGGAAACCGATCAGCGCGAGCACGTCCTGCGAGCTCACCTGCCCACCGGCTGCCTGACCGAGAATCTTGATCAGCATCACGGTGAGGGTGATTGTAAATAGCGTTGTGAACACTGCGCCGGCGGTGCTCATCAATTCGCGTCGAAGAGCGCGCTCAAAAATCATTCGGGGCTTATAATCGCAGAGGTAGATTGATGCAAACAAAAACTAGCAAACTAAGGACAAGCGATGGACTTTAGCATAAAAACATTGGACGCAAAAACCTCTGTCAACGCCGCCAAGACCGGCGTACTCGTCGTTGGCGTTTTTGAAAACCGCAAACTG
>NZ_AJHH01000749.1 GCF_000256565.1 Herbaspirillum lusitanum P6-12 | reverse complement strand
GCAGCGCAAGCCGGCGGCGACGTCCACGTCCTCGTAGCAGGCCACAACGCGAAAGCAGCTGCTGATGCCGCAGCCCAGATTACTGGCGTAACAAAGGTCCTGCTGGCCGACGCGCCGCAATTCGCCGATGGCCTGGCCGAGAACGTCGCTGAACAAGTCCTGGCCATCGCCAAGGATTACAGCCACATCCTGGCCCCCGCCACCGCCTACGGCAAGAACATCCTGCCGCGTGTGGCCGCCAAGCTGGACGTGGGCCAGATTTCCGACATTACCAAGGTGGAGTCGGCCGATACCTTCGAACGTCCCATCTACGCCGGCAACGCCATTGCCACCGTGCAGTCGATTGATCCGATCAAGGTCATCACCGTGCGCACGACCGGTTTTGATGCTGCAGCAACAGGCGGCAGCGCAGCGGTCGAATCGTTGACGGCCGTGGCCGACTCCGGCAAGTCCAGCTTCGTCTCGCGCGAAGTGGCGAAGTCGGATCGTCCTGAACTGACCGCCGCCAAGATCATCGTCTCGGGCGGCCGCGGCATGGGATCGTCGGAAAGCTTCAAGATCCTCGAACCGCTGGCCGACAAGCTCAACGCCGCCATGGGCGCCTCGCGCGCCGCAGTCGATGCGGGCTATGTGCCGAACGACTGGCAAGTGGGGCAGACCGGCAAGATCGTGGCGCCGCAGCTGTATATCGCCGTTGGTATTTCCGGTGCGATCCAGCATCTGGCGGGCATGAAGGATTCCAAGGTGATCGTGGCGATCAACAAGGACGAAGAAGCGCCGATCTTCTCGGTGGCCGATTACGGCATCGTCGGCGACTTGTTCGAGATCGTGCCTGAGCTGGTCAAGCAGCTCGGTTAATCAGCAATCCCAAATCGGCCCTCTCGCATGACAGGGCCGATTTTTTAGCAGCAGCGGCAATATGGCAAGCAGTAAGCAAGCAGTAAAAAACGAATGCGAAAGCAGCGCAACAACAGATTGCGTACACAGGATCAGGAGTCGGAGATGAGCTACGTCGCACCATTGAAGGATATGCTGTTCGTCATGAACGAACTGGCCGGATTGTCGGAAGTCAACGCATTGCCCAACTGCGAAGACGCGACGCCGGAAACCGTGGAAGCCATTCTGGAAGAGAATGCAAAATTCTGCAGTGAAGTGGTGGCGCCGCTCAACCACTCCGCCGACAAGGAGCCGAGCTCGTGGAGCGACGGCAAGGTCACGACCAGCAAGGGCTTCAAGGAAGCTTTCAAGCAGTTCGGCGAAGCCGGCTGGCAGGGCGTGCAGCATCCGGTTGAATTCGGCGGCCAGGGTCTGCCGAAACTGGTGGCGACGCCCTGTATCGAAATGCTCAATTCCGCGAACCTGTCGTTCGCGCTGTGTCCACTGCTCACCGACGGCACCATCGAAGCATTGATGACGGCCGGCACCGAGGAGCAAAAGAATACTTACCTGACCAATTTCATCTCCGGCAAGTGGACCGGCACGATGAATCTGACCGAGCCGCAAGCCGGTTCCGACCTGGCGCTGGTGCGTACGCGTGCGGTGCCGCAGGATGACGGTACGTTCAAATTGTCGGGCACCAAGATTTTCATCACGTACGGCGATCACGACATGGCCGAGAACATCGTCCACCTGGTGCTGGCGCGCACGCCGAATGCGCCGGAAGGCGTGAAAGGCATTTCGCTGTTCATCGTGCCGAAATTCCTGGTCAAGCCGGACGGTTCGCTGGGCGAGCGTAACGACGTCCATTGCGTCTCCATCGAACACAAGCTCGGCATCAAGGCCAGCCCGACTGCGGTGCTGCAATTCGGCGACCACGGCGGCGCCGTCGGCATGCTGGTCGGCGAAGAAAATCGTGGCCTTGAATACATGTTCATCATGATGAATGCGGCGCGCTTCGCCGTGGGCATCCAGGGTCTGTCGGTGTCGGAACGCGCCTATCAAAAAGCCGTGGCTTACGCCAAGGACCGCGTGCAGTCGCGCGACCTGGCCGGTTCTGCAGGCGCCGTCACCATCATCCACCAGCCGGACGTGCGCCGCATGCTGATGTCGATGCGCTCCCAGGTGGAGGCGTCGCGCGCGCTGGCGTATGTCGCCGCTGCAGCATCGGATGCCGGTCATCATCATGCCGACGAGGCGACGCGCAAGACCAACCAGGCCGTCTACGAATACCTGGTGCCCATCGTCAAGGGCTGGTCGACCGAGTTGTCCATCGACGTCACCTCGACCGGCGTGCAGGTGCACGGCGGCATGGGCTTCATCGAAGAAACCGGCGCCGCACAGTATTACCGCGACGCGCGCATCCTGGCGATTTACGAAGGCACCACGGCGATCCAGGCCAACGACCTGGTCGGTCGCAAGACCTCGCGTGACGGCGGCGCAGTCGCCAAGGGCATCATCGGGCAAATTCACAAGACTGAAGCGGCGCTCGCCACTGCCGCTGCAGGCGAATACAGCGACGACCTGCAGGCGATCCGCAAGCGCCTGGTTGACGGCACGCTTGCGCTGGACGACGTGGTCAACTACGTGGTCGCCAACATCAAGACGGACATCAAGGGTGTGTTTTCAGGCAGCGTGCCGTACCTGAAACTGGCCGGCGTGGTGCTGGGGGGCTGGCAAATGGCGCGCGCCGCACTGGTGTCTGTCGACAAGCTGAAAGCCGGTGACGGCGATGCACAGTTCTACAAAGCCAAGATCGCGACGGCGCGTTTCTATGCAGATCATGTGCTGACGCAAGCGTCGTCGCTGCGTGCGGCGGTGGTGGAAGGCAGCGCCGGCGTGCTGGCGTTGACCGAAGAGCAATTCTGATGCGGCGGCGTTCGCCGGGTCGACCGGCGAACGCTTCGGTCCATATCAAGCGTCAGCCGTAAGCGCCGCCGGTGAAGAGCAGGTCGAAACTGCGCGCCATCAGGGCGATCACCGACATGGCGCCGACTCCCAGCGTTAATACCAGGATCAGCGCCAGGACCCAGTGCGATTCCGATTTCTTGCCGGAGCCCTGGTTACGGGCGGCATCCCATTTTTCGTCCGGTGTCAGTCCGATGACGAGGGCTTCGAGGAAGCCGCACAATATCGACAGCGCAAACAGCATGCCCATGAACAGCGGCTGCGAGTTGCTGAATGTCCAGATCAGCAGCGCCGACACCGGCAGGGTGGCCAGATGCAACCAGCCGATCAGGTCTTTGCGGCCAGCCATATAAAAACGATGGATGCCGATGCCGCCGAAAACGGCCGCCAGGAAAGTCGTGAAGGTCTTGTTCTTGTGCTGAATTGTCATGAAGCTAATTTCTCGATGGCAAAAGAAGGCGCTGGATCGGCCGGACTGCGCGCCGGAGCGCGTTGCAGTGTTGTAAAAAAACTGCGCCTAGTATAGCCGCAGGAGAGGGCGTCCCGAAGACCGTTTCGGGGCGCATTGCCCTGAAAAGGGCGAAATCAGGCGGGAAGGTCGGATGGAGCCGGATCGGCTCCGCGCCCGGCTTGGGCTGCTTTCCCGTATTCATCTTGCTGCGTGGCCGGTATTTCGGCTATAATCACCAGCTTTTCCGTGTTCGAACACTTTTTGGAACCATTATGGTCGTTATTCGTTTAGCTCGTGGAGGCGCCAAGAAGCGCCCATTCTTCAACATCGTTGCAACTGATTCGCGCAATCGCCGCGACGGACGCTTCATCGAGCGTCTGGGTTTCTACAACCCGGTTGCATCCGGTAAGGAAGAATCCTTCCGTATCGCTCAGGACCGCCTGGCTCACTGGGAAGGCGTCGGCGCACAGCTGTCCCCAACCGTTGCCCGTCTGGTCAGCGAAGCAGGCAAGAAGGCCGCTGCTTAATTGCAGTTGCATTCGGCTCTGATTTCGCAAGCGTATTGGTAAGGCAGGTTTGTCGCGCACATCACAATCAGGCGTCGCAGTTCCCCCGGATCTGTTGACGGTAGGTTACATCTCAGGTGCTTATGGTATTCAGGGATGGGTGCGGGTCAAACCTTATTCAGCGGATGCAGATGCTCTGCTGGGCGCAAGAACCTGGTGGCTGGACAAGCCGGAATTGCGCGATGTCGAGATGATGCAAGCCAAGTCCCACAGCGGTGATGTGGTGGCGAGGTTAATGGGAGTGGCTGGTCGTGATGCCGCCGAAGCGCTCAAGGGCGCCGTGGTGCAGATTGCGCGCAGCCACTTTCCTGCTTTATCCGACGGAGAATTTTACTGGGTCGATCTGATCGGCCTGGCAGTTGAAAACATGCAGGGCGAGTCCCTGGGCGTGGTCAGCGATCTGATGGATAACGGGGCTCACCCGATCCTGCGTGTCGCGGTTCCTGCTGTCCCGGCTGAGGCAGGAGTTGAAGCCGACAGCAAGGCTGCTGCAGAAATCCTGATTCCGTACGTTGACCAGTTCGTCAAGACCGTCAGTCTGGCGGACAAGAAAATCGTGGTCGACTGGGGACTGGATTATTGATCCGGCAGCGCGGTTTGCAATATTAAAAAGGGCGCCGGATGCAATTTGACGTCGTCACGCTTTTCCCCGAAATGTTTGCAGCATTGACGCAGTCCGGTGTAACCCGGCGTGCGTTCGAGCAAAAGAAGTGGGGCTTGTCGCTATGGAATCCGCGGGATTTCACCACCGACAATCACCGCACGGTCGACGACCGGCCTTATGGCGGCGGACCGGGCATGGTGATGCTGGCCAAACCGTTGCAGCAGACGCTGCAGGCGGCCAGGCAGCGGCAACTTGATTTGAATCTGGCGGCGCCGCGTGTGGTGTATTTGTCCCCGCAAGGCAAGCCGCTGACGCATCAGCGCGTCATGCAGTTCGCTGAAGATACTGGCGTGGTGTTGCTGTGCGGTCGCTACGAGGCTATCGATCAACGTTTGCTGGACCGCCATGTCGACGAAGAAATCAGTCTCGGCGATTTCGTGCTGTCGGGCGGTGAATTGCCGGCGATGGCGCTGATGGATGCCGTGATCCGGCAATTGCCGGGCGTGCTCAACGACGGCAGTTCGGCGGTTGAAGACAGTTTCGTCAACGGCCTGCTGGATTGCCCGCATTACACGCGTCCGGAAGAATACGAAGGCGTGGCGGTGCCGCCGGTGTTGATGGGCGGCCACCATGCAGAGATTGTGAAGTGGCGACGCGAGCGGGCGCTTGAGGCGACTGCCAAGAAGCGTCCCGACCTGATCGCCAGGGCGCGCCAGGACGGGTTGCTGAGCAAGGCCGATGAGAAGTTTTTAAGCAGTTTGCAGTGAAAGCAGCAAAAGTGCGGGCAAGGCCGGAAGACAACTGAAGGCGGCGCTCGTTGTTCAACCCCATCCTCTACCGGGCAGGTCGACTCAGTCGACGAAGTGAGCGCCGGCAAGATGGCATTCGGAGTATTAAAATGGATCTGATCCAGCAATTAGAGCAAGAAGAGATCGCGCGTCTCGCAAAGAACATCCCTGAGTTCGCTCCAGGCGATACCGTCATCGTCAGCGTCAACGTGGTCGAAGGTACGCGCAAGCGCGCCCAGGCTTACGAAGGCGTCGTGATCTCGCGTCGCAACCGTGGTCTGAACTCCAACTTCATCGTCCGCAAGATTTCGTCGGGCGAAGGCGTTGAGCGTACATTCCAGTTGTACTCGCCGCTGATCGCGTCGATCGAAGTCAAGCGTCGCGGCGATGTCCGTCGCGCCAAGCTGTACTATCTGCGTGAGCGTTCCGGCAAGTCGGCACGTATCAAAGAGAAGCTGCCTAACCGCCGTGGCACTGCCAAGGCTGAAGCGTAATCTTCGGTATTTGCTTGAAAAAAGGGCGTCTTCGG
>NZ_AJHH01000748.1 GCF_000256565.1 Herbaspirillum lusitanum P6-12 | reverse complement strand
GGGGGGGGGGGGGGGGCCCTTTTTGTATTAAATCCTTAAGGTGCAGCCTTGGCAAATTTTGATCCTCTCGATCTTCCGATAGAGTCCGTCGCCGGCGAGGCGGGGCTGGATGCCGAGCGCATGCAAGAGGAATGGCTGCGCCGTCGCTTTACCGAAACGCGGCCCTGGACGCCCGAAATCAACGTCGAGCAGCAGATGCGCCAGTCGGCTGGTACGCCGCGCCCGGCGGCAGTGCTGATGCCTATCGTGCTGCGTGCGGAAGGGCCGACGTTGCTGTTTACCCAGCGCACCGCCGATCTGAAGGACCATGCCGGGCAGATCAGCTTTCCCGGCGGCCGCACCGAGTTGAGCGACGTCTCGCCGATCGACACCGCCCTGCGCGAAACGGAAGAAGAAATCGGCCTGGCGCGACGCCATGTCGAGGTGATCGGTTCGCTGCCCGAATATTTCACCGGCACCGGCTATCGCGTCACACCGGTGGCCGGCCTGATCCGGCCACCGTTCAACATGGTGCCCGATCCGCGTGAAGTGGCCGAGATCTTCGAAGTGCCGTTGGCTTTCCTGATGGACGGCATGAACCACCAGCGCCGCACCATCGAATTGCCCAACGACCTCGGTCGCCGCACCTTCTACACCATGCCCTACGAGCGCTTCTTCATCTGGGGCGCGACCGCCGGCATGCTGCGCAACCTGTTCCATTTCCTGCGCAGCTGAGAGCGGAGCAGAGGAGGGCCGAAAGGCCTCGCTCACAGGGGAAATATCTCCGGCGGACAACATAAAACGTCAGGGATACTTGCTGCCGTTGTATCATTTACCTGTTTTCGCGAAGGTCGTGCGCTCTGTGCGAACTCATATTCGCTTGGCGTAAGTACCTCAGCAAGTACTTCAATAAGTACTTCAATAAGTACTCAGATAAGTACACCAATAAGCACACAAACAAGACTCACCAAAAGGCGGCTTGATGACATTTCTTTCCATACTCTTTGCGCTCCTGATCGAACAATTGAAGCCGCTGCGGGCGGACAATCCGATTTACGCCTGGATCAAGTCCTTCGCGGCCCGGATTGAAAACTGGTTCAACGCCGGTCATGCGCATCATGGACGTCTGGGATGGTTTGTCATGGTCGGCGCGCTGACGGTGCCGGCCGGCCTGATTTACTGGGTGTGCCTGCGCATCAGCCCGCTGGCGGCACTGGCCTGGAACGTGCTGATCGTTTACATGACGCTGGGCTTCCGCCACTACAGCCACTATTTCACTTCGATCCAGCTGGCGCTCAATACCGGCGATGACGTCGCCGCGCGCGCCTTGCTGGCCGAATGGACCAAGGAAGACACGTCGGACCTCGACGTCAGCGAGATTTCGCGCATCGCCGCCGAAAAAGCGCTGGTCACCACGCATCGCCATGTATTCGGCGTGTTTTTCTGGTTCCTGATGCCGGTCGGCCCGGCATTGGCCGTGATGTACCGCGTGTCGGAATACCTGGCGCGCGCCTGGAACGAGCCGGATCACATGAAGCAGGAAGTCTTCGGCCGTTTCGCCGAGCGTGCGTTCTACTGGATTGACTGGATTCCGGCACGCTTCACGGCGGCGGCGTTCGCGGTGGTCGGCAATTTCGAAGACGCGATTTACGCCTGGCGCAATTTTGCCGACCGCTGGCAGGACGAGGCCGTCGGCATCATCCTGTCGGCCGGCGGCGGCGCCATGGGCGTGCGCTTCGGCACACCGGCGGAATCCGCTTCAGGCGTGCTGCCGATCGATGCCGCGACCGTCGATTCGACGCTCGAAGCAGCCGATGGCTTCCCCGGCGACCAGCCTTCGCCGCGCACGCTGCAAAGCACGGTCGGCCTGGTCTGGCGCGCCATGTTGTTGTGGATGTTCCTCTTGTTGCTGCTGTCGGTGGCGGTCTGGATGGGATAAAGGCAAGGCAGGGTTGTCCGCAAGACAAGATTTGCGGGCGCTGCTGGTTGTCCAGATAGGGGTGTATCTCAAGTCTTCTATAAGATATAATACTTGGGTTTCGTCGGCTTCCCTCCCAAGAGGCAGGAAGCCATTTATGTGGCAAACGCCAGAGAACGAATTGCACGCATGGCAGATCCCATCAATACCACCAACGAGCCGGCACAAGAATTCATCATCATGGGTCTGACCCAAGATGGGAAGCAGTTCCGGCCCAGCGACTGGGCCGAACGTCTGTGTGGCGTCATGTCCTGTTTCCGCCCCGAAGGTTCGGGCGGCCGCAATGCTCACCTGCAATATTCCCCCTACGTATTACCGACCATGATCAACGGCGTCCGCTCGGTTGTCGTCAACGAAGCGCTCCGCGCGCTTGAGCCGCTGGCTTACCATTTCGTCCTGAATTTCGCCAAAGACAACAACCTGCAGGTGATCGACGCCTGTCTGCTGCCGGACCCAGCTTCCCGCAAGCCTTAGGGCTGCAGGACGCATTGCATCAGCGTCCGCCTGCAATTCGCGGATACTGATGCAATGAGTTCTAGTCGTCTCCTATCGCTCAAGCCTGCAGCGTGCGCCAGAGCCGTATGAGATGTGGCGGTTCCACGGAACCATATTTCCTGCGGAGAAGAAGCATCATGAAACATCGAATCGAACGAGACACCTTCGGCCCCATCGAGGTGCCTGACGATCGTTTGTGGGGCGCGCAAACGCAGCGCTCGCTGCACCATTTCCATATTTCCACCGAACGCATGCCGGCCGAACTGATCGTCGCGCTGGCGGCGGTCAAGCGCGCCTGCGCGAGCGTCAACCGCGACCTTGGCAAGCTCGACGCCAAGAAGGCGGAAGGCATCGTTGCCGCCGCCGACGAAGTGATCGCCGGCAAGCACCCACTGGAATTCCCGCTGTCGGTCTGGCAGACCGGTTCCGGCACGCAAAGCAACATGAACATGAACGAGGTGCTGGCCAATCGCGCGTCGGAACTGCTGGGCGGCGTGCGCGGCGAAGAGCGCAAGATCCATCCCAACGACGACGTCAACCAGAGCCAGTCGTCCAACGATATCTTCCCGACTGCGATGCACGTGGCCGCCAGTCTGGCGGTGGCGACACATCTGTTGCCCAAGCTGCACAAGCTGCGTGCGACGCTGGAACGCAAGTCGGAAGAGTTCAGGGACATCGTCAAGATCGGCCGCACCCATTTGCAGGACGCCACGCCGCTGACGCTGGGCCAGGAATTCTCGGGTTACATCGCGCAACTCACGCATGCCGAAATGGCGATCATCGCCACGCTCAACGCCGTCAGCGAACTGGCGGCCGGCGGCACCGCAGTCGGCACCGGCCTCAATGCGCATCCGGAGTTCGGCACGCGCGTCGCCGCCGAGCTGGAGAAGCATTACGGCTTCCCGTTCAAGACTGCACCCAACAAGTTTGCCGCGCTGGCCAGCCATGACGCGCTGGTGTCGGCGCACGGCGCCTTGAAGACCCTGGCGGCGGCGCTCATGAAGATCGCCAACGACGTACGCTGGCTGGCTTCCGGTCCGCGTTCCGGACTTGGCGAAATCACCATCCCCGAAAACGAACCGGGCAGCTCGATCATGCCGGGCAAGGTCAACCCGACTCAATGCGAAGCGCTGACCATGCTGTGCGCGCAGGTGTTCGGCAACGACGTCGCGATCAACATCGGCGGCGCTTCCGGCAATTTCGAACTGAACGTGTTCAAGCCGGTGATCGTCCACAACTTCCTGCAAAGCGTGCGCTTGCTGGCCGATGGCATGGACAGTTTCGACGACCACTGCGCGCAGGGCATTGAAGCCAACCGCGATCGCATTGCCGACCTGATGGAGCGTTCGCTGATGCTGGTGACCGCGCTGGCGCCGCATATCGGCTACGACAAGGCCGCCAAGATCGCCAAACAGGCGCATCACGACGGCACCACCTTGAAACAGGCCGCACTTGCGCTTGGTTATGTTACCGAAGAGCAGTTTGCGCTGTGGATCAAGCCGGAGGAAATGACCGGGCCGAAATAATTTCAAGCGACTTCCAGGGCCGTTTTTCAGTAGAATTTCCGTTTTGCCGACACGCCGCTTCCTGCAAGCGGCGTGTTCGTTTCCGATTCCCGGAAACCCGCATGTGTCCGGCTTTGTAGCGCCATGTACAGGTTTCTTAAATAGGGTTACGAATTGAAACAAAACCGTTGAAACCTGGCCGTTTTGCGTATATTTAATGAAGCGGGATGGCGAGTGCCGTCTCCACGAAATACGCGAGGCGAACATGAAAAAAGCAGCTTTATTGGGATTGCTTGCGCTTGGTTGCATGGCGGCAAGCGGGGCAAGCTCCGCACACACCCGTTTCGGTGTGTACATCGGCGGTCCCCTGTGGATACCGCCGCCGGCCTACTATCCGGCCCCGGTCTATTATCCGCCGCCGGTGTACGTCCAACCCGCTGCGCCGCCGGTCTACATCGAGCAAGGTCCGGCGCAGAGCAACTACTGGTACTACTGCCAGGAATCCAAAGGCTATTACCCCTACGTCCAGAGTTGCCCGAGCAACTGGATGAAGGTTGTGCCGAACGGTCCGAATGGCGGACAGCCGCCGCCGCAGTAACGCGCGGTCGCCGACAAGCTTCACACCAGTTCCAGATAGCTTTTTCAAGGATTACATCGTGAAACCAATTCATAAAACAGCCGGTACGCTCGGCGCTTTAACTGCCTTGCTGGTGTTGGGTGGTTGCGTCAGCGTGCCGACCGGCCCCTCCGTGATGGCCATGCCGGGCAACGGCAAGTCGTACGAGCAATTCCGCAGTGAACAGCAGCAATGCCAGCAATATGCCCAAGACGCCATCGGCGGCCAGGCGGCGCAGACGCAGAACAATGCCGCCAACAGCGCCGCCGTCGGTACCGCCGTCGGTGCGGTGGCCGGCGCCCTCATTGGCGCCGCCTCGGGCAATGCCGGTGCGGGCGCGGCCATCGGTGCAGGTGGGGGCTTGCTGGTGGGCAGCACCGCCGGCAGCAATGCTGCAGCGGGTGGCAATTACTCCATGCAGCAGCGCTACGACATGACCTATAGCCAATGCATGTACAGCAAGGGTAACCAGATCCAGACGCAGCAGCAGGCCACCACGGTCTACAGCTATCATCCGCGCCGCTACTACTATGCACCGCCGCCTCCGCCACCCGGTTACTACGGTCCTCCGCCGGGATATTATGGTCCGCCGCCGGGCGCGTACTGATGGCCTGATCCTCCCAAACCGCCTCCTGCAAACGAGGCGGTTTTTTCCTGGAAAGTGGGTCGGGCAGGGCTTTTGCGCTGCATCATGAGCAAGGCTTGATGCTATACTTCGCCGATGCAATACAGAATTCATCCCTCACTACAACTCCAGCATTGGTGGCGCACCTGATTCGGGTGGCCCGCTTTTGCACAGCTTAGTAGTACAGCTTTTGTCAATGTGATGCCGCCGGTCCGGGCGGCATTGTTTTATGCGGCGAGACTGGCAGCGTTCCGAAATTACCGGAGTGACCATGTCCTTGAATGTTTCGCCAGCCTCTGCACCATCTGCAACTTCCACCGTTTCCAACAAGCCGTCGGCCGCGCGTCCCATCGTCCTGACCGGCGACCGCCCGACCGGCCCTTTGCATCTGGGCCACTACATCGGCTCGCTGGTGTCGCGCGTGCAGCTGCAGGACGAGGCCAGCCAGTTCCTGCTGCTGGCCGACACCCAGGCCATGACCGACAACGTCGGCCGTCATCAGAAAGTCACCGAGAACGTCGTTGAAGTAGCGCTCGACTACCTCGCCGTCGGCATCGATCCGGAAAAATCCACCATTTTCATCCAGTCGCAAGTCACGGAGTTGTACGAGCTGTCGATGCACTTGCTCAATCTGGTTAGCGTGTCGCGTCTGGAACGCAATCCGACCATCAAGGAAGAGATTCGCCTGCGCGGTTTCGAGCGCGACATTCCGGCCGGTTTCCTGACGTATCCGGTCAGCCAGGCCGCCGACATCAGCGCCTTCAAGGCCACGCTGGTGCCGGTCGGCAACGACCAGTTGCCGATGATCGAGCAGACCAACGAACTGGTGCGCCGTTTCAACAACGTAGTCGGCAAGGACGTGCTGGTGGAGTGCAAGGAAGTGCTGTCTGAAACCGGCCGCCTGCCCGGCATCGACGGCAAGGCCAAGATGAGCAAGTCGCTGGGCAACTCGATCGCGCTGGGCGCCTCGCCGGCCGAGATCAAGCAGGCGGTGCAGCGCATGTACACCGACCCCAACCACTTGCGCGTCGATGATCCGGGCCAGGTCGAGGGCAATGTGGTCTTCACCTTCCTGGACGCCTTCGATCCGGACCGCGACGCCGTGGCCGAACTGAAGGCCCATTACACCCGTGGCGGCCTGGGCGACAGCGTGGTCAAGCGCCGTCTCGAAGGCATCCTGCAGGAAATGCTGGAACCCATCCGCACCCGCCGCGAACAATGGCAGCAGGAGCGCGGTGAAGTGCTGGCGATCCTGCGTCGCGGCACCGAGCGTGCGCGCGCAGCAGCTGCGCAGACGGTGTCGGAAGTGCGTGGCGCGCTCGGTCTGAATTACTTCTAAGCCGCTTTCAACGGATCCGGACGGGCGCTCAACGCGCCCGTTTTGCTTGCTTCAACGGCAACGACAGCAAGACTTCCAGTCCACCTTTGGCATGATTGCGCAGGTCCAGCAAGGCGCCGTGATTTTCCGCGATATTGCGTGCAATCGTCAGCCCCAGGCCGGTGCCGCCCGTGTCGCGCGAGCGTGATGTTTCAAGCCGGTAAAAAGGTTCGAACACCGTTTCCAGCTGGCCCTCGGGAATACCGGGGCCATGATCGCGGATGCGGATCAGCACCCGGTTGGGCAGCAGGTCGTCGAGCGCGATCGATACCTCGGCGCGCTGGCCGTATTTGAAAGCATTGTCGAGCAGGTTGGTCAGGCAGCGCCGCAGTGCGTTGGGCTGGGCCACCACAAAGGCGCGCGTGCGGCCTTGCAGTTCAACCTGCTGGCCGGCATCCGATGCGTCGGCGCACACGCTGTCGAGCAGAGAATCGATGTCCAGCCGCTGCATCGCTTCCGACGAATCCATGCTGCGCGCCAGATCCAGTCCCTCGCGCACCATGTCTTGCATCACGGCAAGGTCATCCACCAGCTTTTGTTGCAATTCCTTGTCTTCCACTTTTTCCAGCCGCAGGCGCAGGCGCGTCAGCGGCGTCTGCAAATCATGCGTGATCGCCGCCAGCATGTGGGTGCGGTGCTGGATCTGGCGCCGGATGCGCGTCTGCATGGCGTTGAAGGCGGGTCGCCCGGCATGTGCAGGCGCAGGCGCAGCAGCGCCTTGTCGCGCAGGCTGACATAGATGACGCGGCAGGTTTCCATGCGCGGTCGTTCGGCGCGGTCATGGCCATCCGGCGGGGCATTGCGCGGCCGGCGCGGCGCGCAGTCGGTCTCGCGCTGGACCACGATCTGGCGGTCTTCGCCCAGCCGTGATTTCAGCATGTCGGCCATCGGACCGGTGCTGGGGCTCTGCATGTCGCCGACTTCATTGACGAAACCCGCCTCGAAGCCGAAATTGTCGGCCGCGTGCAGGACCACGTCGCGCGCCTGCGGCGTAAGCGGATCGAGCGCCTGCACCACCTGTTCGACGCGCTCGGCGACGTGCTGGTAGCGCAGTTCGCGCATGGTGTTGCGACGCTCGTTGGAGGCCAGCCAGGTGGTCGTGACGGTCGCCACCAGGATGCCCGCCAGCAGGATCAGGAAGACGCGGTTGCCGATCGAGCCGACGAACTCGCGCAGGGGGGCGAAGAGATGATTCATCCGGCGTCTTCCAATGTCACGGTGGTGGCCAGCACGTAACCCTCATTGCGGACGGTCTTGATGATGGTCGGGGTACGGGCATCGTCGCCCAGCTTCTGGCGCAGGCGACTGATCTGGATGTCGACCGAGCGATCGAAAGGATCGGCTTCGCGGCCCTGGGTCAGCTCCAGCAACTGGTCGCGGTTGAGGATGCGGTTGGGATGGTCGAGGAATACCTTGAGCATGCGGAACTCCGCTCCCGACAAGGCCACCACCACGCCCTCCGGGTTGAGCAGATGGCGCGCCGTCAGGTCCAGCGTCCAGCCGGAGAAATGCATGGTCTTTGCTTCCGGCCGCATCATGCTCGGCGGCAGCGCCTGGGTCCGGCGCAACACGCTGCGTATGCGGGCGAACAATTCGCGCGGCTCGAACGGCTTGGCCAGGTAATCGTCGGCGCCCATTTCCAGGCCGAGGATGCGATCCAGCGGTTCGCCGCGCGCGGTCAGCATGATCACCGGCACGTTCGACTGGGCGCGCAGGTTGCGGCACAGCGTCAGGCCGTCCTCGCCGGGCAGCGTCAGGTCCAGCACGATCAGGTCCACGCGCGATTCGTCGAGCACCTTGCGCATGTCGGCGCCGTTGGTCGCCGTCAGTGTGCGGAAACCATTGGCGTCGAGGTACTCCGCCAGCAGGGTGCGGATTTCGCGGTCGTCATCGACCACCAGAATGTGAGAATTTGTATCCATGGCAGCCATTATGACTACTCCAGAAAATGGGGTGACGCTGAATTGTATATTGGGATAACAGGCGGCCCTCCGGACATAGAGCGAAACAAAGCAGCCGCCGGCATATACAGAGCGATACAAATCGTGGGACAAGGGAAAAACCGCGGTTACACCTGAAGCGTTAAATGTGAACTGTGCAGATAACGCACCCAACACGAAAGGAATCACCATGTTGAATCTGAAAAAACACCTGATGATCGGCGTCGCCGCCGCAGGTATCGGTCTGACCGCCATGTCTTCATTCGCCCAGATGCCGCCGGCAGGTCCGGGTGGCCCAGATGGACGCCACATGCCGACCCCCGAGCAGATCGCCAAATTCGAGCAGCACCGCGCCAAACGCCAGGCAGCCTTGCACGACAAACTGAAGATCACTGCGGCCCAGGAAGGCGCCTGGAAGACCTTCACCGACAAGACCACGCCGCAGCGCCCGGCCACGCCGCCGGCCCGTCCGGACAAGGATGAATGGAACAAGCTGACCACGCCGGAACGCCTGGACCGCCATCTGGACCGGATGAAGCAGATGGAAGCCCGCATGACGGACCATATCGCCGCCACCAAGGAGTTCTACGCCGTCCTGTCGCCTGAGCAGCAAAAGGTGTTCGACCAGGAATTCCGCAAGATGGAAGAGCATCGTTTCAAACACGGCCGCTTTGGCGATGATCACGGTCGCGATCACGGCAAGCGCGATGCTCCTGCAACTGCGCCTGCTCCAGCCAAGTAAGCGACCTTGGCAATTCGAAACCTTGCGCAATGTTGCGCAAGGTTTTTTGTCTTTCTTTCATTTTTTTTGCTTATTTGGCATGAAGATATACGGTATCGATCATCGTTCCGTCATGCTTCTGCACCATAATAACGAGTTGGCGTGTTGCCATGCGCCTGCGAGCGCATTTCCTGAAGACCATCCCTCCGGCCGCCAGAGCAGGGCTGTCGGGGTTGTGCGGATCTTCATGAAATGTCTTGATCCATATTGATTTGTCCGATTCCCCGTCCCCAAGATGACTACAACACCAACTCCCGACAATAATCAACCGCCATCTTCCCCCTTGTCCTCCAGGAAATCGCCCGGCTTGCTCAAGCGCTGGTGGTTCTGGGCCTTGCTGGTCATCCTGGTTGGCGGAGGTTATTACTATTGGCATCACAAGCGCGCGGCAGCGGCCGAGCAGGCCCAGAACGGCGGCGGCCAATGGCAAGGGGGCGGCGGCAAGGGCAAACGCGGCGGGCCTCCGGGCGGCGGCTTCGGCGGCATGGGCTTGTCGCCGGTGGGCGTGGCGGTGGCCAGGATTTCGGACGTCAACATCTACCTGACCGGTCTCGGCGGCGTCACGCCGACCGCCACCGCCACGGTACGCAGCCGCGTCGACGGCCAGCTCATGAAGCTGCATTTCAAGGAAGGCCAACTGGTCAAGGAGGGCGACTTGCTGGCCGAGCTCGATGCGCGTCCCTATCAGGTTGCGGTGACCCAGGCGGAAGGCCAGCTGGCGCGTGATCAGGCGCAACTGGGCGCGGCCCGGCTCGATCTCCAGCGCTACCGCACACTGTTGTCGCAGGATTCCATCGCTAGCCAGCAGGTCGACACGCAAGCCGCGCTGGTCAAGCAACTGGAAGGCACCGTCAAATCCGACCAGGGCAACCTGGCCAGTGCGCGCCTGCAACTGACCTATTCGCGCGTGACCGCGCCGGTCAGCGGCCGCCTCGGCCTGCGCCAGGTCGACATCGGCAACATCGTGCATTCCAGCGACACCAACGGCATCGTCATCATCACCCAGGTGCAGCCGATCACGGCCGTGTTCAGCATCCCCGAAGACAATATCCCGGCCGTCATGAAGCAACTGCAGGCCGGCAAGAAACTGCCGACCGACGCCTGGGACCGCGACCAGAAGAACAAGCTCGCCAGCGGCATGCTGCTGACCATCGATAACCAGGTCGACGCCACCACCGGCACCATCAAGCTCAAGGCGCAATTTCCCAACACCGACTATGCGCTGTTCCCGAATCAGTTCGTCAACATCCGCATGCTGCTCGACACCCGCAAGGATGCCGTGACGATCCCCACGGCGGCGCTGCAACGCGGCTCCAAGGGCTTGTTCGTGTACGTGGTCAAGTCCGACAATACCGTCACCGTGCGCAACGTCAAGACCGGTCCGGCGCAGGGCGACATCACCGCGATTGAAGACGGCGTCGCCAGCGGCGAAACCGTGGTGGTCGACGGCATCGACCGTCTGCGCGAAGGCGCCAAGGTCGAACCTGTAGTGCGCGGCGGCGCTGACGATCCGGCCAACAAGCTGACCGAGAAAGCCGGTCCGCGTCGACATAAACGCGACGGCGCCGCCGGCGAAGCGCAAAGTGGACAGGGCGGCCAGGACATGACGCCCGAAGAACGCCAGAAGCGCTGGGCCGAACTCAACAAACGCATCGACGCCGGTGAATTCGGCGAAGAGATCAAGAAGCTGCCGGAAGACCAGCGTCGCCAGCGCATGATGGAAATGCGCCGCCAGCAACGCAGCACCACGGAAGGCACGCCGGCTGCGCCTGCAGCTGCACCTGCACCCGCACCCGCTGCGACGAAATAAGGCGGCCGCATGAATCCATCACGCCTGTTCATCCTGCGGCCGGTGGCGACCTCGCTGCTGATGCTGGCGATTCTGCTGGTCGGTATCGTCGCCTATAAACAGCTGCCGCTTTCGGCGCTGCCGGAAGTCGACTATCCGACCATCCAGGTCGTCACGCTCTATCCCGGCGCCAGCCCCGATGTGATGACCTCGTCGGTCACCGCGCCGCTGGAACGCCAGTTCGGCCAGATGCCCGGCCTCAACCAGATGTCGTCGACCAGCTCGGGCGGCGCTTCGGTGATCACGCTGCAATTCAATCTCGACCTCAGCCTCGACATCGCCGAGCAGGAAGTGCAGGCCGCCATCAACGCCGGCGGCAATCTGTTGCCGTCCGACTTGCCGGCGCCGCCGATCTACAGCAAGGTCAATCCGGCCGACACGCCGATCCTGACGCTGGCGGTGACGTCCAGGACGCTGCCGCTACCCAGGGTGCAGGACCTGATCGACACGCGCCTGGCGCAAAAGATTTCGCAGCTCTCCGGCGTCGGCCTGGTCAGTTTGTCGGGCGGCCAGCGTCCTGCCGTACGCATGCAGTTGAATCCGCGCGCCATCGCCGCATTGGGCATGAACCTGGATGACATCCGCACCGCCATCGGCAACGCCAACGTCAACCAGGCCAAGGGCAGTTTCGACGGCCCGGCGCGCGCCTCGACCATCGATGCCAACGACCAGTTGAAGTCCGCCGACGAATACCGCAATCTCATCATCGGCTACAAGAACGGCGCGCCGATCCGCGTATCGGACGTGGCCGACGTGGTCGACGCCGCGGAGAACGTCCGCCTCGGCGCCTGGGCCAACGACTCCGCCGCCGTGATCGTCAACATCCAGCGCCAGCCGGGCGCGAATGTGATCGCCGTGGTCGACAGCATCAAGAAGATCCTGCCGACCTTGCAGGCCAGCCTGCCGGGCGCGATCGACGTGCATATCCTGACCGACCGCACCACCACCATCCGCGCCTCGGTGGACGATGTGAAATTCGAGCTGCTGCTCTCGGTGGCGCTGGTGGTGATGGTGATCGCCGACGCGCAGGAATTGCTTCGATTGTTCGTACACGACCACGTCATGGCCGGCGCGATGCAGGGCGATGGCAGCGGTCAGACCGCCGATGCCCGCGCCGAGAATACCGATTTTGAAAGAAGACATATGACTTGCTCCGATTACTTGTGGGTCGGCTGACGGTCGGTCAGGAATTTTCCGGTCGGCCCTTGCGCATTCTTTTGACGACGCGTGTTGCCGTCGATGCCGCCATCGATCGCCCATTCGGCGAACACGGTCGGACCCGGTTCGAAATCGCGTGGCTCCCAGTCGGCATCGAGCTGGTCTTCATCGGCGTAGTACTCGATCAGGCCGCCGGCGGGATTCTTGAAGTACCAGAAATAGGCCGACGAGATCGGATGACGGCCCGGGCCCAGTTGCGTGTCCCAACCCTTGCGCGACATGTGCATGCCGCCGCCGAAGACTTCGTGAATATCGCGCACGGTGAAGGCCACGTGGTTCAGGCCCGAACGTGCTTCCGGCGGTTGCAGCAGGAAGATGTCGTGATGGCCGCCGACGTCGGCGCAACGCAGGAAGGCGCCGCGTTCCGGATAGCGGTCGGAGGGAACGAAGCCGAAGTTCTCGCAGTAGAATTTTTCGCAGGCCTTGACGTCCCTGACGAAGAACACGACGTGGCCGACTTCGATCGGCGAGGCATGGTCATAGACCGGGCTGCGCTGGTTGACGCGGTTCTTTTCGTTCCAGGTGTTCATGGTGGCGCACTCGACTTGCACGTCGCGCTTTTGCGAAACCTGGAAACTCACCGCAAGACCGTTGGGATCGGTGCAGCCGACACGTTTTCCGTCATTGAAATACCCCGGCAGATCCTTGATGCGCTCTGCGAATTTCGGCAACACCTCTGCGGCGGATACGCCCCACACCACTTCACGCAATGTCGGGCCGGCTTCGATGGCCGGCGGCAGCGTCGGATCGGCGCTGTTGCGCACGATCACGCGGCAACCGTTTTGCGATTCGAACACCAGCGCCTCGGCGCTCTCCTGCGCCAGCGTCATGCCCCAGTCGAGGAAGAACTGGCGGCAGGCGGGCATGTCATCCGCGCCGTAAGTGATTTCGTCGATACCTGATACGTCAATTCCAGCCATTTGTTTCTCCTTGAACTCAGCCTGCCCACGGCAACGGGTTTTCATTCAGCCCCCAATACATGCTCTTCTGCTCCATGTATTGCAGGATGCCGAGGCGGCCCTTTTCGCGTCCGAGGCCGCTGTCGCGCCAGCCGCCGAAGGGCGTCGAAATCGAAAATTGTTTATAGGTATTGATCCACACGTTGCCGGCCTGTACCGCGCGGCCGAAACGCCAGGCCTTCTTGTAGTCGCGCGTCCAGATGCCGGCCGCCAGCGCATACACGCTGTCGTTGGCTTGTGCGATCAGGTCCTCTTCGTTGTCGAACGGCATCGCCGCCAGCACCGGTCCGAAGATTTCTTCCTGGCAGATCCGCTGGTCGTTGGTGACGCCTTCGATGATGGTCGGCGCGTAGTAGTAACCGCGTGCAAACTGATCGCCTGCAAGACGCGTACCACCGGTACGGATACGGCCGCCATCCCAGTTCCAGCGAGACGGGCATCATCTTGTCGGCGGCGATGTGGGCGATATGCTTGCCGGTGGTGGTGCCGCCGGTGAAGGACACGCGCTTGACCAGCGGATGCAGCGTGATGGCGTCGCCGATCACCGAGCCCTTGCCGGGCAAGACGCTGATGAGGCCTTTCGGCACGCCGGCTTCTTCGCAGATCCTGGCCAGTTCCAGCGCCATCAATGGCGTGACTTCGGCAGGCTTGACCACCACGGCGTTGCCGGCGGCCAGTGCGGGCGCCATCTTTTGCGCTTCGCTGGCGATCGGCGAATTCCATGGCGTGATCGCAGCGACCACACCCATGGCTTCGTAGACGCTCATGGTCAGGTTGTCGCCGCGCATTGGCGTGATGGTTTCTTCCAGTGTCTCGCAGGCAGCAGCAAAGAACTGGAAGGTCGCAGCCGCGCTGCCGACCAGGTTGCGCGTTTCCGTAATCGGCTTGCCGTTGTCGAGACGCTGGCGTTGCGCCAATGCTTCGCCGCGTTCACGGATCAGTTGCGCGACACGGTACAGGACGATGGCGCGTTCATGCGGTTTCTTCTGCGCCCAACCGCTGGTGCGGAAGGCTTTGTCGGCGCCCCACCCCCCCGCCCAGTTCCAGCGAGACGGGCATCATCTTGTCGGCGGCGATGTGGGCGATATGCTTGCCGGTGGTGGTGCCGCCGGTGAAGGACACGCGCTTGACCAGCGGATGCAGCGTGATGGCGTCGCCGATCACCGAGCCCTTGCCGGGCAAGACGCTGATGAGGCCTTTCGGCACGCCGGCTTCTTCGCAGATCCTGGCCAGTTCCAGCGCCATCAATGGCGTGACTTCGGCAGGCTTGACCACCACGGCGTTGCCGGCGGCCAGTGCGGGCGCCATCTTTTGCGCTTCGCTGGCGATCGGCGAATTCCATGGCGTGATCGCAGCGACCACACCCATGGCTTCGTAGACGCTCATGGTCAGGTTGTCGCCGCGCATTGGCGTGATGGTTTCTTCCAGTGTCTCGCAGGCAGCAGCAAAGAACTGGAAGGTCGCAGCCGCGCTGCCGACCAGGTTGCGCGTTTCCGTAATCGGCTTGCCGTTGTCGAGACGCTGGCGTTGCGCCAATGCTTCGCCGCGTTCACGGATCAGTTGCGCGACACGGTACAGGACGATGGCGCGTTCATGCGGTTTCTTCTGCGCCCAACCGCTGGTGCGGAAGGGTCCGAGGCCGCTGTCGCGCCAGCCGCCGAAGGGCGTCGAAATCGAAAATTGTTTATAGGTATTGATCCACACGTTGCCGGCCTGTACCGCGCGGCCGAAACGCCAGGCCTTCTTGTAGTCGCGCGTCCAGATGCCGGCCGCCAGCGCATACACGCTGTCGTTGGCTTGTGCGATCAGGTCCTCTTCGTTGTCGAACGGCATCGCCGCCAGCACCGGTCCGAAGATTTCTTCCTGGCAGATCCGCTGGTCGTTGGTGACGCCTTCGATGATGGTCGGCGCGTAGTAGTAACCGCGTGCAAACTGATCGCCTGCAAGACGCGTACCACCGGTACGGATACGGCCGCCATCGGCGACGCCGATGGAGACGTAAGACTCGATGCCTTCGCGATGGCGCGCAGTGATCAGCGGGCCCATTTGGGTACGCTCATCGGCCGGATCGCCGACGCGCAAGGCTGCGGCGCCCGCGGCCAGGCGCTCCATGAAACTATCGTAGATGCTGCGCGCCACGAACAGGCGCGAACCGGCGATACAGGACTCGCCCGAGCTGCTGAAAATGCCGTACAGCACGCCGGCCACGGCGTGGTCGATGTCGGCGTCGTCGAACACCATGGTCGGCGACTTGCCGCCCAGTTC
>NZ_AJHH01000747.1 GCF_000256565.1 Herbaspirillum lusitanum P6-12 | reverse complement strand
CACCGGCGCCGACAATGGCTTCTTCGACATCGGCCACGCTGGCGGCATTCAGATAAGCAACCGCTTCGCCGGTGGCCGGGTACAGCGTGGCGTAGCGATCGCCGCCGCCCAGACGCCATTCGCCGGCGACGCAGATCGGCAGTGTTTCGTTGAGATTCAGTTCGGTCATGATTGGTTGTTCACATCACTTAAATGGACAGCGCATGCGCACGATTACCGAGCGCACGCACCACACTGAATACGGTCAGCGCCGAGGTCTTCGGATTGGCCGCGAGCGGCTTGCCGCGCATGGTCAGTTCGAAGCCGCCGAACTCGCCCCTGGCTTCGACGTGATGCACGTTCTCGGTGACACCCGGATCTGCGTACAGACGAACCTGCGTGTGATCGAGGCCAAGGCCGGCCAGCGACAAGGTCGCTGCGACGTTGGCGTTCTTCGGATACAGGCGCGCGGCTTCGCGCGCGGTGCCTTCGAAGATCACCGTCGCCACCGTCAGGTTGGCGAGGTCGAAGAGACCGTCGGCCGGTGTGTCTTTCCACGCGTTGGGCGGCTTGCGGCCGGTGTAGACCACAGACTCCAGACCGCCGACACGCGCCGCCGACAAGGCATCGATCGCACCGATGGCGCCCGACAGCAATTGCACCTGGGTCTTGCCTTCGCGTGCTGCGGCTTCCAGCTTCTCGACCAGGCCGGGTTCCGACAGCGCGCCGATGGACACCACCATGCAGGGGATGCCGCGCAGCAGCGCCGGGATGATGTGCTCTTCGATCGCCTGGTGGCCGGCGCATTCGATCAGCAGATCGGGGCGGTCGTCGCCGAGACGGGTCTCGACGCGCGCCTTGGGGGCCAGCGACGACACCACGGTGCGGGCGTTCGCCATGTTCGCTTCCGGAACGATGACGACATCGAAGGCGACTTCCGGATCGCTTTTCAGCAGCTCCATCACGCCGACGCCGATGGCGCCGCAACCGATCATCGAAACATGCAACATGGGTTTCTCCTCAGTTTCTTCAGACGGCTGCTGTAACTGCAGCGGTTTTGCTCGTGGCGATGGAAGCGGCTGCGGCTTCCGCGGCGGCTTTTTCCGTCACCGGCGGACCGGCAAACGCCGTCTTGAAGCTGCCGATGGCCAGCATGTCGATTTCCAGCAGGAAAGGACCGGACTCGGACAGCGCCGTTTTCAACGCGCCTTCGACGTCGGCCAGGTTGCTGACGCGGGTGTGGCGCAGGCTCAGCGCCTGCGACAGTTGCG
>NZ_AJHH01000746.1 GCF_000256565.1 Herbaspirillum lusitanum P6-12 | reverse complement strand
GACGCGGGTGTGGCGCAGGCTCAGCGCCTGCGACTTGTAGTGGCGCTGGGCACGCTGGTGCTGACCGTGGTGCTGTACATCTTCATTCCCAAGGGCTTCTTCCCGGTGCAGGATACCGGCGTGATCCAGGGGATTTCGGAAGCGACGCAATCGGTCTCCTTCGGCGCCATGGCCGAGCGTCAGCAGGCGCTGGCCAAGGTGGTGCTGGAAGACCCGGCGGTGGAAAGCCTGTCCTCCTTCATCGGCGTCGACGGCATCAACGCCACCCTGAATAGCGGCCGCATGCTGATCAACCTCAAGCCGCATGAATCGCGCGACATCAGCGCCAGCGACGTCATCCGCCGCCTGCAACCCAGGCTCAACGAAAAAGTCCCCGGCATCACGCTGTACATGCAGCCGGTGCAAGACCTGACCATCGAAGACAGCGTCAGCCGCACGCAATACCAGTTCACGCTGGAAGATGCCGACGCCGCCGAACTCAGCACCTGGGTGCCGAAGATCGTCGACCGCCTGCGCCAGCTGCCGGAACTGGCCGACGTCGCCACGTTGCACGTCCTGGATGTTCTTGATGACGCCGTAGCCCTTGTCGTTCATCAGCACGATGACCATGTCGGCCTTTTCTTGCACGGCGGTCGCCAGCTCACCCAGGTTGAGGATGAAGCCGCCGTCGCCGGCCAGCGTGAAGGTCTTCTTGCCCGAGGCGGTCACCGCTGCGCCGATGGCGGCGCCGATGCCCATCGCCAGGCCCTGGCCGATGCCGCCGCCGAGTGCATGCACGCCGGCCAGCGGATCGAAAATGCGCAGATAGCGATTGCCCCAGGTGCTGTTCGACACGGTGACGTCGCGCACCCAGTTGAACTTGCGGCCGGCGGCCTTTTGTACTTGCTCAACCAGCGCGCTGTAGGGACCGAGACCGTCGACCAGGCCGGCGACGGCGGCATCGCGCGCCTTTTTCAGGTCGGCCATGAAGGCCGGATCGATGTGGATTGCGCTCTTGCGTTTTTCGAGGCGATCCGCCAGGCCTTCCAGCGCCAGTGCAGCATCGCCGCAGACGAAGTGGTCGCTGTTGTAGCAGCGGCCTTCCGCCGATGGATCGGCGTCGATGCGATACAGCGGACGCGGCAGCTTCAGTTCGTACTTCAGGGTTTCGTTGCCGCGCAGGCGCGAGCCGATCACGACGATGGCGTCGCAGGTCTGGTAGAAGTTCTCGACCGGCTTGTGCAGGTTGAATGAGCCGAGCGAACGTGGGTCGTCTTCCGCCACGATGCCGCGGCCTTGCGTGCTGGTGACCACGCCGAAGCCGAGATCGAGCAGGCGCTGCACCTGCTTGCCGGCCCGACGCGCACCGCCGCCCAGCCACAGCAACGGACGCCCGGCCTTGAGCAGACGCTCGGCCAGTTCGTCGAGTGCATGTTCGGAAGGCGCCTGCACGGCGATCGGCAGCGGACGCAGATCGGACGGCATCGGAATCAATGCAGCCTGGATGTCGATCGGGATCTCGACGCTGACCGGCCCCATCGGCGGCGTCAGTGCCGTCTGCACGGCCAGCTTGATGGTGCTGATGGCGGTCTCGGTGCTGCGGATGCGGAAGGCGGCCTTGGAGATCGCCTTCAACATCGACAATTGATCCGGCGCTTCGTGGATATACGCGAGGCTTTGATCGAGGTAAGGCGTTTCGATCTGGCCGGTCAGGTGCAGCAGCGGCGTGCCGGCGGTCAGTGCTTCGACCATGGCGCCGGCGG
>NZ_AJHH01000745.1 GCF_000256565.1 Herbaspirillum lusitanum P6-12 | reverse complement strand
ACGCCATCATGATGATCGACTTCGCGCTCGAGGCCGAACGCCACGAAGGCAAGTCGCCGCGTGACGCGATTTATCAAGCCTGCCTGTTGCGCTTCCGCCCGATCCTGATGACCACCATGGCGGCTCTGCTGGGCGCCTTGCCGCTCATGCTGGGCACGGGCGTCGGCTCCGAACTGCGCCAGCCGCTCGGCATCACCATGGTCGGCGGCCTGCTGGTGTCGCAGGTGCTGACGCTGTTCACCACGCCGGTGATCTATCTCGGTTTCGACAGCCTGGCCAAACGCATGCGCAAGCGCTTCGGCAAGGAAAAGCATCCGGGACATCCGGATGATGACGATGCGCCTTCGGCCAACGCGCCGCTGGTTCCGCCGACGCCGCCGGCACAGCCGCAAGCCTGACGCAGGGACAGCATGAATATTTCGCGTCCCTTCATTGAACGGCCCATCGCCACCACGCTGCTGACCATCGGCATCGCGCTGGCGGGCATGCTGGCGTTCAAGCTGTTGCCGGTGTCGCCGCTGCCGCAGGTCGATTACCCGACCATCTCGGTGTCTGCCTCGATGCCCGGCGCCAGCCCGGAGACCATGGCGGCGACCATCGCCACGCCGCTCGAGCG
>NZ_AJHH01000744.1 GCF_000256565.1 Herbaspirillum lusitanum P6-12 | reverse complement strand
GCCTCTGGTACCGCCGCTGGTAGCGGTGCGGCGCGCCGGTGCGCGTGCGCGACATCGCCGAGGTCAAGGATTCGGTGGCCGACCTGCGCAACGCCGGTTCCGCCAACGGCAAGCCGTCGGTGCTGGTGATCCTGAACCGCCAGCCCGGCGCCAACATCATCGAGACCGTCGACGCCGTCAATGGCTTGTTGCCCAACCTGAAGGCATCGATCCCGCACGCCATCAATCTCGAAGTGATGATGGACCGCACGCCGACCATCCGCGCCTCGCTCAAGGACACCGAGAAGACGCTGCTGATGTCGATCGCGCTGGTGATCATGGTGGTGTTCCTGTTCCTGCGCAACGGCCGCGCCACGCTGATCCCGAGCGTGGCGGTGCCG
>NZ_AJHH01000743.1 GCF_000256565.1 Herbaspirillum lusitanum P6-12 | reverse complement strand
GCAACGGCCGCGCCACGCTGATCCCGAGCGTGGCGACGCCGCGTCGCGCATGGGCATCACCACGGCCGCCATCGACAACGCGCTGTACAACGCCTTCGGCCAGCGCCTGATCTCGACCATCTACACGCAATCGAATCAGTACCGCGTGGTGATGGAAGTCAAGCCGGAATTCCAGAAGGGACCGGATGCACTCAACAGCATTTTCCTGGTGGCCTCCAGCGGCAACCAGATCCCGCTCTCCAGCATCGCCAAGGTGACCGAGCGCACCGCGCCGCTGGTGGTCAACCATCTCGGCCAGTTCCCGGCCGCCACCGTCTCGTTCAACCTGGCGCAGGGCGCCTCGCTGGGCGAAGCGGTCAAGGCCATCATGGCGGCCGAGAAGGACATCGCCATGCCGGCCAGCATCTCGACCAACTTCCAGGGCGCCGCGCTGGCGTTCCAGGCCTCGCTGTCGAATACGCTGTGGCTGATCCTGGCGGCGATCGTGACGATGTACATCGTGCTCGGCGTGCTGTACGAAAGCTACATCCATCCGATCACCATCCTGTCCACGTTGCCGTCGGCCGGCGTCGGCGCCTTGCTGTCGCTGATGATTTCGCGCAACGACCTCGGCATCATCGGCATCATCGGCATCATCCTGCTGATC
>NZ_AJHH01000742.1 GCF_000256565.1 Herbaspirillum lusitanum P6-12 | reverse complement strand
ACCTCGGCATCATCGGCATCATCGGCATCATCCTGCTGCGCGGCGTTGCCGGCAGCGGTGCCGGTGGAGGTCAGGCAGACGCCCAGACCACCGGTGGTGCGTGCATACGAGTCAGCCATGTTGGCGCCGCCGGCTTCGCCGCGTGCCGGGATGAAACGGATCTTGCCGCGCTCGCCGAAGGCGTCGAGGATGGGCATGTTGTGGATCGAGATAACACCGAATGCTGCCTTGACGTCGCATTGCTCGAGGAAGGCGGCGATGGCGCAGCCCACGGTGACTTGTTCTGTTGGTTGGTTTTGCTTAGGCATGGCGGGAAAGTCCTCCTGAAACATCGATGTGGCTGCCTGTTGTGTACGAAGAAAGCGGCGTCGCGAGAAAAACGATCGCGCGGGCGGCTTCCTGTGGGTGACCGAGACGGCCGAGTTGAATATTCTTTTTTTGCGCCAGCGC
>NZ_AJHH01000741.1 GCF_000256565.1 Herbaspirillum lusitanum P6-12 | reverse complement strand
CCCGCGCGCGCGCGCGCGCGCGCGACGTCCAGGCGGCATTGAATGCGGCGCGCAGCTTGCTGCCGTCCGGCATGCCGAGCAGTCCGTCGTACCGCAAGGTGAATCCGGCCGATGCGCCGATCATGATCCTGGCGCTGACCTCGGACACCATGACGCAGGGCCAGATGTACGACGCCGCCGACAGCATCCTGGCGCAAAAACTGTCGCAGGTGCGCGGCATCGGCCAGGTCAGCGTGGGCGGCAGTTCGCAGCCGGCGGTGCGGATCGAGCTCAACCCGACCGCACTCAACAAATACGGCATCGGCACGGCCGACGTGCGCACTGCGGTGGCCGCCACCAACGCCAATCGTCCCAAGGGCATCGTCGAAGACGGCGACCGCAACTGGCAGATCTACGCCAACGACCAGGTCAAGACGGCCGCCGAATATGCGCCGCTGATCGTCTCCTACCGCAACGGCGCGCCGGTGCGCGTGCGCGACATCGCCGAGGTCAAGGATTCGGTGGCCGACCTGCGCAACGCCGGTTCCGCCAACGGCAAGCCGTCGGTGCTGGTGATCCTGAACCGCCAGCCCGGCGCCAACATCATCGAGACCGTCGACGCCGTCAATGGCTTGTTGCCCAACCTGAAGGCATCGATCCCGCACGCCATCAATCTCGAAGTGATGATGGACCGCACGCCGACCATCCGCGCCTCGCTCAAGGACACCGAGAAGACGCTGCTGATGTCGATCGCGCTGGTGATCATGGTGGTGTTCCTGTTCCTGCGCAACGGCCGCGCCACGCTGATCCCGAGCGTGGCGGTGCCGGTCTCGCTGATCGGCACCTTCGGCGTCATGTATCTGCTCGGCTATACCCTCGACAACCTGTCGCTGATGGCGCTGACCATCGCCACCGGCTTCGTGGTCGATGACGCCATCGTGGTGCTGGAAAATATTTCCCGCCATATCGAACAGGGCATGAAGCCGGTCAAGGCAGCGCTGATCGGCGCACGCGAAGTCGGCTTCACGGTGCTGTCGATGAGCATTTCTCTGATCGCGGTGTTCATCCCCATCCTGATGATGGGCGGCATTGTCGGACGGTTGTTCCGCGAGTTCGCGGTGACGCTGTCGGTGGCGATCCTGGTGTCCCTGTTGGTGTCGCTGACGACCACGCCGATGATGTGCGCCATGCTGCTCAAACAAGAGAGCGAAGAGGAGCGCAAGCCGGGTCGTTTCTTCACTGCTGTCGAGCGCCTGTTCGACAGCATGCTGCGCGGCTATGAGCGCTCGCTGGCGTGGGCCCTGCGATTCTCGCCGCTGATGATCGTGATCCTGCTCGCCACCATCGCGCTCAATGTCTATCTGTACGTGATCGTGCCCAAGGGCTTCTTCCCGCAGCAGGACACCGGCCGGCTGGTTGGCGGCATCCGCGGCGACCAGTCGATCTCGTTCCAGGCCATGCGCATCAAGCTCAACGAATTCATCGAAATCGTGCGCCAGGATCCGGCGGTGGCCAACGTCACCGCCTTCACCGGAGGCGGTCGCCGCAACGGCGGCAGCATGTTCATCGCGCTCAAGCCGCTATCGGAGCGCAAGATATCCGCCGACAAGGTGATTGCGCGGCTGCGCATGAAGCTGGGCCACGTGGCCGGCGCCAGCCTGTTCCTGCAAGCAGTGCAGGACATCCGCGTCGGCGCACGCCAGAGCGATTCGCAATATGAATACACGTTGCAGTCGGACGACCTTGAACTGTTGCGCACCTGGGAGCCGAAGATCCGCGTGGCGTTCTCCAACCTGCCGCAACTGGAAGACGTCAGCACCGACCAGCAGGACAAGGGTTTGCAGACCACGCTGACGATCGACCGCGAGACCGCCATCCGCAGCGGCGTCACGCCGCAGCTGATCGACACCAGCCTGAGCGACCTGTTCGGCCAGCGCCAGATTTCGACGATCTACAGCGGCATGAACCAGTACCACGTGGTGATGGAAGCCGCGCCGCAATACTGGCAAAGCCCGGAAATCCTCAACAGCACCTACGTCAGCCTGGCCAACAGTACGGCCAACCTGTCGCCGACCACCTCGGCGCTGGGTACGCCGCCGGCGCTGACGGCGGGCGGCAAGCTCAACTCCAATTCGTCGCTGGCGCTGACGCTGTCAACGGCGGCGTCGAAACAGGTGCCGCTGACCTCGTTCTCCAGCTTCGCGCCGACTACCACCTCGTTGAGCGTGAGTCACGAGGGGCAGTTCATTGCCTCGACGATTTCCTTCAACCTGGCCGAAGGCGTCTCGCTGTCGCAGGCCACCCAAGTGATCAACGACACGCTGGCGCGCCTGGGCGTGCCGACGGCGGTGCACGGCGCTTTTGCCGGTACCGCCAACGCCTTCCAGTCGTCGCTCGACAGCCAGCCCGTGCTGATCCTGACGGCCTTGCTGGCGGTGTATATCGTGCTCGGCATTCTGTATGAAAGCCTGGTGCATCCGATCACCATCATCTCGACGCTGCCGTCGGCCGGCGTCCAGCCGCTCGGCATTTCCATCGTCGGCGGCCTGATCGTGAGCCAGATGCTGACGCTGTACACCACGCCGGTGGTCTATCTCTACATGGAGCGGTTCCGTTTGTGGAGCAAGGGTTTGTTCGAGCGCAAGACCGGCAGACAAGAGAACACGGGAGCGGCGTGAAACGCCGCGCTCAAGGAGAAATGACAATGACATCCGTACTGCGCAAACGCGCTTTGATTCTGACGCCGCTGGTGCTGGCCCTGGCCGCCTGCTCGGTCGGCCCCGACTACGTCCGCCCGCAAACCGCGGCGGTGCCGACGGCCTTCAAGGAAATGAAGGACTGGAAGCCGGCCCAGCCGAATGAACTGGCCATGAACGGCAAGTGGTGGGAAATGTTCGGCGACCGGCAGCTCAATGCGCTGGTGGAGCAGATCGATATCTCCAACCAGAACCTGGCGCAGTCGGAAGCCAATTTCCGCAAGGCCATGGCGCTGGTGCAAAGTTCGCGCTCGGCCTATTCGCCTACGCTGTCGGCTTCGGCCGGGGCGTCGCGGGGCAGTTCGGGGTCGGCAGGCGCGTCTTCCTCGAACGCTGCCTCGGGCAGCAGTGCGGGGAGCGTGCGCAATTCCTATACCTTCTCGCTGACGGCTGCCTGGGAGGCGGATATCTGGGGCAAGGTGCGGCGCGATGTCGAATCCAGTCAGGCCAGCGCCCAGGCCAGCGCCGCCGACCTCGCGGCAACGCGTCTGAGCGCGCAGGCGCAACTGGCGCAGAACTATCTGCAACTGCGCGTGCTCGATGCGCAACAGCAGTTGCTGGACGACACCGTCGCCGCTTACCAGCGCTCATATCAGCTGACGCTGAATCAATACAACGCCGGCGTGGTCGCCAAGTCCGACGTCATCCAGGCGCAGACGCAATTGAAGTCGGCGCAGGCGCAGGCGCTCGACAACGGCGTGCAACGCGCGCAGCTGGAACACGCGATCGCCTTGCTGGTAGGTCAACCGGCCTCGACTTTCTCGATCACGCCGTCGCCGCTGACCGCCGCAGCGCCGCCGATTCCGGTGGCCTTGCCGTCGATGCTGCTGGAACGGCGCC
>NZ_AJHH01000740.1 GCF_000256565.1 Herbaspirillum lusitanum P6-12 | reverse complement strand
AAAAAAAAAAAAAAAAAAAAAAAAGGGTTACCGACCAGGCCATCGCCACCTATGACGGCGTGGCCGCGGCGTACAAACAGACCGTGCTGACTGCGTTCCAGGAAGTGGAAGACAACCTCGCCGCGCTGCGCATCCTCGAACAGGAAGCCGTGGTGCAAAACGAAGCGCTGCAATCGGCGCGCCAGGCCGTGACGCTGGTCACCAACCAGTACAAGGCCGGCACCGTCAATTACACCAGCGTGATCACGGCGCAAGCCACCGCGCTGACCAGCGAACGCACCGCACTGGATATCCTGTATCGCCGCATGGCCGCCAGCGTGCTGCTGGCCAAGGCGCTGGGCGGGGGCTGGGACGAGCGCAGCCTGGACGACCTGGGGTCGCTGCAACAGCAAAGTGCAGAAAAAGCCAAAGCACTGAAAGAGAATGCCGCGCTGCGTTGAGTTGAGTAATCGGTAAGCAAGTTACGTGTGAACTAGGCGTAATCAACGGGAAGGCAGGAAGCAACTAAGGCTTCACCAGCACAGCCGGCAGCGCTCCCCGCAAGGCATTGCAGACCACGATCTCCTGCGCCGCCAGCAGGTCAGCGCGGGTGATCACGGCTTCCACGGCATCCCAGGCGGGATCGGCCAGCAGCACCCGCCGCATCACGCCCGGCAGCACGCCCGAAGAGAGGGGCGGCGTGCACCAGCGGCCAGCGATCCTGACGAAGACATTGCTGCGTCCGCCTTCGGTCAACTCGTCGCGCTCGTTGAAGAACAGCATGTCGAAACCGCCGCGCCGTTCCGCCTCTTTCCAGGCGTCGTCGTAGGCGGTGCGAACCGATGTCTTGTGACGCAGGAAGAGGTCGTGGCTGGCGCTCGGCGTCGGCGAAACGAACATCTTTACCGTCGCGTCCAATGCCGACAGTGCGCCTTGTTGCAAGCGGATCGCGCCGTCGCGGAACAGGTCCAGCCGCAAGCGATGCGGGGTTGCGGGAGGCAGTTGCGCGCAGGCGCCGGTCAATCCGTTGCGAACGATCGTTTCATCGAATGTGAAATTGAAATACGCCGCAGAGTTTTGCAGTCGCTGCAAATGCAGGTCCAGGTGGCGGCAGCCGTTCTCATGGTCGGCGTGGATGGTTTCAAACAGGCTGAAACCGCTATCGAGTCCGGTCAGGAACGACGACTTCAAACGGCATTCGGCAAATTCATCTGCGGCCCTGCTGTCATGGACGATGCCGGCGCCCACGCCCATTTCACCCCGACGCACACCGTGTTGAGGCGCTTGCAGCACCAGCGTGCGGATCGGCACCGACAGGCAGAAATCGCCCAGCGTCCGTTCCGCCGGCGCGGGGTCGAACCAGCCGATCGCGCCGGTGTACAGGCCGCGCGGCGTCGACTCGAGTTCACGGATGATTTGCATGGTGCGGCGCTTGGGTGCGCCTGTGATCGATCCGCAGGGATAGAGCGCGGCGACCACGTCGGCGAGTTGCACGTCGTCGCGCAGTTGCGCCGTGACGGTCGAGGTCATTTGCAGCACCTGGCCGAAGCGGCCGACGGTAAACAGATGCGGCACTTGCACCGAGCCGGCGACGGCGACGCGACCGAGGTCGTTGCGCAGCAGGTCGACGATCATCAGGTTCTCGGCGCGGTTCTTTTCGTCGTTCGCCAACTGATCGGCGCGGCGGCTGTTTTCCGCGGCATCGTCATGCGCGGGCGCGGTGCCTTTCATCGGCTGGGCGAGCAACTTTCCTTGCGCGTGGCGCACGAACAGTTCCGGCGAAAACGACAGCACCCAGCGTGCGTCGGGCAGATGGATGAGCGCGCCGTAGGGCACCGGCTGGCGCGCGCGCAACTGCTTGTACAGACTGAGCGGTTTTCCCCAGGCGTCGAACTGCAGGCGATAGGTGTAGTTGACCTGGTAGGTGTCGCCGGCCGCGATGTAGTCGCGGATGCGCGCGATGTCGGCGCTGAAACGCTGCTCGTCGATGCTGGCGCGAACGTTGGCTACGCCGGCGGCGGCCGGGACGACATCTTGTTGTTGCAGCCAGTCATCGGTCTGCGTCGCACTGAGGCGGCGACAGTCGGTGAAGAGCAGAATTTCCGCCAGCGGACCGGGCTGATCCGCATGCGCTTCAATGCCGTGCAAGCCTCCCCCCAGTTCGTAGCTGAACAGCGCCACGGCATGCAGGCCTTGCTGCTGCGCGTTTTGCATGCGGGCGAGCATCTCTTCCATACCGTTTGCATCGTCGCAGCGCAGCGTCGCGTGATAACCGGTGTACAGGCGCGAACGCGGTTCGTCCGCGCGCGTGTTGGCATCGTCGTGGCGGTAACTGTCGTCGAGCAGGGCGAAGCAAGGGAGAGACATATCGTGCGTGGTTCGGCCAAGAGTAAACAAGGGAAGGCAAGCTGCCGGCCAACGGCCGGGAGCGCCCGGCAGCATCATAGCTTAAACGGTATACTGGAACGTATTTCCGTGATGCAACGGGCTCGCTGCGCAGAGGTCCGAATCAACGCTGACTCAACCAATTTCCCATCCCATGGCTTTACAGCGCACATTCACCATTCCCCTCATCGTTGCTTGCGCCCTGTTCATGGAACAGATGGACTCTACCGTGATTTCGACCTCGCTGCCGGTGCTGGCGATCGACATGGCGGTCGATCCGATTTCGCTCAAGCTGGCGCTGACGTCCTACCTGGTCAGCCTGGCCGTGTTCATCCCGATCAGCGGCTGGATGGCTGACCGTTTCGGCGCGCTGACGATTTTTCGTTCGGCGATTTGCGTGTTCATGCTCGGCTCCATCCTGTGCGGCGTCTCGCAAAGCCTGCCGGAATTCGTCGCCGCGCGCTTCTTCCAGGGCATCGGCGGCGCCATGATGGTGCCGGTCGGGCGGCTGGTGATCCTGCGCAGCGTCGACAAGGCCAACCTGGTCAAGGCGCTCAGCTACCTCACCATTCCCGCCATGTTCGGGCCGGTGCTGGGACCGCCGCTGGGCGGCTTCATCACCACGTATTTCCACTGGCGCTGGATCTTCTTCATCAATATCCCGATCAGCATCCTTGGCCTGTATCTGGCCACGCGCTTCATCGCCAACGCCAAGTCGGAAAGCGTGGCGCCGCTGGACTGGGTCGGCTTCGTGCTGTCGGCGCTGGGTTGTTCGATGGTGATGATGGGACTGGCGACCACCGGACGCCACCTGGTGTCGGGCGACATTTCTCTCGCCTGCGTGGTGCTCGGCAGCCTGTCGCTGGCCGCCTACGTATGGCACGCGCGTCGCACCGAACATCCGTTGATCGATCTCAAGCTGCTCAGGATCGAGACCTTGCAGGCCGGCGTCGGCGGCGGTTCGCTGTTCCGCCTTGGCATCGGCGCGATTCCCTTCCTGCTGCCGCTGATGCTGCAGCTGGGCTTCGGTTTCAGCGCCTTCCATTCCGGCCTGCTGACCTGCGCATCGGCGGCCGGCGCGATGTTCATGAAGACCATCGCCGCCAAATTCCTCAAGCGCTACGGCTTCCGCCGGGTGATGATCGTCAACGGCGCCTGCGGCGTGATGTCGCTGGCGGCGATCGGCTTCTTCACGCCGGCCACGCCGTATGCGGTGATGCTGATCGTGTTGCTGATCGGCGGCTGTTTCCGCTCGCTGCAGTTCACCAGCCTCAATGCGATTTCCTACGCCGATGTCGACAACAATCGCCTCAGCCAGGCCACCAGCATCGCCAGCGTGGCGCAGCAATTGTCGGTCGGCATGGGCGTGGTGCTGGGCGGTTTCGCCTTGCAGATGTCCAACCATATACAGGGTCACGCTACCTTGGTCAGCCAGGATTTCTGGCCGGCCTTCCTGACGGTAGCGGTGGCCGCCTCGTTCTCGATCCCGCTGCTGATGCGCCTGCCGCCCGATGCCGGCGCTGAACTGGCCGGCCGCAATCAGGCCAAGGCCGGTTCGGCTGGCGCAACCTGACTATTCCACGACAGCGCCATGGCCCACATGCAGCTCAAATACAGCGTCTTTCCGATCAGCGCGATCCTGATCTGGTCGGGCAATACCATCGTCAGCAAGATGGCGGCAGGCGTGATCGAGCCGGCGGCGATGTCGTTCTACCGCTGGCTGATGGCCGGCTTGCTGCTGACGCCGTTTTGCCTGCGCGGGGTCTGGCGGCAGCGCCACCAGATTCGTCCGCATCTGTGGAAGGTCGTGGTGCTGGCGCTGTTCGGCATGGTGCTGTACCAGAGCCTGGCGTACTTTGCAGCGGCCACGTCATCGGCCACCAGCATGGGCATGATCGCCTCGCTGATGCCGCTGCTGACCTTGTTGCTGAGCAGCATCCTGCTGCGCGAACCGCCCACCTGGGGCACGTTGTTCGGCGGCATGCTGTCGCTGTTCGGCCTGGCGATCCTGATCGGCAAGGGGCATCCGGCGCAACTGTTCACCAGCGGCGTGGTATTCGGCGACCTGCTGATGCTGGTGGCGACCATCGCGTATGCCTTTTACAGCGTGCTGCTGAAACGCTGGGCGCTGCCGATCGCTACATGGCATTTGCTGTACCTGCAGATCTGGGTGGCGGTAATCCTGCTGCTGCCGCTGTGCCTGGCAGCGCCGTATTCACCGGTGACGGCAGCCAACCTGCCGCTGTTGCTGTATGCGGGCATTGCTGCCTCGATCATCTCGCAAGTCCTGTGGATGAACGGGGTCGCCCATCTGGGCGCGACGCACTCGATCATGTTCATGAACTTGTCGCCCATCTTTACCGTCATAATTGCCATGGTGGTGCTGGACGAGGCGCTGCATTCGTACCACGCCGTCGGCGGCGGCATTACGCTGGCCGGCGTGGTGCTGGCGCAGCTGATCAAACGCCGGATCGTACGGCCGGCGGTCTGACGAACAAACAGGAAAGCAGGCGCAAACATGAACAACGCAAACATGGTCGTCAATTGTACGGCCTACAAGAACGGCAAGAAGCTGCGCGACATCACGATCGAGGAAATCAGCGACGTGCTGCTGGAGGAGAACACCTTCGTCTGGGTCGGCCTGCTGGAACCGAGCGTCGAACTGATGCGCCAGATCAAGGAAGAATTCAACCTCCACGAACTGGCCGTCGAAGATGCCTACGCCGCTCACCAGCGGCCCAAGATCGAGGAATACGGCGACACCTTGTTCGTGGTGTTGCAGACCGCGCAAGTGGTCGACGCGGTGGTGCAGTTCGGCGAGACCCACATCTTCGTCGGCGCGCGCTTCGTGGTGTCGGTGCGGCACGGTTCTTCCAAGAGCTACGCCAAGGTGCGCGAGCATTGCGAAATGCTGCCCGAGCGCCTGGTCCGAGGTCCCAGCTACGTGCTGTATTCGATCATGGACTTCGTGGTGGACAACTACGGTCCCATCATGGACGACCTGGAAGAGCGTTTCGACAAGTATGAAGCGGAGCTGTTCGATCGGGTGTCCGAGCAAGCCCACTTGCAGGACCTCTACCAGCTCAAGCGCCAGCTGATCAAGATCCGCTCGGCGGCGGTGCCGTTGCTGGACGTGTGTACGCAGCTGCTGCGCTTCCATGAGAACATCATCACCAAGGATGGCAAGGTCTATTTCCGTGACATCTACGACCACGTGGTGCGCCTCATCGAGACCGGCGATCGCCTGCGCGAAATGGTGGCGGCGGCGATGCAGATCGAGCTCGCCCAAGTGACCATACGCCAGAACGAAGTGGTCAAGCGCCTGGCCGGCTGGGGCGGTATCCTGGCGATCCCGACCATGATCTTCAGCTTGTACGGGATGAACTTCGCCCACATGCCGGGGCTGGATTGGCGCTGGAGTTTCCCCCTGGTGCTGGGCGGCATCGTCACCGGCTGTTCGCTGCTGTGGCGGCGCTTGCGCAGGGCGGGATGGTTGTAAGCCGGGCAGCCGGCATGACGAAAAACAAAGGGCGGCGTGGAGATATCCTCGCCGCCCTTTTTATTGCGGTAGCGGCGCCGTCAGTCGAAGCGCAGGTTGTACAGCACGTTAAGGCCGTTGATGGTGCCGGTGCGCGCCACCAGCGACCAGCGCCGCGACAGTTGCCAGGTGGCCTTGGCGATGCTGGCCGCGCCGGTCAGGCTTTGCTCGTAGCCGAGCGAGAGTTTTTCGGAGATCGACTTGCCGAGATTGACCACTTGTTCGTCGGACAGGCCCGATTCGCTGGCGCCGATCGAGAACTGGTCGAGGCCGATGTCCTTGGCGATCTTCTTGCCGCCGTAGTTGCCGACGAAGGCCAGTGCCTGGCTGCTGGCGCTGCGCTGACCCAGGCCTGAACTGTCGCTGCCGTGGCCGAACATCATCCACGAGAGTTTTTCATCATCGGGCACGTTCGGTTCCGACACCAGGCGCACGCGCGGCTGGTTGGCGTTGCCGGTGACTTCGACGCCGGCTTCGACGTCCTGGTTGCGGCGCATGGCGAGGATGTTCAGGTTGGGATTACTGATCGGCCCCTGGAAGTTGATGATGCCGCGCTCGATGTTGAGCTTGGTGCCGAAGGCCTCGTAGGTGCCTTCGCTGACGCGCACGGTGCCGGTGGCGCGCAGCGGCAGCAGCGGTTCGCTGCGCACATTCATTTCGCCGCGCAGCTTGAGGTCGGCGCCGCTGCCGTTGAAGCGGAAGTTGTTGCCGAGGTCGACCACGATATTCATCACCGGCGCAAAACGTCCGGCCGGTTTTTCGGTCGCGGCCGTGAGTTTTTCCTTTGACGTTGCGGCCGCGCCGGCCTTGGCGCGGGACTTCCCGTCCTTGTCCTTGCGCACGATCACGACGTCGTCGCCGAGCTTGGGCGCGCTGCTCTTGGGCAGGTCGAACAAGGCCTTGTCGACCATGAACTTGCCGTCGATGCGCAACTGCTCGTTGACGTTGGCCAGTTTGGCCTGGCCCGACAGCATCAGCTGGCGGTCGGGACTGGCGAACAGTTGCAGGCGATCGGCCACGATGGCGGCGTTGAGGTCGGGATCGGCGTCGCCCAACTTGACCTTGCCGGTGGCGCGCAGCGTGCCTTCGCCGCCGTGGAATTCGATCTGGCGCAGGTCGATCACGTTGTCGTCCATGACGATGCGCACGGTGCCGTCCTTGAGCTGGATGCCCTGGTCGAACAGCGTCACCGCCAGGCTGTCGCCGTTGATGGCGCCGGACAGGCGCGGCTTGGCCAGCGTGCCGGCGGCATTGATGTCCATCGCGAGCTTGCCGTCCAGGCTGTATTGCGGGCCGAGCAGGGCGCCGATGGTCTTGACCTCCGGCACGTTCAGGCGCGCGTGGGCGGTCAGCGGCGAGTCCGGCAGCAGCGTCAGCACGCCATCCTGGCGCAGCAGGCCGGCCTGGCCCTGGGCCTCAATGGTGCCGATGCGGGAGGCTGTCACGCCACCGTTGAACTTCGCTTCATGACCGGCAAGATCGACGCGCAGTTGTAGCGCCGACAGGCCCAGCGCGACTTGCGAAGCACCGGTATTGACCGAGACGTCGCCGCTCTTGCGCAGCACCTGGAAGAAGCCGGATACGGTTTCGGCGAGCGAGAAATTCCAGTCGGCGTCGAGCACCAGGTCGGTCTTTGCCGGCGGTGCAGCAGCAGATGCACCGCTCATCTCCCGCACCAGCTCCAGGATGCGGCCGACGTCGAGGGTCTTGGCGCTGCCTTCCGAACGGATACGGCCTTGCTGGTAGCTCAGGCTGCGCAGGTCGATCGCCATGCGGTCGACATTGAGCCGGGTGGCGCCTGCCACCAGCGTGTCGGCAGCGAGCGCGAGACTGAGCGGCGCAGCCAGCGCGATGCGCGGCAAGCCCTGGTTGTCGAGTTTGTCGATGACGCCGTTCCAGCCGTAGCCGTTCTTGTCCTGGGTGACCTTGCCGTGGGCGTTGAGTTGCAGCGCCAGCGTCTGGTTGCGTACGCGGCCGTCGGCCTGCACGGCCAGCTTGTGCTCGCCAAAGGTGCCGGACAAGCTCAGTTTCAATTGTTTGAGCGCGGCGTCCGGGCCGCTGTAGCCGTCGCCATCAATGCTCAGTTGCAGCTTGTTGCTGGCGGATGCCGCACTCGCATTCAGATCGGTCTGCAGGTCGGCCTGGCCGTCGACGCGGTTCAGGTGGTGCGGGCCGAAGGCCAGTTGCCGGCCGCTGTAGGTGGCACGCAAGTTGGGACGCTGCATGCTGCCGGTCAGTTGACCGTCCAGCTTGAGCATGCCGGCAACGCCGAAACCCAGCCGCGCCAGTTGCGGCGCATCGATGTGGATGTCGAGCTTGTCGGACGGCGCGCCGAACGCACCCTTGAGCTGCAGCTGGTTGCCTGCCACCAGCATATCGAGGCTGCTCGGCAGCAGACGCTTGCCGGCCAGTTGCAGCTTGCCGCTGCCGCTCATGGGCAACTGGTCATAGCTGCTGTCGTGGATGATGAAATTGAGCCTGGCCTGCAGTTCCGGCGAGAGCGAACCGGCGGTGTCGAAGTCCATGTTGATGCGCGCGCTGATGGCGTGCGCCGCAGTCCCTGCCTTGGCGTTGGCCGGCGCCTTGCCGGTCTTCATCCACAGCGAAGGATCGAAGTTGGCCAGCTTGCCCTTGAAGGCGTATTCCATGGCGCCGACCGTGCCCAACGTGCCGGCCAGTTCCAGTCGCGCCTTCTGCGCGGTCAGCAGCACTTGTTTCAGCGTGACTTGTTCGGGGGTGACGGCGGCGTTGGCCTGGATGCTGTATTGCGCATCCTGCAGCTTGAGCATGATGTCCTGGCCGCCCGGCTTGAGGACGACATTGAGCGGCCCGGCCAAGCGGGTCGGCTTGAGTTCGCTGTGGATCGCCTGCAGGTCGAGGCCGGCGACGTCGAAGTCGAAGCGGCCGGCCTTGTCCGCCGGATGGAATTGGCCTTTGCCGGTCAGGGTTGCATTCTTGAGCAAGGCGATGCGCAAGTCATCCAATTGCTGACTGTCTACGCCGAGGTCGACCCTGGCCTTGATTGAGGTCAGCGGCAGCCGCTGTTGGTCGAGACTGCCGGGGATGGCGTTGACAATATCGACCGGACCGGCCACGCGCAAATTCTCTGCCGTCGCGCCGGCTACCGGCCGCTG
>NZ_AJHH01000739.1 GCF_000256565.1 Herbaspirillum lusitanum P6-12 | reverse complement strand
AGATCGGCTTTCGGCGCGCCGTTGCTGAAGGCTTGCGGATTGACGTGCTGCAGGTCGACCTTGGCGCGTTTGAGCGGCACCGTGGAAAATGGCGTGGCGACGATGTCGGCCTTGCCGTTGAGTTTGTCGCCGGTGGCGGTCAGGGCGATGCCGAGCTCTTGCAATGAGCCGGACAATTGCGCCGCGAGCTGGAATTTTTCAGAGCTCTTTTCCTGTTGATCCTGTTGATCCTGTTGATACAGGCCCGCCAGCTCGACGCCGCCGTTGAGTGCAAACGGCTGCTTGCCGTTCAGGTGCAGCAGCGCGGTGGCTTGACCAAAGGCGGTGGTCAGCTTGTCCAGCACCAGCGTGTGCTGGACGCCGTCTGAAGTGCCATGCAATTGCAGGCCGCTCAGTTCGGTGACGGAAGTGCCTTGCTGCAGGATCAGTTTTTGCAGCGAGACGTCGTTCAGGTTCAGCGCCAACGGTAGACTGAGCGACGACGGCATGATGGTCGGCGTCGGCGGCAATGGCTGCTTGTTGATGTCGACGGTGCCGACGCGGAGATAGCTGACGGTCAGCCGGCGCTGTCTCAGCGACAGATCCCAGGCGGCGTCGATGCGATCGATGTCGAGCTGCATCGCGGCGTCGCGGTAACGCAGATTGCGCAAGTGGACGCCGTCCGCCAGGCTGCCGCCGCCGTGCACGCCGGACAATTTTCCCTGCATGCTCCAGACCGCCAGGCGCCAGGCGCTGCGCGTGCCGCTGTCGGTGCCGACCACCCACGCCAGCGTCGCCGCCAGCGCCAGCAACAACGTGGCGACCGCGAGCAATACGTAAAGCACCCGACGTCCGGCGCCTTCGCGCCTGGGCTCGGGCGCTTGCTGGTCTTCAGGATGATCGGTGGCGGTTGGTGCGGTCATGCTTAGGTCGGGTAAAAGTGATGGATGGTCAACGGCATCAGAAAGCGATGCCCAGCGAAATATGCGGGCGGATCTGCTTCTTCTGCACGCCGTAGGCCAGGTCGAGGTTGAGCGAGCCGACCGGGCTGCGCCAGCGCGCGCCCGTGCCCACGCCATGATAGAAGGTCTTGTTGCTCCAGTTGTCCGCCGCCGCGCCCATGTCATAGAACACGGCAGCGCCCCAGTTCTCGCTGAACCAGCGCTGGTACTCGGCGCTGCCGGTCACCAGGTATTTGGTTGGATAAACAGTGCCGTTGACTTCGTTGCCGATGCTTTGATAACTGTAGCCGCGCACCGAATCATTGCCGCCCGCGCGGAACAACAGCGACGCCGGCACTTCGGATGCCGAGCCTTTGGTGAACACGCCGCCGAGCTCGGTGCGCAGGATGATCAGGTCGCGCTTGGCCACCGGGAGGTATTGCTTGAATCGTCCATACAGGCGGCCGAAGGTCTGGTCGGTGATTACACCCTTGACGGCGAAGCCGGTTTCCAGCGTCAGCAGGTTGCCCTTGCGCGGGAAGATGGGATCGTCGACGTTGCGGCGCGCCCACGAGAATCCCGGCACCAGCGCCTGGTGCGTGCCTTGCGAAACGACCGTGTCGGCCGGCAGGGTGGCGCCGTTTTCCTGTTGCAGCTGGTCGCGGTAATAGGTCAGCGTATAGGCGGTGTCGTAGAACTCGCCGGTGCGGGCGCGCTTGATGCCGGTGCGCAGGCTGCGCAGGTCGACGCCTTCGAGACGGGTGCGTTCCATCGAGGCGTTGACGCTGTTGACGAAGGCCTTGCCGTCGGGCGGCATGGCCAGGTTGAGCAGGCCGTACTGGCGCTTCTGCTCAAGCCGCAACTGGCTGTCGAAAACATACGCCTTGTTGAATACGTTGTAGTGCGAATAGCGGCCTTCGACCTGGGCGCCGGTGTCGGTGGCGTAACCGAGACCGGTACGTATGCGCTGGGTTGCGAACTCGGTAACCTGCACTTTCACGGGCGCCATGTCGGCGTTTTCCGGATCGTTGTCGATGCCGACGATGGCGTTGCTGAAGTAGGGCGTGTTCTGGATCTGGCGTTGCAGCGACAGCAGGCGGTTGACGTCGTACTCTTCGCCGACGTTGAGCGGGTTGACGTTGCGGATGATGCTTTCCGGATAGCGCTTGGTGCCGCTGATCTGCAGAGGACCGAGCGTGAAGCGCGGGCCGCTGTCGTAGTGCACGCTCAGGTCGGCCTGCTGGTCGTCCGGATCGATGCTGGCCTGCGACTCGGCGATACGGGCGGCGGCGTATTTCTGTTGCTGCAGTTTGTCCAGGCCCTGGTTCTTGGCCTTGTCCCAATCTTCCTGGCGGAACGGCGGCAGCGCCCAGGTTTCCCGGATATCGCTGACACGGGCGGGGTCTTGTTCGGCGGCCGCGCCGGAGACGCCGACGTCAGCCGAGTTGATCTTGGTCTGCGGGCCGGCGTCGACATGCAGCTGCACCACTTTTTCCTGCTTGCCGTCCTTGTCCAGACGGACTTCGGTCCTGGGCGAAAAATAGCCTTCGGTCGAGGCCAACTGCACCACCTGGTCGCTGACGGTGTCGAGCAGGAACTGCAATTGTTCTTCGCTGAGGTCGGCGCGATCCTGGTAGCGCACCAGATCGAGGTGTTCTTTCAGGATTTTCTTGAGCGTATCGGGTGCGGTGATCTCAACCTTGTAGGCGGCATGCGCCGCGCCGGCAGCGCAGGACAGGAGGGCAATCGCTAATCGGCAAGTCCATTTCATCGGGTGTTCGTTGGTTCTGGCTTTTTGTAATCGAGCACTTGCCGGGGCGTTCAGGCGGAAGTGCGGTTAGGATGTAGGTTGTGGCCCTGCCGGAGGGGATTAGTTCCCCTGCAAGGCTCATGGCTATTGAAGGAGCGAACGGACGTGCGAACGATTCTTCGCGACCACCAGCCGCCATTGTATCCGGCAAAGCGGCAGACGCAATGAAGCAAGCCCTGTACAGGGCATTTTTGAGATTTTTCTTAAACGTCGCTGGACGTTAGGACGCAGAAAAGGAGCAAGGACGTGAACGCGCAAATCCCGGCAACCGAAAAAGCCACGCAGGAAACCCTGGTTTCCGTGCATCGCTGGACCGACAAACTGCTGACCTTCCGGACCACGCGACCCGCTGAATATCGTTTTACGCCCGGCCAGTTTGCGCGGCTGGGCTTGCAGGTCAACGGCGAAATGGTCTGGCGCGCCTATTCGATCACCTCGGCCGAGACCGAAAACGAATTGGAGTATTACGCCATCGTGGTTCCCAATGGCCTGTTCACCACCGCGCTCAACGCCCTGAAACCGGGCGATCCGGTATGGCTGGAAAAACTCAGCTACGGCTTCATGACGCCGGACCGTTTCAGCGGCGGCGACGACTTCTGGATGCTGGCGACCGGCACCGGCCTGGGACCGTATGTCTCCATCCTGCAGCAGCGTGAAGTTTGGCAGCAATTCCGCAACCTGGTGCTGGTGCACTGCGTGCGTCACGAAGAAGAACTGACCTACCGGGAAAAATTTGAAAGCTTGCGCGAGCAGGCGGCAGCCCAAAACCTGCCGGGCCGCTTGCAGCTGATCCCCATGACCACGCGCGACGATGGCGCCGCACATCCCGACCGCCTGCACGGACGCATCACCAGCGCATTGCGCGATGGCAGCCTCGAACGCAAAGCCGGGCTGGCCATCAATGCCGACGCATCGCGCCTGATGGTCTGCGGCAATCCCGACATGATCACCGAAGTGCGCGAGATCCTGCGCGAGCGCGGACTCGGCCCATGCCGCCGCGCCGGCGGAGGGCAGTTCATCACTGAAGATTATTGGTGACGGTAGTGAGGATGCGCAACGGACGCGCTATACCAGATGGCGAAGCAGTCCGCGTGCATTTTCCTAGCGATAATCGAAAGACACCAGCACGCTGCTGTGCATTGCGGCCGCGTCGATGTTCGCCGCCTTGCGCAAGGTCGCCGTCAACGGAACGGACATCGCCTGCTTTCCCTTGAAACTGTAGTTGATGACATCGCCCGGACCGACCGGCGCCGCGCCATGGCTGATGGCAACTTCCGCACCGGCAACACCGCCGTCGAACGTCTTGCGGCCGGTCGCCGTACCCATGTCCTGCATCGAAATCTGCACCGACTGATTAGCGTTGCAATATACGTTCAAGGGGATCTTGCCGCCGGTGCGTGACGCGGCCAGCGTTTTCATGTCTATCGTTTGGTTTTGTACGGTGCAAGCCGGTTCGACTATCGCACCGGAAAAGCGTATGGTTCCTCCAACGGCGAAAGCCAATGAAGAGCACGTGCTGATGAGGCCAAAGACGGCAAGGCGCTGGAAGCGGGTAGTGGTGGACATGGCAAAGATACTCCTCGAAAAATTGGCTGCTGAAACGGGCTATGCAATCCGATGGTATATCGAATTTTTTCGAGAGTTTGAGAGGGTATTGCTTGTGATTTATTGAATTTTTTCTAGATTATATGTCGCGATAATTTTGTTTGCTGTTGCTTTTTCACAATTTAAAAAAATAGCGGCTTCATAGGAGAAAAAACGCTTTGCGCAGATTGGCGAAAAAGCAGCCGGGAACCAAGCAAGACGGCGGCCACTCCAGATCATATATTTTTTGAGGGGCATATCGCACATGCACGATGTGCGTATGGTTGAAGCCGCTAAGCGTGCAAATTAATGATAGGAGAATGTATGAGTTTAATTTTGAATAAGGTTCTGCAAATCGCGATTGCGGACGATCATCCGGTGGTGCTTAATGCACTCAAGCATGAACTGGGTCGCCTGCCGGAATTCCGTATCGTGCTGATGGCGCACACCGGCGATGAACTGCTGGAGTCCTTGCAGCGCACGCCATGCGAAGTGGTCATCACCGACTTCGCCATGCCGACCGACAGAGGGGACGAGGCCGACGGCTTCGTGCTGATCAAGCGCATCCGCGCCGAGTTTCCGTCCACCAAGCTGATCGTCTACACCGCCATGAGCAACAGCGCCGTGGTCAAGCGCCTGTATCGCATGGGCGTCTTCTCGGTCATCAGCAAGAAGGAAAAAGCCGACGAACTGGTCAACGCCTGTCTGGCCACGCAATCGACCAAGCAAGTTTATTTCCCGGTGTCGCTACGCGGCGAACTCGAAATGAGCTGGGCGCAAGGCGACGCGTTCACGCAAAACAAAGAGCTCACCATGAGCGAGCTGGAAGTAATGCGCCTGTTCGTCGGCGGCTGCTCGCTGGGCGATATCTGCGATCGCCTGTCGCGCACGCCCAGCACGGTCAGCACGCACAAGAACAACGCCATGCGCAAGCTGGGCTTGTCTACTGACGCAGACTTGATCAAGTACGCGTACGCAACCGGCATGATCTGATTTTTATCTCCCGATAAAAATTTTGGTGTTCGCAACAGTGGCACACGCGACAAAAAAAGATTGAAGCTGCCAGGGAACCGCGATGGATCCCGTCCGTCGCGAAAGTAGCCAACAATCGTCTTCGACAGAGCGCAGCAGATGGGGCGCGCTCTTTCTTTTCTTCCTTTTCCGGTTTTTCCTCCGCAGCTTGTGATGCGAGATGCGCGCGTCCCTTCTTTCTTCTCTTCCTGAAAACCATTCTTTTCCGCACACGGAATCGTAGTGCCGGAGCAGGGAACGCCGTCAAAACTCATTTTTGACGGCGCCGCGTCGCGCCACGCTCTGCAATATTCGTGCTTGTCTCAATGGATTTCTGTCGGATTTTTTCACCAAAATCAGTTTGAGATTTTTCTTATATTTTTGGTATCGGTGAATCCCTATGATGCGTCCTGTGATGAATTTGTCAGAGCAACAAACCGACATGTTCAACGCAAGGTCGCGCTACGCAATGCAACGTCGTCCGGCGTTATCGGATGAATGTGTGGCGAGATTTTTTGCAGGTTCAGGCATCTGCATGAATTGCGAAAATTTTTAAATTCAATTTGGAGTATCACCATGAAAAAAATCATTCTGTCTTCTTTGCTGGCTGTTGCAGCTGCGCCAGCCGTTTCCCAGGCGGCTGACGGCACCATTACCTTCAACGGCACCATTACTGCCCAGACCTGCACCATCAACGGCGGCACCCCGAGCTTCGCAGTCAACATGCCGCGAGTGCCAACCACGGCGCTGGCAGCTGCCGGCCAAACCGCGGGTGTTGTCAACGATTCGATCAGGATCACGCTGACCGGTTGCTCCCAAAACGGCGCTAGTCCTGCCGCAAACGGCGCTGTGCGCGCTTTCTTCGAAGGCGGTCCGACAGTTGACGCCACTACCCGCCGTCTGCGGAATTCAACAGGTACGGCTACCAACGTTCAGGTCGGCCTGATCAATCAGGACGGTACGGATGTCGCTGTCGGTGCAGCTTCGCAAAACACCCAGTACGTGCCGCTCGCCGGTGCCGCAGGCTCCGGCGCTGCGACACTCGTGTACGGCTCCAAGTATGTGGCAACCGGTGCAGCGACAGCCGGTACGGTCATCACCAGCGTTCAGTACAGCCTCGACTTCCAATAAGTCGTTCGGTTCAAAGAAGAGGGCCAGTCTTCGGCCGGTTTTCTTTGATGCCATCTTTATGCTGGAACCCGGGTGTCGGGCATCGCTCCGTCACCCGGATTCATCGCAGCGAAAAAGGATTCAAATGAAACGCAACATAACAAGAACGGCCGTTGCCTTGTTGCTGGCGGCCAGCACTGCCTCCAGCTGGGCAAGCGTGATCATCCACGGCACACGCGTCATTTTTCCGTCCAGCGAAAAAGAAGTCTCGGTGCGCCTCAGCAACGAAGGCGTGTCCCCCGGCCTGGTGCAGATGTGGATGGACGCCGGCGATATCAGCGCCAAGCCGGATGAAACCAAGGTGCCGTTCATCCTGACGCCGCCCCTGTTCCGTATCGAGCCGGGCAAAGGACAGACGCTGCGCATGATCCATACGCGCGAACCCCTGCCGCAGGACAAGGAAACGATTTTTTACCTGAACCTGCTCGAAGTGCCGCCGCGTCCGGTCGAGCTGGAAGAAGAAAACGCCAACTTCATGCAGATGGCTTTCCGTACACGCATCAAGGTGTTTTATCGTCCCAAGGCGCTGGATAACCAGGACGCGTATTACAAGGGGCCGGCGCAATTTGCATGGACTGTCGTGCGCGAAGGTTCCGGCTACGCGCTCGAACTCAGAAACCCCACGCCGTATTACTTCAGTCTCATCAATGCCGGCCTGGCCTCCAACGTGGAAGGCGGACCCGACATCATGAACAGCGAGGGCGGTATGGTGGCGCCGGGCGGCACCCAGAAGTTTCCGCTCAAGGACCTCAAGAGCACGCCTGCCGGCGGGCAGAAAGTGAAATTCGAATTCCTGAACGACTACGGCGGCGCCGTCGTTGGCGAAGGAACCGTATCGAAGTGATCGCAACGGGACTCGAAGTCTTATGCAGATCATCTCTTCACCATCATTGAAACGCAGAAAGTCCTCGCAAGAGGACACGGTAGAAACCATGGAACCCATTCGACAGACATTCAAGCGCAAGCCGTTGTGCAACATGATCCTGGTCATGCTTGCGGCGCTGCCATCCTGGGCCGCGCATGCAGAGAAAAAGCCGACTGCATTGGCGCAAGCGCAGTTCAACGATCAGTTCCTGTTGCGCAAGGATGGCAAGTCGGTGGATTTGTCGCGCTTCAAGAACGGAAATCCGGTCCAGGCCGGCACCTATCGCGCCGACGTTTATGTGAACGAGGCGTGGATGGGGCGGTCGGATGTGGTGCTTCGCAGCGTCAGCGATGATCCGAACAACGTGGTGTTTTGTGCCGACCGTTCTTTCCTCGACATGGCCGGCGTCGACTTTGAAAAACTCTCGCCCGAGGCGCTTGCAGCCATCAGGCAGATGACGCCGGAAAGCTGCCTCAAACTTGAGGATCTGATCCCCAGCGCGACCGCGTTGTTCGACAATGCCGAATTGCGCCTGAACGTCAGCTTGCCGCAGATATCAGTGCGCAGGCAGGCGCGCGGCTACGTCAATCCGGAATTCTGGGATCGCGGCGTCAATGCGGCGATCCTCGGCTACAACTTCAATGCCTATCGCACCAGCACGCCGGGCCTGCAGTCCAGCACTTCCTATTACCTGGGCCTCAACGGCGGCGTCAACCTCGGCGACTGGCGTCTGCGCAATTTTTCGGCGTTGACCAAGCAAAGCAGCGGCGACACAAGGTTCCAGAACACCGCGACCTATTTGCAACGCGATCTGACCGACTTGAAAAGCCAACTGACCATCGGCGATACGTTCACGCCGGGCCAGTTCTTCGACAGTTTTTCGTTCCGCGGCGTGCGGCTGGCCTCCGACGACCGCATGCTGCCCGATTCCCTGAGCGGGTATGCGCCGGCGGTGCGCGGCATCGCCAGGACCAACGCCAAGGTGACGGTGTCCCAGAGCGGCAACATCCTCTACGAAACCACGGTCGCGCCGGGCCAGTTTGAAATCAACGACCTGTACGCGACCGGTTACGGCGGCGACCTGTCGGTGGTGATCACGGAAGCCGACGGCAGCCGCAGCAGCTTTACCGTGCCGTATGCATCCGTGGCGCAATTGCTGCGTCCCGGTGTCGGCCGCTACAGTGTCACGGCCGGCCGCACACGCGACAACGGACTGCCGCAGGTCAATTTCGTCCAGGCCACCTATGAGCGTGGCATGACCAACAGTCTGACGCTGTTCGGTGGCGCCCAGGTTGCAAACGATTATCTGTCGGCGGTCGGCGGCACCGCGTTGAATACCGGGATCGGCGCGTTTTCAGCAAGCGTGACGCAGTCGAACGCCAAGGTCTCGGAGCAGGACGTGCGCTCCGGCCAGAGCTACCGGGCCGACTACAGCAAGCTGTTAAAGGATATCGGCACCAACCTGTCGCTCGCGGCGTATCGCTATTCCAGCAGCGGCTTCATGCGCCTGCAAGATCTGCTGCAGGCGAAAGATCTGCTCGCCAAGGGATTCCCGGGCAGCCGGATTGATCGCCAGCGCAGCCAGCTGCAACTCCTGGTCAATCAATCGCTGGGCGAAAAGAACGGTTCTTTTTACCTCAGCAGCTCCATGCAGAATTACTGGAATCGCGATGGATCGACGATGCAATACCAGGCCGGCTATAACAACAACTGGAAGATGATTTCCTATAGCGTCTACCTGCAGCGCCAAAAAGACCTCGCATCCGGCGCCACCAGCACGCAGTACTACGCCAGCGCTTCCATGCCGCTCGGACGCGAAGTGCATTCGCCAACCCTGAGCACCAGCGTCAGCAAGGACAGCGCCGGCGGGAGCAGCCTGCAGTCAACCCTCAGCGGCGTGCTGGGAGAGGACAACGCTTTCAGTTACGGCGTGAGCGCCAGCAAAAGTCCGTTTTCGTCGAATGCATCGGTCAACGGCCAGTATCGGGCCGCTTACGCCAACGTCGGCGGCAGCTACGGTTACACCAACGGCGGTGCGACACAAATGTCGGCGCAGGCGTCCGGCGCCATCGTCGCCCATCCCGGTGGCGTCACTCTGGCGCAGTCCGTGGGCGAAACCATCGGCATCGTCGAAGCGCGCGACGCCGAAGGCGCATCGGTCAATACCGCCGGCGTGAGGGTGGACGGCCGCGGCTACGCCGTCGTGCCTTACATGACGCCATACCGCCTCAATGAAATCGCCATTGATCCGAAAGGTTCGTCGACCGACGTCGAACTGGCGCTGACCAGTCAACGCGTGGCGCCGAGGGCAGGCGCGGTCGTGATGTTGAAGTATCCGACCGTGACCGGCCGTTCCATCCTGTTCCAGGTGACGCTGCCGAACGGCGACGGCGTCCCCTTCGGTGCCGAGGTGCTGGATGCGCAGGGCAATTCGGTCGGTCTGGCCGGGCAGGGCGGCCGCGTGTTCGTACGCGCCTCGAACGAGGATCAGGGAAAGCTGCTGGTGCGCTGGGGCGAAGCGGCGAACGCGCAATGTTCGGTGCAATACCAGTTGCCGCCGCGTCCAAAGGACGCCAAGGGCATCGTATTCGACACGGCCGAGGCACGCTGCGAGTTTCTGCCGCAAGAAGCCGGCAAGAAGCAGGATCTGAAGATCGGGAAGACCGCAGGAACAAGTGTGACGCGCTGACCGGCCGTATGACAGTATGACCGTATCGCGCATATGAAAAA
>NZ_AJHH01000738.1 GCF_000256565.1 Herbaspirillum lusitanum P6-12 | reverse complement strand
TGACCGGCTTTTTCATTGCAAAAATCACCGCAGAACCGGGAATGCCTTTACTGACGATTTCACTCCGGCTACAACTGCAATTACAACTCCAACCGCAACTTCAGCTTCCTTTTCAACGTCCGACGAACTGCGCCGTGCGCTTTTCCTTGAACGCCGCAATTCCTTCACGCCGATCCTCGCTGGCCGCCAGCAACGAAAACGATTTCCGCTCCAGGTTCAGTCCCGCTTCCAGTCCCAGTTCATACGACTTGAGCATGGCTTCCTTCGCCAGCCGCAACGCCAACGGCGACTTGGCGGCGATGGTCTCGGCCAGCGCTAGCGTACGTGGCAGCGTGTTCTCGTCGTCGGCGACTTCGGCGATCAGGCCCGCCGCCAGTGCCGCGTCGGCCGACAGGAGCTCGCCGCTCAACACCATCTTCATCGCCAGCGGCTTGCCGACGGTCCGAATCAGACGCTGCGTGCCGCCTGCGCCGGGAATGGTGCCGAGGTTGATTTCCGGTTGGCCGATCTTGGCGCCGCGGCCGGCGATGGCGATGTCAGCGTGCATCAGCATTTCACAACCGGCGCCCAAGGCATAGCCATTGACAGCAGCCAGCAGCGGTTTGCTGAAACCGGCGATGGCTTTCCAATACTGCGGACGGACGTCGAGCAGGGCGCCGATGGCGTCGGTCTGCGCCATCTCGTTGATGTCGGCGCCGGCGGCGAATACCTTCGCCCCGCCGGTGACGACCGCTACGCGGATGCTGTCGTCGGCTTCCGCCAGCGCCAGCTCCGCGACGATTTCGCGCAGGCTGTTGTTGCGCAGCGCATTGCGTACGTCCGGGCGGTTGAGCGTGATCAGCAGCAGGTGCGCGCCG
>NZ_AJHH01000737.1 GCF_000256565.1 Herbaspirillum lusitanum P6-12 | reverse complement strand
CAGCGGATTGATGAAACGCCAGCCGATGGTCGTGTCTTCGATCTTTGCGGAACGCGAGAAAGCAGACTCCGCCTTGGCCATCACGAACGGCGCACGCGTCATGCTCTCCACGCCGCCGGCGATCACCAGGTCGCATTCACCGGCCTTGATGGCGCGGGCCGCGGTGCCGACCGCGTCCATGCTCGAGCCGCACAGGCGGTTGAGCGTGGTGCCCGGCACCTCGACCGGCAAGCCTGCCAGCAACCCGGCCATGCGCGCGACGTTGCGGTTGTCCTCGCCGGCCTGATTGGCGCAGCCGTAGATGATGTCGTCCACCTTGGTCCAGTCGACGCCGGGATTGCGCTCGATCAGCGCACGGATCGGCAAGGCGGCCAGGTCATCGGCGCGCACGCCGGACAGGGCGCCGCCGAAGCGGCCGAAAGGGGTGCGGATGGCGTCGCAGATAAAAGCTTCCATGATGTTCCTTGTCTGTTGCCGGATGGCTAAATAGAGATTGGTTCGTGTCGTTCAGATGGCGCCGGCGGGCGCTTCATGCACCACCTTCGGACGTTGATCGACCACGCGCTTGGCCTTGCCCACGGCCGACCGCTCGATCTTGCCGCTCGCGACCACCTGCACCGCCGTGGTTACGCCCACGTGCGTCTTGATGTGGTGCTGCAGTTCGCGCGCCAGCGCGTCGATGTCGCCGGCGGACAGCGCGACTTCGGGACGCAGTTCGACGGTCACGCCCAGCGTGTCGAGATGGCCGTTGCGGCCGACCACCAGTTGGTACTGCGGCGCCAGCTTCGGCATCTTCAGGATCAGTTCCTCGATCTGGGTCGGGAACACGTTCACGCCGCGGATGATCAGCATGTCGTCGGAGCGGCCGGTGATCTTGCCGATGCGGCGCATCGAGCGCGAGGTCGCCGGCAGCAGGCGCGTCAGGTCGCGCGTGCGGTAGCGGATGATCGGCAGCGCTTCCTTGGTCAGCGAGGTGAACACCAGTTCGCCGTCGGAACCGTCCGGCAGTACTTCCCCGGTTTCCGGGTTGATGATTTCGGGATAGAAATGGTCTTCCCAGATCACCGGGCCGTCCTTGCTTTCGATGCATTCGCTGGCCACGCCCGGTCCCATGACTTCGGACAGGCCATAGATGTCGACCGCGTCGATGCCGGCGCGCGCCTGGATCTCGGCGCGCATGGCGTCGGTCCAAGGCTCGGCGCCGAAGATGCCGACCTTGAGCGAGCTGTCGACCGCATCCAGGCCCTGGCGCTGGAATTCTTCGATGATGTTGAGCATGTACGACGGCGTGACCATGATGATGCTCGGCTTGAAGTCCTGGATCAGCTGGACTTGTTTTTCAGTTTGTCCGCCGGACATCGGGATCACCGTACAGCCCAGCTTCTCGGCGCCGTAGTGTGCGCCCAGGCCGCCGGTGAACAGGCCGTAGCCGTAGGAGATATGCACGATGTCGCCCTTGCGGCCGCCCGCTGCGCGGATCGAGCGCGCAACCACGGTGGCCCAGGTATCGATGTCGTTCTGGGTGTAACCGACCACGGTCGGCTTTCCGGTGGTGCCGCTGGAGGCGTGGATGCGCACGACCTGCTCGCGCGGCACTGCGAACATGTTGAATGGATAATTGTCGCGCAGGTCCTTCTTGCCCGTGAACGGGAATTTCGCCAGATCGGCCAGCGTCTTCAGATCGTCGGGATGCACGCCGGCGGCATCGAACGACGCGCGGTAATGCGGCACGTTGTCGTACGCGTGCTTGAGCGACCACTTCATGCGCTGCAATTGCAAGGCCTGCAGTTCGTCCTTGCTGGCGGTTTCGATGGCTTCCAGGTCGCCTGGTTGTGGGGTGCGTTGTGGCATGGTGGTCTCCGTGAGGGATCTACTCTATGGGTAATCGTTTTTTGGTTCTTAATTTCTGAATTGGCGCCTTGCCGGCCGGCGTTCAGTAGCTCAGTTGCTTCGTCGATTCGGTGTGACTGTCAACCTCGGCGGGCGTCACCGCCTCGACCTTGCAACCGAAGTCCTTGAACAGTGTCATCTGATCGGCATAGTGCACCGACTTGCGGCCATCTGGTGCGATGAAGCCGCTCTGGCCGGGTGGTGCAGCCGTGCATAGCGTGATGCCACGCGCACTGAGCACCATCTTGTCGTTTTGCGAGCCGCGGTTCATGAAGCTCGGCAGTGTCAACAGTTCGTCCGCACCCGCCTGCGGTGCGCCGATGAAATTGCTGGTGAGAAACAGGTGTTTCACCACCGGCGTGCGCCATGTCGCGGTATCGCGGCCATAGCGCGTCTCAAGTTCGGCCATGGCCTGCGCGAGTGTGGCGCGCAGCACTGCGTTCTTGTCTTCGCCATTGAAGAAGTCGTAGGTTTGCGGAACACCGGACCTGGAGCCCAGCAGCGCGTTGTAGATCAGTTTCATGCCGTTACCGGGACGGATGCTGGCCACCTGCGTGCTGCCGGCATAGCCGTTGTCCGCATAGGCCGCGAACACCTCGGGCGGCAGGTCGTCGGACAGCACCTTTTTGTAGAGGATGGGTAGCCAGTGCATCATCAGCGTGGTGGCGGGGCTGTCGTACACACCGCGTTCGGCCGGATCGTCGTTAAGCATATTCCAGTTGGCCAGCAACTGCGCGGCGCGGCGTGCAGGATCATTGGCCGGAAGGTCACGCGTGGCCTCGACGACGAAAGGCACCATGTAGCGGGCGTTGGTGTCCGCGTAGGCGGTGATGCGATTGAGCGCCCACAGCTCATCAGGCGTCAGTCTTGGCTTGGCCTCGAGGCGCGCGGTGAACTCGCGCACGCGGTCCACCACCGAATAGTTGCCGCCGTCGCTCACTGCGCCTGGCGCTGACTGGTTGTTCCAGTTGGCGATGTATCCCTGTGCCGGATTGAAAGTCTTCGGGTTGTCGCTGAAGGGGCGGATGCCAAGCCATTCCATCGAACCGTCGCCCACGGCGGGCAGCCGGATGTCCTGCGCGGCCGGGCGAATCGGCAGACGGCCGGGAGACACGTAGCCGATGTTGCCCTTGGTGTCCGAGTAGTACCAGTTGATGGTGATGGCCACGCGCGAGGCCTGCGCCAGCCACTGATCCCAGTTCGTCGCCTGCATCGAATGGATCCAGCCAAGCAAGGACTCCAGTTCGTAGCCGTCCCAGCTGCGCTTCATCGTATAGGCGGCGCCATTCGGCAAGTCGAAGTTGGTGACGATGCCATGTGCGGTGGCGTAGACGTCCACGCTCTGATCGGGTTGGTCCTTGACATGGATCACCTCGGTGCGCCTGGTCATCGGGCGCGTCGTTCCGTTGAACAGATACTCGTGTTGATTGGCCGGGCTGAGCTTCTCCTGGTACATGTCGTTCACGTCCAGCGGGCCGGCGGTGGCGCCCCAGGAGATCTTGCCGTTGGTGCCGAAGAGGACCACGGGATACGCGAACGGCGTATTGCCGGTGACGTCGAAACCGGCGCCGTGCAGGCCGATGCCGAACACATAGGACGGATTGAACCAGTTGAACTGCGGGCCGTTGATGAAGACCGTGCTGCCGTCGGTGGTTTTGTCCGGTCCGGCGATCCAGAGGTTGCTGGCGATCGGGCGTGTCCATGGCTCGGCAACGCCGCGGCGGGCCGCGTCAATGTCGTTGCGAGCGGCCAGCAATTCGGGCGAGACGGGCGCAAGATCGACAGTCGACGACGCCGTCTTGAGGGTGGCAGCCGTGCGCGGCACGGTGGTTGGCGCGAGAGGGTCTTCCACCCAACGGATCTGGTCGAACAACTGGCGGCCGGCGACATCACCCCGCGCCTTGCGCAGTTGATCCAGCAATCGCAGGTTGGCGACTTCGCTGCTCACATTGGAATAGCGGTTGGCCATGGTGCCGATCCAGATCATGGCCACGTCGTAACCCGTCCAGTCGGCTTTTGGCTTGAAGCCTGCGTCGATGAACTGCCTGGGCAGCAGCGTTGCCTGCGCCTGCAGCACCTCGGTGACACGGGCGTTGAAGCCGGCGGCATAGCCGTCGAAGATGGCCTTGTCGTCGGCGGACAGCGCAGCCATCTGTGCGTGGATGGAGGCGGGCGTGAAGCCGGAGCGGCTTCCCTTGTCGAGCGCGATATAGGCCGGCCCCATCACTTCGGCGACGGTGCCGAGCACGGCGCGGCGGGCCATTTCCATCTGGAACAGGCGGTCCTCGGCGACCGCATAGCCGAATCCGTGAAACAGGCCACGCACATCGTTGGCGTACACGTGCGGAATTCCATAGCCGTCGCGTTTGATCGTGATCTTGCCGGCAGGAACGGCAACGCGGTCCGAAGCCGGATCCGATGCGGCGCGACCGGTCGACGCGAGGGTGGTGCAAGCGACCAGCGCGAGAGCGGCACAAGTGCGAGGGATCAATCTGGAACCTTGTTGCATGAGAGTCTCCGTACGGGATCAGCTCTATGAGCGATCGTTTTTAATGGGCGCTTTTAAATCGGTGCTTGTGGCGATGTTCAAATGTTCAGGACACAGGCACAGCTGCATTTTTCGCCAGGGCCGTCGCGTCGAACCCGGCGATGACTTCGCCCTTGATGCGATACGACTTGCCGCGGAACAGCGCAATGCGCTTGCCGTCCTGGTTGGTGACGGTGATGTCGTAGACGCCGGTGCGTCCCGCCAGCGATTGTTCGATGGCTTCCGCCGTCAGCACGTCGTTGACCGCGCCGGGCGCCAGGTACTCGATGCTGCAGCCGGACGCGACCGTGGCCTGGTTGCGGCTGTTGCACGAAAACGCGAACGCGCTGTCGGCCAGCGCAAAGATGAATCCGCCGTGGCAGGACGCGTGACCGTTGAGCATGTCCGAACGCACCAGCATCGACAAGCGCGCATAGCCGGGACGTACTTCATGGATCTTCATGCCCAGCGCCTGCGTGGCGTTGTCGCGTGCGTACATGGACTTGGCGGTGGCTTCGGCCAGGGCCTGCGCTTCTTCAGGGTTCAATACAACAGCGGCGTTGATGATTGCTTCAGGCATGGAACTGTCCTTTGCTTGCGGTTTTTCTCATGATCAGCGGCGACACGCGATAGCGGTCTTCGCCATAGGCGGCGGCCAGGTGCGACAGCACTTCGGCGACGGTATCGAGTCCGATGGCGTCGGCCCAGGCCAACGGCCCGCGCGGATAGTTGACGCCTTTCTGCATCGCCATGTCGGCGTCGGCGGCGCTGCACACGCCTTGGTTGACGGTATCGGCGGCTTCGTTGGCAAGCATCGCCACAGTACGCATGACCGCCATGCCCGGCACGTCCTGCATGGGTGAGAGATCGAGGCCGCAGGCCTGCAGCACGCCCGCCACTTCTGCATAGCGCTGGGGGCGGCACTGGTCGGCCTTGGCCAGGGCCAGGCGGGTCGCATCGGCGTAATCCAGCGCCAGGTCGACCAGCACCAGGTCGGGCTCCTGGTGCTCCCAGGCGCGCAGGGTGGCGCTGCGGCCATCGGTGATGCACAGGCATGCTGCGTTCACCTTCATCAGCAATTGGTCGGGGCGCGCCGGATGACGTTGCACCTGGCCTGGATAGCGCGTATGGATCATCTCCACCAGCGGATGGTCACCGTACAGTTGCGGCGTGGCCGTCGGCTTTGGGTAGTCCCGTTCGGTCTCGGGCCGCGGCGCCCCGGCGGCCTCGCCGTAGCGATAGAAGCCGCGCCCGCTCTTGCGTCCGAGGAAACCGGCATTGACCAGTTCCTGCTGGATCAGCGACGGCGTAAAGCGCGGATCGGTGAAGTAGGCATGGAATACCGATTGCGTCACCGCAAAATTGACATCATGACCGATCAGGTCCATCAGCTCGAACGGTCCCATGCGGAAGCCGCCGGCTTCGCGCAGGATGGCGTCGATGGTGGCCGGCCCGGCCGCTTGTTCGTTGAGGATGCGCAGCGCTTCGGCGTAATACGGACGCGCCACGCGGTTGACGATGAAGCCGGGCGTCGATTTGGTGTGCACCGGATTCTTGCCCCAGGCCAGCGCGGTGTCGTACACGCACTCGGCCACGGCCGCATCGCTGGCCAGGCCGCTGATGATTTCGACCAGCGCCATCAACGGCACCGGGTTGAAGAAATGCATGCCCACCACGCGCTCGGGATGCTGCAACCCGGCCGCGATCTGGGTGATGGAAAGCGAGGAGGTATTAGTGGCCAGGATGCAGCGCGTACTGACGATGGCTTCCAGCTTGCCGAACAATTCATGCTTGGCCGCCAACTGCTCGACGATGGCTTCGATCACCAGGTCCGCTTGGTGCAATTCCTCCAGCGACTGCGCCACCGAGATGCGCTGGCTGGCCGCCTGCGCCAGTGCCGGCGTGAGCTTGTCCTTGCTGACCAGCTTGTCGAGATTGGTACAGATGGCGCCGATGGCCTTGCCCGCCGCGCCTTCGCGGCTGTCGTAGAGCAGCACAGGATGACCGGCCACGGCCGCCACCTGGGCAATGCCTGCGCCCATGGTGCCGCTGCCGATGACGGCCACGAGGGCGCTGCGGGACAGGGCGTGTGGATACTTGCGGTTGTTCATGTCATTGTCCTGTGAACTGTGGCGCGCGCTTTTCCAGGAAGGCCGTCACGCCCTCGCGGTAATCGCGGCTGCGGCCCAGGGCGCGCATGGTGTCGCGTTCGAGGTCCAGCTGTTCGGGCAGGGTGTGCGCCGGGCTGGCGTACAGCGTGGCCTTGGTGGCGGCCAGTCCCTTGGTGGGAGCACGGGCGAAATGGGCGGCCATCGCGTGGGCTTCTTCCATGAGCTGGTCGTCGTCGACGCACTTCCAGATCAGGCCCCAGCGCTCGGCCTGTTCGGCGCTGATCTTCTCGCCCAGCAGCGCCATGCCCATGGCGCGCGCCGTGCCCACCAGGCGCGGCAGGAAATAGGTGCCACCGGTGTCCGGCAGCAGGCCCAGCTTGCAGAACACTTCAACGAAACTGGCCGAACGCGCCGCCAGCACGATGTCGCACGCCAGCGGAATATTCGCGCCGGCGCCCGCCGCGCGGATCGGCGGCGATCTTGTCGAGCGCATCGCGCACTTCCAGATGCATGGCGACCGTGAAGCTGTTGAGCTTGTCGGGCCGGTTCAGCGTGATGACGGCGACGCCGTCGGTGTTTTCAAACAGGATGGATTCGTATTGCATGGCGGATTCCTAACTGGTTAGACAGGTTCGCGGGTCTGCACCACGCGGAAACGGCCGGCGACAAAGGCCGTATCGGCCAGCGCGGCGTTGGCGGCCGGATTGGCGCCGGTGCCGTGGAAGTCGCTGAAGGCCGCCGACTGATTGACGAACACGCCGCCGGTCAGGTTCAGCGACAACGCCACGCCGGCTTCGGCGGCGGCGTCGCCCAGTGCTTCCTTGACGGCGGCGTCGGTGGTGTAGGCCGACAGCGTCAGCGCGCCATGCTCGCGCACGGTTTGCTCGGCCAGCCTGATGCTCTCGGCCGTGCTGTCGGTGGCGACCGCGAACGAGATCGGGCCGAAGAATTCTTCCGTCACGGCCTTGCCGCCGGCCGTCTTCACCAGCAGCGGAGTACGGATGCGCGCCTCGGGGAATTGCGGATGCTGCAGCGGCATGCTGTCGAGCACGACCTCGCCCATCTTGCGCGCCGCCTCGATGCGATCGAGCACGGCGGTATTCTGGATCGCGCCCAGCAGTTCCACCGCCTTGACCGGATCGCCGGTCAATTTGCTGATCGCCTCGCCGATTGCAGCCACTACGGCATCAAAGCTCACGTGGCCTTCGGCGGTGGCTATCCCATCTTTCGGGATATAGATGTTCTGCGGCGTGGTGCACATCTGGCCGGAGTACAGCACCAGCGAGAAAGCGATATTGCGCGCCATGCCCTTGAAGTCGGCGGTCGAGTCGATGACGATCTGGTTGACGCCGGACTTTTCGGTGAAGACCTGTGCCTGCACCGCATTGCGCTCCAGCCAGTTGCCGTTGGCGGAACTGCCGGTGAAGTCGATCAGCTTGATCTCGGGGCGCAGCGCCAGTTCAGTGGCGACCTTGTCGCCGGCTTCATGCGCGACCAAGGTGACGACGTCGGGGTTGTAGCCGGCTTCGGCGATGACAGCACGCGCGATCTCGACGGTGATCGCCAGCGGCAGGATCGCGCCCGGATGTGGTTTGACGATCACGGTGTTGCCGGTCGCCAGGTCGGCGAACAGGCCGGGATAGCTGTTCCAGGTAGGGAAGGTGCAGCAGCCGATCACCAGGCCGATGCCACGCGGCACGATGCGCCAGGTCTTGCGCATCACCAGGGGAGCATGCTTGCCCTGCGGCTTTTCCCATCGCGCTTCGGCCGGAATCAGTTGCAGCTGTTGCCAGGCGCAGGCGATGGCTTCCAGCGCACGGTCCTGCGCATGCGGGCCGCCGGCCTGGAACGACATCATGTAGGCCTGGCCGGTGGTGTGCATGACTGCGTGGGCGATTTCGAAGCTGCGGGCATTCAGGCGGGCGACGATTTCCAGCGCCACGCCGGCCCAGACTTCCGGACCGGCCTTGCGCCAGGCGACGCCGGCTGCGGCCACGCCTTGCAACAACTGATCAATGTCAGCCTTCGGATAGGTGATGCCGAGCGCCGGGCCGTAAGGGGAGACTTCGCTGCCAATGCGGCCGGTGGTGCCGGCCTGGTCGATTTCAAACGGGCGGTTCAGGCGCGCATCGTAAGCGGCCTTGCCGTCGTCGGCGGCGGTTTCGCCGTAGACGCGCGGGCTCGGGCTTTCGCTGTACGGGCTCCAGTAGCCGCGTTCGCCGATGGCTTGCACGGCTTTGTCCAGCGTGGCGCGGTGGCGTTCAAAGAAGGTGGTCGACATGTGGTCTCCTGAATGATTGTGTGTGGTCGACTTTGGGACAGCTAGGATCAACGCGATCAGTTGTCCTGGTCGAAGTCGATCAGCAGCTTGTCGGTGACCGGGAAGCTCTGGCAGCTCAGGACAAAGCCGCGTGCGATTTCATAGTCTTCCAGGCAGTAGTTGGCGTCCATGTCGACCTTGCCTTCGACGATCTTGCAGCGGCAGGTGGCGCAAACGCCGCCCTTGCATGAGTAGCGCATGTCGATGCCGTTCTTGAGGCCGGCGTCCAGCAGCGATTCCTTTTCCTTCTCCATCGTGAAGACGGTGTGATAGCCGTCGACGATCACGGTGACCTCGCATTCCTGCTTGCCGACTACCGGGCGCGCTGCCACGGCTTTGTGCTTGGGGATGCTGGCGGCGAACAGTTCGACCTTGATGGCGGACTTGTCCAGGCCATTGGCCTGCAGCGATGCGCTGACGGCGTTGAGCATCTCTTCCGGGCCGCAGATGAAGGCGGCGTCGATGTCGTCGAGATCAATCCAGGACTTGAAGAACTGGTCGCACTTCTCGCGCGTGATGCGGCCGTTGAACAACTCCACATCCTGCTGTTCGCGGCTCATGACGTAGACCACGTTGAGGCGTTCCAGATAGATGTCCTTCAGGTCGGTCAGCTCTTCCTTGAAGATCACCGACGACGATGCGCGGTTGCCGTACACCAGCGTGAAGCGGCTGCCCGGTTCGGCCAGCAGCGTGGTCTTGATGATCGACAGCATCGGCGTGATGCCGCTGCCGGCGGCGAAGGCCAGGTAATGTTTCTGGTTGGCAGCGTCCAGCGGCAGGTTGAAGTGGCCCATCGGCGGCATCACCTGCAGGCTCTGGCCCGGCTTGAGCGTGTCGTTGGCCCAGGTCGAAAAGACGCCGCCTTGCGTGCGCTTGATCGCCACGCGCAGCTGGTCGTCCTGCACCGCCGAGCAGATCGAGTAGGAGCGGCGCAGGTCTTCGCCATTGATCTCGGAGCGCAGCGTCAGGTGCTGGCCCTGCTGGTACTGGAAGGTCTGTTTGAGTTCGGCCGGCACGTCGAACGATACGACGATGGTGTCGCGGGTTTCGTTCTTCACGTTGCCGACGGTCAGAGGATAAAATTTGCTCATGATGGGTGTCTGCCTGATGTGCTGAGGCGCCTGTTGAAGGATCAATGGGCTTTGAAATAATCGAACGGCTCCAGGCAATCCTTGCACTGGTACAGGGATTTGCAGGAGGTTGAACCGAACTGGCTGACCACGACGGTGTGCATCGAGCCGCAATGCGGGCAGGCCACCTTGGGCGCCTGCAAGCGCTTGCGGCTGATGCCGCTGATGTCGATCACCTGTTGCGCCGGCGGCGCGATGCCGTAACCCTTGAGCTGGCTCTTGCCGTGCTCGCTCATCCAGTCGGTGCTCCAGGCCGGCGACAGCCGGGTCTGGATGGCGACGCCGGCAACGCCGTGCTGCGCCAGCACCGCGACGATCTCCTGGGAAATCACCTGCATGGCGGGGCAGCCGGAATAGGTCGGGGTGATCACGATGGTGCATTGCACTTCCTGCTCGTCGTTCGCGCTCGTGCCAGTGCTGGTGCTGACTTGCACGTCGCGCACGATGCCCAGGTCCACCACCGAAATCACCGGGATTTCAGGATCGGGGACCAGGTGCAGCCAGCTCCAGATCTGTTCCTGGAGCTGCTCGGTCGACAGGCTGGAAGCGCTCGCGATCACCAGGTTGCTCCGGGATAGGCGCGTTGCAGGAACTGCATTTCCGCCAGCAGGAAGCCGAGGTGTTCGGTGTGCTTGCCTTGCTTGCCGCCGCTTTGCATCCAGGCGTCGGCCGGCGGCGTCTGCAGCGTCGCTTCGGTCAGGATTTCCTGCACGTGCTGCAGCCATTGCGCGCGGATCGCATCCGGCGCGGGCGCCACGCCTTCCTGTTGCATGGCCAGGTCGGCGGCGTCGCTGCTGAACAGTTCGCCGGTGTACGGCCACAGGTAGTCCACAGCTTGCTGCACCATGCGATGGCTCAGTTCGGTGCCGTCGCCGAGGCGCACGATCAGGTCGCCGCTGCGGCGCACGTGATAGGTTACTTCCTTGATCGACTTTTGCGCGATCCCGGCGATGCGCGGATCGGTCGAGGTCGTCAGCGCTTCCAGCAGGAAGTAATGCGCCGCGTCGAAGAAGAACTGGCGCACCAGCGTATCCGCGTAGTTGCCGTTGGGTTGTTCGACCAGCAGCACGTTGCTGAACTGATGCGCGTCACGCAGGAAGGCCAACTGATCTTCGTTGCGGCCGGCGGCTTCCAGTTCTGCGGCATACGACAGCCACAGCCGCGCCTGGCCGATCAGGTCCAGGGCGACGTTGGTCAAGGCCATATCTTCTTCCAGGGCGGGACCCTTGCCGCACCACTCGGACAGGCGCTGGCTGAGGATCAGCGCGTTGTCGCCGAGGCGGCGTACATAAGTTGCTTTATCTGACATGCCGATTTCCTGAGCGCAAGGTTAGAGGTTCTTCACTTCTTCCGGCATCGGGAAGAAGGTCGGGTGGCGATACACCTTGTTGTTGGCCGGCTCGAACAGCGCGACCTTGTCGCCCGGGCTGCTGGAGACGATATCGGCGGCGCGCACCACCCAGATGCCGACGCCTTCGTTGCGGCGGGTGTAGACGTCGCGCGCATTGTTGATCGCCATCTCGGCGTCAGGCGCGTGCAGGCTGCCGACGTGCTTGTGCGCCAGGCCGTGCTGACTGCGGATGAAAACTTCCCATAGCGGCCATTCTTTACTCATCATCTCTTCCTTTGGACTGGACCGGCCGCACTGCAAACAGGTGGCCGGTCATGGCTGTGTTGTATTGGATAGGTACTTATGCGGCGGCTTGTGCCGTCTGTTTTTTGTCGGCGTGGGCGACCAGCGCATCGCGGAACCATGCGCCGTCGTCGTAGGCCTTCTTACGCGTCTGCAGGCGCTCGCGATTGCAAGGGCCGTTGCCGCGCAGGACGTTGTGGAATTCTTCCCAGTCGATCGCGCCGAAATCGTAGCGGCCGGTTTCCTCGTTCCATTTGAGGTCCGGATCGGGGACGGTCAGGCCGAGGTATTCGGCTTGCGGCACGGTCTGGTCGACCATGCGCTGGCGCAGTTCATCGTTGGAGAACAGCTTGATGCGCCATTGCGCGGACTGCGCGCTGTTGACCGAGGCGGCGTCGGACGGGCCGAACATCATCAGCGACGGCCACCACCAGCGGTTGAGCGCATCCTGCGCCATCTGTTTCTGTTCCGGCGTGCCCTTGCACAGCGACATCATGATGTCGTAGCCCTGGCGCGCATGGAAGGATTCTTCCTTGCAGACGCGCACCATGGCGCGCGCATACGGACCGTAGGAGCAGCGGCACAGCGGGATCTGGTTGATGATGGCGGAGCCGTCGACGAGCCAGCCGATGGCGCCCATGTCGGCCCACGACAGCGTCGGGTAATTGAAGATGCTGGAATACTTGGCCTTGCCCGAATGCAGGTCGGCCAGCAACTGATCGCGCGTCACGCCGAGGGTTTCGGCGGCGCTGTACAGATACAGGCCGTGACCGGCTTCATCCTGGATCTTGGCCAGCAGCACGGCCTTGCGCTCCAGCGTCGGTGCGCGCGTGACCCAGTTCGCCTCCGGCAATTGGCCGACGATCTCCGAGTGCGCGTGTTGCGACACCTGGCGGATCAGCGTCTTGCGATAGGCGTCCGGCATCCAGTCTTTCGGCTCGATCTTGACGCCGTCGTCGATGCGCGCCTGGAATGCGCGTTCTTCCTCGCTCATTTCGTCGGCCGAGCGCACGTTCTTGAGTCCGGTTTCTACCAGTTGTGCATACATGATGTTCATCTCCACTGAGGTGATAGTGCCGCGAGCGGTGATCGATGATCCGATCTGCGAGTTGATCTGTGATTCGCTGCGGCGCGACTGCTTGTTTCTAAACAGGGTGAGGCTTCAGTTTCTCTTTGCCGCAATCAGCGGCTCCACCGCGGGCGCTTTCAACTTCGGGCGATCGGCTTCGATTTCTTGCAACGGCTGGACTTCCTTCATGCTGGCCAGGCAACGCTTGGTCAGGTCCTGATAGGTATGCGTGCCTTCGCGTTTCCAGGCGATTTCCTGCTCGGTCAGTTCGCGCAGGATCTTGGCCGGAACGCCGGCAGCCAGCGAGCGCGGCGGCACTTTCATGCCGGCGCGGATGAAGGCGCTGGCGGCGACAATGGCTTCTTCGCCGACTTCGGCGTCGTCCATCACCACTGCATTCATGCCGACCAGCGCGTCGCGGCGCACGATGCAGCTGTGCAGCACGGCGCCGTGGCCGATGTGGCCGTTTTCCTCGATCACCGTGTCATGCGCGGGGAAGCCGTGCACCACGCAGGTGTCCTGCACGTTGGCGCCGCGATGTATGACGATGCGGCCGAAATCGCCGCGCAGGCAGGCGGCCGGTCCTATATAGCAATCCGGTCCGACGATCACGTCGCCGATCAATACGGCGGTCGGATGAACGTAGGCGCTGGGATCCACCACCGGGATCACGCCTTCTATCGAGTAACAAGGCACCGCGTCTCCTTTTGCAGGTCCGCCCCTTGGACGGCCTGCCTTGTCGTTGGCAACGTTGCAGGGGCTGCTTTTGGTCGGGGATGGCCGGAAAAAAGCATTTGCCTGTCGCTGTTTTTTAGGGAATAATAATTTCGACCGACCGGTTGGTCAATAATGTTTTCGAAGTTTTTTCTGACCGTGTCAAAGATGCATCGCAACGGAGCTGGGCAGGGCGGCTGTAACGTGCAGAGATGGCCGATGTTTCTTAAGAGTTTTGATTTACGGCACAATCACGGCTTCTTGGAAATTGTTGAAAGGAATAAAACCATGCCACGCAAGCGTGCAGCAGGATTTGATAACCAGCGCGACCTGATCATCGAGCAAGCGGCAACCTTGTTCGCGCGTAATGGTTTTCCCGGCACGTCGATGAATGAAGTGGCGGAAGCTTGCGGTCTGTCGAAGGCGTCGCTGTATCACTACATGTCGGACAAATATCAGTTGCTGATGTTTATCTGCGAAGGCCATATCGAGCGCCTGTGTGCTCTGGTCGATGAAGTGGCGCAGCAGGACCTGGCCCCGGAACCGCGCCTGCGCCTGATGGTGCAGCGATTTGTCGAGGAATACGCCGATGCCCAGAACGAGCATCGGGTGCTGACCGAAGATGTGCGCTTCCTGAAAGAGGAAGATCAGCAGCGCATCTTCGCCGGGGAGCGCAAAGTGGTTGGGGCCATGGCGCAGGCAATGATAGGCGTGCGGCCCGAGCTGGATGCCAGCAAGATGGCAAAGCCGTTGACGATGCTGTTGTTCGGCATGATCAACTGGATGTTCATGTGGCTCAAGCCCGACGGCGGGCTGACGCATGAGCGCATGGCGATGGTGGTGTCGGACCTGTTGTTCGGCGGCATCGGCGCAGTGCGACTGGAAGACATCGGCCAGGCCGAAGCAGGGGAAAGAATACGGCAGGAATGAACAAAGCTCCAGGTTGAGGGCTGCTCATTTCTGCGCAAGGGACGGGGAGGGACGGCTGCAAGCCGTTTCATCCGGGCAGGGCGCTGCAAGCACTGCAAGCAAGTGAGGCAGCAGGAAGTGACCAGAAAATCAACCAAGGAGACAGCAAGTGAAATTCGTCCAAAAACTCAACGCCCTGACCACGTCGGTTGCGTTGGCAATGCTGGCCTGCGCCGGC
>NZ_AJHH01000736.1 GCF_000256565.1 Herbaspirillum lusitanum P6-12 | reverse complement strand
ACCACGTCGGTTGCGTTGGCAATGCACGTCGGCGTGACCCTCTCGACCACCGGTCCGGCCGCGTCGCTGGGCATCCCCGAAAAGAACACCATCGCCTTGCTGCCGACCACCATCGCCGGCCAAAAAGTGAATTACATCGTGCTGGACGACGCGTCCGACACCACCCAGGCGGTCAAGAACACCCGCCGCTTCATCTCCGAAAACAACGTCGACCTGATCATCGGCTCGACCGTGTCGCCGAACTCGCTGTCGATGATCGAAGTGGTCGCCGAAGCGCAGACGCCGATGATTTCGCTAGCCGCCTCGGCACGCATCGTCGAACCGATGGACGCGAAAAAGAAATGGGTCTTCAAGACCCCGCAGAACGACCGAAGGTTGAAGTCGTGGCCAACGAACGTTTTGCACGCAACGATACCTCGGCCACCGCGCAAGCCTTGAAGCTGATGTCGGCCAAGCCCGATGCGATCCTGATCGCCGGTTCCGGCACGCCGGCCGTGGTGCCGCAGCGCGCCTTGGCCGAACGCGGCTACAAGGGCCTGATCTACCAGACCCACGGCGTAGCCAATTCCGACTTCCTGCGCGTGGGCGGCAAGCTGCTGGACAACACCCTGCTGCCGGCCGGCCCCGTGCTGGTGGCGGCGCAACTGCCGGCCGACAACCCGATCCGCAAGGTGGCCCTGGGCTACACCGCCAAGTACGAGGCGATACACGGCAAGGATAGCGTCTCGCTGTTCGGCGGCTATGCCTGGGACGCCGGCCTGCTGCTGCAAGCCGCCGCGCCGGAAGCGCTGAAGAAGGGCAAGCCCGGTACGCCGGAATTCCGTGCCGCGCTGCGCGACGCGCTGGAAGCCTCCAAAAATGTCAACGGCGTGCACGGCGTCTACAACATGTCGGCCACCGACCACCTCGGCCTGGATCAACGCGCCTCGGTGATGGTGAAGATCGTCAACGGCGCATGGAAGTACCAACCATAAGCGCAACATCTCCATCGGTAATGCGATGACATGAAACGGGCAGGGCGGCTGAGGTGCGGCTTACATCGGCGCCCTGCCGTTTTTGCCATCGCTGCAGTATCTGCAGTATCAGCAGCCCAGCATTTTCGAAGATAACGGAAACAGCAATGACAGCACAATCCACACTCTTGCAAAGCTACATCGGCGGCCGCTGGATCGGTACCACCGCCGCGACGCCGCTCAACAGCGCCGTCAACGGCCGTCTCATCGCCTCCACGCATGCCGAAAGCATCGACTTCGACGAAGCCGTGACCTATGCGCGCAAGCAGGGATTGCCGGCATTGCTGAAGCTCGATTTCCAGCAGCGCGCGGGCATCCTGCGCGCGCTCGCCAAATACCTCAACGAACACAAGGAACAGCTCTACGCCGTCTCCGCGCATACCGGCGCCACGCGCGCCGAC
>NZ_AJHH01000735.1 GCF_000256565.1 Herbaspirillum lusitanum P6-12 | reverse complement strand
CGCCTGCAACTGATCATCGGCGGCACCGGCGACCTGCTGGAGCGCATGCTGGGCCAGGACGTGGTCACCTTCACCGGTTCGGCCGACACCGCCGCCAAGCTGCGCGTGCATCCGAACCTGATCCGCAATTCCGTTCCGTTCAACGCCGAAGCCGATTCGCTCAACTGCGCCATTCTCGGCCCCGACGTCACGCCGGATGACGAAGAGTTTGATCTGTTCGTCAAGGAAGTGGCGCGCGAAATGACCACCAAGGCCGGCCAGAAGTGCACCGCGATCCGTCGCGCCATCGTGCCGCGCCAACACATCGACGCCGTCGCCGAACGACTGCGCGCACGCCTGGCCAAGACCGTGGTCGGCGATCCGTCGCTGGAACAGGTGCGCATGGGGCCGCTGGCCTCCAAGGCGCAACAGCATGACGTTGCAGAACGCCTGGCCTTGCTCAAGGCCGGCAATGAACAGATCTTCGGCGCCGGCGACGGCTTCAATCCGGTCGGCGATGCGGTCGGCGACGGCGCTTTCTTCGCGCCGACGCTGCTGCTGTGCCGCGACGGCGTCGCCAATCCGGCGGTGCATGACGTCGAGGCCTTCGGCCCGGTCAGCACGCTGATCGCCTATGACGATTTCGACGGCGCGCTGGACCTGGCTGCACGCGGTCGCGGCAGCCTGGTCGGCAGCCTTGTGACGCACGACCCCAAGGTCGCCGCCAAAGCGATCCCGATCGCCGCCGCATGGCATGGACGTTTGCTGATCCTCGACCGCGAAGCGGCGGTGGAATCCACCGGCCACGGTTCACCCTTGCCGCAACTCAAGCACGGCGGCCCCGGTCGTGCCGGCGGCGGTGAGGAGCTGGGCGGGCGCGTGCGCGGCGCTGCCGTGCGCGAGTCCGACATCCATCCGTTCCGCCATCACTTCGAAGACCTGCAGATCGGCGACTCGCTGCTGACCCATCGCCGTACCGTCAGCGAAGCCGACATCGTCAACTTCGGCGGTCTGTCGGGCGACTATTTCTACATGCACTTCGACGAGATCGCCGCCAAGGAGTCGCCGTTCGGCAAGCGCATCGCGCACGGCTACTTTGTGCTGTCGGCCGCCGCCGGGCTGTTCGTCTCGCCGGCCCCGGGACCGGTGCTGGCCAACTATGGCCTGGACACGCTGCGCTTCGTCAAGCCGGTCGGCATCGGCGACACCATCCGCGCACGCCTGACCTGCAAGCGCAAGATCGACCGCAACAAGAAAGACGTCAACGGCGTCGGCCAGGGCGTGGTCGCATGGGACGTCGAAGTGACCAACCAGGACGGTGAACTGGTGGCCTCGTACGACATCCTGACGCTGGTCGCCAAGAAGAATTAATACCGGTAATACCCGGCAATATCCAATAACAAAAAGCCTGCGGCAGCGCTCCCGGTTTTCCAGGAACGCGCACGCAGGGCGGAAGGCTCGCCTTCGACACACTATTTCAATCTGCACGGCGCGCGCCTGCCGCCATGCAACCAAGGGAGGATGGACGTGGACGCAAGTATCTTTGCGGTCCTGGTGCAAGACGGCATTACGACGGGCGCAATTTACGCCTTGCTGTCGCTGGCATTGGTACTGGTTTTTTCGGTGACGCGAGTCATCTTGTTGCCGCAAGGCGAATTCGTCGCCTTCGGCGCACTGACCCTGGCGGCAATTCAAGCCGGCCATGCACCGCAGAGCGCGCTGCTGATGGTGGTGCTGGGCGTGGCGACCATCCTGTGCGAACTGGCCGGCAGCCTGCGCCGCGCCGACCGCCGCGGCAAGCTGCTCGGTCAATTGCCGCTGCTGGCCGGCAAATACCTGCTGTTCCCGATCGCCATCTACGCCGTCACGCTCTACGTCCCGCTCAAGGACTTGCCGATGCTGCTGCAGATCGCGCTGGCCTTGGCCATCGTCGTGCCGATGGGGCCGATGGTGTATCGCCTGGCCTATCAGCCGCTGGCGCACGCCAGCATCCTGGTGCTGCTGATCGTCTCGCTCGGCGTGCATCTGGCGATGGTCGGCCTGGGCCTGCTGATGTTCGGCCCGGAAGGCTCCAACACCTTGCCTTTCACCGATGCGCAATTCGCCATCGGCGAGATGACCGTTTCGGGCCAGAGCCTGATCGTGATCGGCACCGTGGTCGCGCTGATCGTCGGCATCTATTTCTACTTTGAACGCACGCTGTCGGGCAAAGCCCTGCGCGCCACTGCCGTCAATCGCCTCGGCGCACGCCTGGTCGGCATCGGCACCAACCAGGCCGGCAAGCTGTCGTTCACGCTGAGCGCCGGCATCGGTGCTCTGTGCGGCATCCTGATCGCGCCGTTCACGATCATCAATTACGAATCGGGCTTCCTGATCGCGCTCAAGGGGTTCGTCGGCGCCATCTTCGGCGGCCTGGCCAGTTATCCGATCGCCGCCGCCGGCGCGG
>NZ_AJHH01000734.1 GCF_000256565.1 Herbaspirillum lusitanum P6-12 | reverse complement strand
CGGCGGCCTGGCCAGTTATCCGATCGCCGCCGCTACCTGCAACGCGCCGCGGTGCAAGGCTCGCCGACCATGCTGGCCGCCGTTACCGGCGAACACGTGCGCGGCGCTGCCGTGCGCGAGTCCGACATCCATCCGTTCCGCCATCACTTCGAAGACCTGCAGATCGGCGACTCGCTGCTGACCCATCGCCGTACCGTCAGCGAAGCCGACATCGTCAACTTCGGCGGTCTGTCGGGCGACTATTTCTACATGCACTTCGACGAGATCGCCGCCAAGGAGTCGCCGTTCGGCAAGCGCATCGCGCACGGCTACTTTGTGCTGTCGGCCGCCGCCGGGCTGTTCGTCTCGCCGGCCCCGGGACCGGTGCTGGCCAACTATGGCCTGGACACGCTGCGCTTCGTCAAGCCGGTCGGCATCGGCGACACCATCCGCGCACGCCTGACCTGCAAGCGCAAGATCGACCGCAACAAGAAAGACGTCAACGGCGTCGGCCAGGGCGTGGTCGCATGGGACGTCGAAGTGACCAACCAGGACGGTGAACTGGTGGCCTCGTACGACATCCTGACGCTGGTCGCCAAGAAGAATTAATACCGGTAATACCCGGCAATATCCAATAACAAAAAGCCTGCGGCAGCGCTCCCGGTTTTCCAGGAACGCGCACGCAGGGCGGAAGGCTCGCCTTCGACACACTATTTCAATCTGCACGGCGCGCGCCTGCCGCCATGCAACCAAGGGAGGATGGACGTGGACGCAAGTATCTTTGCGGTCCTGGTGCAAGACGGCATTACGACGGGCGCAATTTACGCCTTGCTGTCGCTGGCATTGGTACTGGTTTTTTCGGTGACGCGAGTCATCTTGTTGCCGCAAGGCGAATTCGTCGCCTTCGGCGCACTGACCCTGGCGGCAATTCAAGCCGGCCATGCACCGCAGAGCGCGCTGCTGATGGTGGTGCTGGGCGTGGCGACCATCCTGTGCGAACTGGCCGGCAGCCTGCGCCGCGCCGACCGCCGCGGCAAGCTGCTCGGTCAATTGCCGCTGCTGGCCGGCAAATACCTGCTGTTCCCGATCGCCATCTACGCCGTCACGCTCTACGTCCCGCTCAAGGACTTGCCGATGCTGCTGCAGATCGCGCTGGCCTTGGCCATCGTCGTGCCGATGGGGCCGATGGTGTATCGCCTGGCCTATCAGCCGCTGGCGCACGCCAGCATCCTGGTGCTGCTGATCGTCTCGCTCGGCGTGCATCTGGCGATGGTCGGCCTGGGCCTGCTGATGTTCGGCCCGGAAGGCTCCAACACCTTGCCTTTCACCGATGCGCAATTCGCCATCGGCGAGATGACCGTTTCGGGCCAGAGCCTGATCGTGATCGGCACCGTGGTCGCGCTGATCGTCGGCATCTATTTCTACTTTGAACGCACGCTGTCGGGCAAAGCCCTGCGCGCCACTGCCGTCAATCGCCTCGGCGCACGCCTGGTCGGCATCGGCACCAACCAGGCCGGCAAGCTGTCGTTCACGCTGAGCGCCGGCATCGGTGCTCTGTGCGGCATCCTGATCGCGCCGTTCACGATCATCAATTACGAATCGGGCTTCCTGATCGCGCTCAAGGGGTTCGTCGGCGCCATCTTCGGCGGCCTGGCCAGTTATCCGATCGCCGCCGCCGGCGCGGTCGGCGTCGGCCTGATCGAGAGCTTCTCCTCGTTCTGGGCCAGCTCGTTCAAGGACCTCATCGTCTTCACGGTGATCATCCCCGTCTTGCTGTGGCGCTCGCTCACCAGCAATCACGTCGATGAAGAAGCCTGAGGTGGAACACATGAAAAACAAACTCGTTCTCTCGGCCATTGCCCCGGTCATTGTCCTGTTGGTGGTGTTGGCCTTGCCGTTCCTGTCGGTGCCGCCGTTCTGGATCACGCTGTTGTCGTATGTCGGCCTCTACAGCATCGTCGCGCTGGGTCTCGTGATGCTGACCGGCGTCGCCGGCCTGACCTCGTTCGGCCAGGCTGCATTCGTCGGCATCGGCGCGTACACCACCGCTTACGTCACCACGCAATTCGGCCTGTCGCCGTGGATCGGCCTGCTGGCGGGCGTGCTCATCACCGGCGTTTCGGCGCTGCTGATCGGCGCGGTCACGATGCGCATCTCCGGTCACTTCCTGCCGCTGTCGACCATTGCCTGGGGTTTGTCGCTGTACTTCCTGTTCGGCAATCTGGAGAGCCTGGGCAAGTACGACGGCATCGGCGGCATCCCGTCGATTTCGCTGTTCAACTTCGAGTTCAGCAGCGGCAAGTCGATGTACGTGCTGATCTGGGTGGTGGTGATCCTGGCGCTGGTGTCGGTCAAGAACTTCCTCAACTCGCGCACCGGCCGCGCCGTGCGCGCACTCAAGTTCGGTTACGTCATGCCGGAAGCGATGGGCGTCAACACGGTCTGGCTCAAGATCGTCATCTTCGTCTACGCCGCCATGCTGGCCGGCGTGTCCGGCTGGCTGTATGCGCATCTGCAGCACGCAGTCAATCCGACCCCGTTCGGCCTCAAGTACGGCATCGATTACCTGCTCATGGTGGTGGTGGGCGGTGCCGGCTACGTCTGGGGCGCGCTGCTCGGCGCCGGCCTGATCACCTTGCTCGGCAACTTCCTGCAAGAGTGGCTGCCGGCCGTGCTCGGCACCGGCGGCAACTTCGAAGCCATCGTGTTCGGCATTGCGCTGGTGCTGTTCCTGCAATACGCCAACGAAGGCCTGTGGCCGTTCATCCAGGCGCGCTTCCCGGGCCGGCCGTCGGCCAGGGCGCCGGAGGAGGCGCCTGCGCTGGCGCACAAGGACAAGCCCGCCGCCGGCGACGTCATCCTCGACGTCAAGGCTGCGCGCAAACAGTTCGGCGGCCTGGTGGCGGTCAACGACGTCAGCTTCTCGGTCAAGGCCGGCGAAGTGGTCGGCCTGATCGGCCCCAACGGCGCCGGCAAGTCGACCACCTTCAACCTGGTCACCGGCGTGCTGCCGATCACCAGCGGCGAAGTCAATTATCGCGGCCGCTCCATCGCCGGTTTGTCGTCGCGCCAGATCGCCAGCCGCGGTATTGCTCGCACCTTCCAGCACGTGCGCCTGGTGCCTGGCATGAGCGTGCTCGAGAACGCCGCCATGGGCGCCTACCTGCGCGGCGACCGTGCAGCGCAAGGCGGCGCACTGGCCAGCGTCCTGCGCCTGAACCGCAAGGAAGAGGACAAGATTTTGCTCGAAGCCAAACGCCAGCTGGAACGCGTCGGCCTCGGCGACATGCTGTACCGTCCGGCCGGCAGCCTGGCGCTGGGCCAGCAACGCATCCTTGAAATCGCCCGCGCGCTGTGCTGCGATCCGGCCTTGCTGTTGCTGGATGAACCGGCCGCCGGTTTGCGCTACAAGGAAAAAGAGGCGCTGTCCGAACTGCTAAGGAAGCTGCGCGCCGAAGGCATGGCCGTGCTGCTGGTCGAGCACGACATGGACTTCGTGATGCAACTGACCGATCACATCGTGGTCATGGAATTCGGCACCAAGATCGCCGAGGGAACGCCGGCGCAGATCCAGGTCCATCCTGCCGTGCTGGAAGCCTATCTCGGAGGAGTGGAGTAATGACCGGAAATACCATCATCAACAACGGCGAAGTCCTGCTCAACGTCAGCAACCTGCACGCGCGCTACGGCAAGGTGAAGGCGCTGCACGGCGCCGGACTGCAAGTGCGCGCCGGCCAGATCGTCACCGTCATCGGCCCCAACGGCGCCC
>NZ_AJHH01000733.1 GCF_000256565.1 Herbaspirillum lusitanum P6-12 | reverse complement strand
GGCGCGCGCGCGCGCGCGCGCGGCATTGCAGGTCGCCGACTACGCCTACGTGCTGGAAATGGGTGAGCCGGTGATGGAAGGTGCAGCCTCGGAACTCGCGGCCAACAAGCAGATCATCGAGAGCTATCTGGGTTTCGCGAAGCATTAAAAAACATAGCGACGGAGATCGCAAAACAACAAGCAACAGGAGTGGAGACAATGAACCTGCGTCGGTTTTCTATCGGTGCCCGGCTGGGCGGCGGCTTTGCGTTGATGTTCGTTTTGCTGGTCGCGCTCGGCGCGGCGGTCGCTATTCAGGCGGCGTCGCTGCAAAACGGTTTGTCGCAGCAGCTCACGCAGATTGCGGCGAACGTACCGGCGGCGCAGAAGAGCGCCATCGCCACGGCGTTGACCAATTCCGACGCAGCGCGCGGCGTGCTGATGCAATTCGCGATCATCGCCGGCGTGGCGCTGATGCTGGTGTGCGCACTGGCCGCATGGCGCCTGAGCCGCAGCATCACGCGGCCCTTGCAGGCCGCCGTGTCGATTGCGCGGCGTGTGGCGACCGGCGACCTGTCTTCCAAAGTCGTCGTGGAAGGGCGCGACGAAGTCAGCGATCTGCTGGGCGCCTTGCAGGCCATGAACCAGAGCCTGCTCAAGATCGTCGGTGAAGTGCGCTCCGGCACGCGAGTGATTTCGGACGCCTCCGGCCAGATCGCCAGCGGCAACAGCGAGTTGTCGGCGCGCACCGAAGCGCAGGCCAGTTCGCTGGAGCAGACCGCTTCCTCAATGGAGCAACTGACCGCCACCGTTACCCAGAACGCCGACCACGCCGTGCGCGCCAACCAGATCGTCGAGGCGGCGTCCGGCTTCGCCGTCAAGGGCGGCCAGGTGGTGAGCCAGGTGCTCGATACCATGGGTTCGATCA
>NZ_AJHH01000732.1 GCF_000256565.1 Herbaspirillum lusitanum P6-12 | reverse complement strand
CAGAACGCCGCGATGGTCGAGCAGGCCGCCTCGTCGGCGGTCAAGATGCAGGAACTGGCGACCTCGCTGGCGCAATCGGTCAGCGCCTTCCGCCTTGAGAACCATACCGAAGACGCGGTGGCCATGGTCAGGCGCGCAGTACAGCACGTGAAGCAGCAGGGCAAGGACGCGGCGCTGGCCGACTTCAGCCGACCCACGCCGGCATTCAAGCAGCGCGACCTCTACATCAACGTCATCGACCTCAGCGGCAACACGCTCGCCCATGGCGAAAACGCCAAGCTGATCGGGCGCAACCTGATCGACCTGAAGGACGCCGACGGCAAGCTGTTCATCAAGCAATTCGTCGATACCGCCAAGGGCGGCGGCAAAGGCTGGATCGACTACCGCTGGCCGAACCCGGTCACCGCCGTGCTGGAAGAAAAGACCACCTACATCGAAGAGGTCAACGGGCTGGTGATCGGCTGCGGGATCTACAAGGGTTAAAAACTTCGGCGCTGCTTCAGATCGGCAGCGCCGTTTCGTATTTCACTTCGCGCAGCGCCACGCTGGTGTTGACCTGCGAGACGCCATTGAGCTTGACCAGCACGTTGTGCAGGAAGTCGTGATACGCATCCATGTCGGGCACGATGACCTTGACCATGTAGTCGGCGGTGCCGGTGGTTTCGTAGCATTCGATCACTTCGGGACGCATGCGCATGGTTTCCTCGAACTTCTCCACCACGCCTTCGGCATGGCGCAGCAAGGAGATGTGCGCCAGGCAGCACACCGACAGTCCCAGCTTGCGCCGGTCGACCACGGCGGTGTAGCGGACGATGTAACCGTTGTCTTCCAATTCCTTCTGCCGGCGCCAGCACGGACTGGCCGACATGCCGACTTTTTCCGCCAGTTCATTCGAGGAAATCCGGGCGTTTTTCTGCAGCTCGGCGAGGATCTTTTGCGATGCGGAATCGAGAGGTGAGTTTTTCATTTTTGAGGTTACATTTGGAAAGATAATTCTCATTTTATCCACTATCAAGGCATAAATAGAAATAATTTTTCCGATTCGAAGTCATATCCTTTCTTTCAATAACACCTGTTTTTGACGGGTGGTCCGGCAGCCTTTCGCCCCCTATTGAGACGACAACGATAACGATGAACTCGGTGACAATTCCCCCCTTCCGATCGGCCGCTGCGGCGCCGGTTCAGCCTGAAACCCTGCCGGTCAAGCCAATTGAAACGACTGCATCGCTGGTTTCCGCGCTGGCAGATCCTGACTATGCACTCGAAGACAATCTCACCCGCAGCAGCGGCCGCGTCTTCCTGACCGGCACCCAGGCGCTGGTGCGCCTGCTGTGCATGCAGAAGATCGCCGACGCCGCCAACGGCCTCAATACCGGCGGCTTCATCAGCGGCTATCGCGGTTCGCCGCTGGGTGCGGTCGACCAGGAACTGTGGCGGGCCTCGAAGCTGCTGAGTGCACATAACGTCGAGTTCCTGCCGGCCATCAACGAAGAACTCGGCGCCACCGCCGTGCTCGGCTCGCAACAGGTCGAAGCCGACCCGACGCGCAAGGTGCAGGGCGTGTTCGCCATGTGGTACGGCAAGGGTCCCGGCGTCGATCGCTCCGGCGATGCGCTCAAGCACGGCAACGCCTACGGCTCTTCGCCGCATGGCGGCGTGCTGGCGATCCTCGGCGACGACCACGGCTGCGTGTCGTCGTCGATGCCGCACCAGAGCGAACAGGCGCTGATTGCCTGGGGCATGCCGGTGGTCAATCCCGCCAACATCCAGGAATACATGGAGTTCGGCCTGTACGGCTGGGCGCTGTCGCGCTTCTCGGGCGCGTGGGTCGGCTTCAAGGCGATTTCGGAAACCGTCGAAGGCGGCGCCGTGGTGGAATTACCATCGCTGCCGAGCTACACCGTGCCGACGGATTACACGCCGCCGGCCGACGGCCTGCACAACCGCTGGCCCGACTTGCCCGGCCTGGCGCTGGAGCAGCGCGTCGACGACAAGCTCAAGGCGGTGCAGGCATTTGCCGGCGTCAATTCCATCGACAAGCTGATCGTGCCGGCGCCGGGTGCGCGCATCGGCATCATCAGCGCCGGCAAGGCTTACCTCGACCTGCTGGAAGCGCTGGAGCGCCTCGACCTGTCGCAACAGCAACTGGAAGACCTCGGCGTGCGCCTGTACAAGCCGGGCCTGACCTATCCGTTGGAACGTACGCGCCTGTCGGCCTTCGCCCAAGGCCTCGATGAAATCCTGGTGGTTGAAGAGAAGGGCGCCGTCATCGAGCAGCAGCTCAAGAACCTGTTCTACAACCTGCCGCAAGAGCGCCGCCCGTCGGTGATCGGCAAGACCGACGCCCACGGCGAAGCGCTGTTGTCGGCGCTGGGCGAGCTGCGTCCCTCGCGCATCGCGCCGGCACTGGTACGCTGGTTCGGACCTCGCTTCCCGACATTGAACCTGCAACGCTTCCTGCCCGATTTTTGCGCGGCCGAGCTGTTGTCGAACGGCGCCGACAGTGTCAAGCGTACGCCGTATTTCTGCTCCGGCTGCCCGCACAATACCTCCACCCGCGTGCCGGAAGGCAGTCGCGCCATGGCCGGCATCGGCTGCCACTTCATGGCGACCTGGATGAAGCGCGACACCAACTACCTCGCGCAGATGGGTGGCGAAGGCATCAACTGGGTCGGCTCCTCGCGCTTCGTCGAAGAGAAGCACGTGTTCCAGAATCTGGGCGACGGCACCTATTACCACTCGGGTTCGCTGGCGATCCGCCAGGCCATCGCCGCGCGCACCAACATCACCTACAAGATCCTCTACAACGACGCCGTCGCCATGACCGGCGGCCAACCGGTCGACGGCTCGCTGTCGGTGCCGCAGATCGTGCAGCAGGTCACCAGCGAAGGCGCGAAGAAGGTCGTGGTCGTCACCGACGCGCCCGAGAACTACGCGCTGGTCAAGCTGCCGGCCGGCGTCACGGTGCATCACCGCACCGAACTCGACGTCATCCAGCGCATGCTGCGCGACATCCCCGGCGTGACCGTGCTGGTCTACGACCAGACCTGCGCCGCCGAGAAGCGCCGCCGCCGCAAGAAGAACAAGCCCGGCCACGTCGCCTTCCCCGATCCGGCGCGCCGCATGATGATCAACCCGGCGGTATGCGAAGGCTGCGGCGACTGCGGCGTGCAATCCAACTGCCTGTCGATCCTGCCGCTGGAAACCGAACTCGGCCGCAAGCGCCAGATCGAGCAATCCTCCTGCAACAAGGATTACTCCTGCGTAGAGGGCTTCTGTCCCAGCTTCGTCTCGGTGCTGGGCGGCACGCTGAAGAAGCCGGAAAGCGTCAAGCTCACCCTGGCCGATCTCGAAGCCACGCTGGCCGCGTATCCGACCCCGGCGCCGCATCGCTTCGCCAAACCGTTTGAAATCCTCGTGGCCGGCGTTGGCGGCACCGGCGTCGTCACCGTCGGCGCGCTGATCACCATG
>NZ_AJHH01000731.1 GCF_000256565.1 Herbaspirillum lusitanum P6-12 | reverse complement strand
CAGCAGGTCACCAGCGAAGGCGCGAAGAAGGTGCGCCGCCGAGAAGCGCCGCCGCCGCAAGAAGAACAAGCCCGGCCACGTCGCCTTCCCCGATCCGGCGCGCCGCATGATGATCAACCCGGCGGTATGCGAAGGCTGCGGCGACTGCGGCGTGCAATCCAACTGCCTGTCGATCCTGCCGCTGGAAACCGAACTCGGCCGCAAGCGCCAGATCGAGCAATCCTCCTGCAACAAGGATTACTCCTGCGTAGAGGGCTTCTGTCCCAGCTTCGTCTCGGTGCTGGGCGGCACGCTGAAGAAGCCGGAAAGCGTCAAGCTCACCCTGGCCGATCTCGAAGCCACGCTGGCCGCGTATCCGACCCCGGCGCCGCATCGCTTCGCCAAACCGTTTGAAATCCTCGTGGCCGGCGTTGGCGGCACCGGCGTCGTCACCGTCGGCGCGCTGATCACCATGGCCGCACACCTGGAGGGCAAGGGCGCGTCCACGCTCGACTTCATGGGCTTCGCGCAGAAGGGCGGCGCGGTCCTGTCTCACGTGCGCATCGCCGCATCGCCGGCGGCGCTCAACCAGGTCCGCATCGACCTGCAACAGGCCGACGCCGTGTTCGCCTGCGACCTGGTGGTCTCGGCCATGCAGGAAGGCCTCTCGGTCATGCGCCGCGGCCACACCAAGGTGATCGCCAACGACCGCGAAATACCGACCGCCGATTTCACGCGCGACCCGGATGCGTCGATCAACAAGGACGGCCTGCTGGAGAAGCTGGCCGCCTCGGCCGGCGCCGACAACGTCGTGCAGATCGATGCGCAGGCCACGGCATTGCGTTTCCTCGGCGACCCGATCGGCGGCAACATCCTGCTGATGGGCTACGCCTGGCAACGCGGCCTGGTGCCGGTCGGCCTGCCGGCGCTGATGCGCGCCATCGAGTTGAACGGCGTCGCCATCGACATGAACAAACGCGCCTTCACCCTCGGCCGCCTGGCCGCCGCCGATGCGGCCGCGCTGGACAAGCTCGGCAAGCCGAAGCAGCAGGTCATCCAGTTCGCCGCACCGAAGTCGCTGGCCGACACCGTCGCCTTCCGCATCGACTTCCTGACCAAATACCAGAACTGCGCCTACGCCCGCCGCTACGAAGAAGCCGTCGCCGCGGTCGAACGCGCCGAAGCCAGCTTGGAAGGCAATGCCTCCAGGCGCCCGATCAGCAAGATGGTCGCGCGCAACCTGTTCAAGCTGATGGCCTACAAGGACGAATACGAAGTCGCGCGCCTGCACGCCGACCCGGTATTTCGCGAACAGGTCGCCGCGCAGTTCGACGGCGATTACAAGCTGGCCTTCCACCTGGCGCCGCCGATGCTGGCGCGCAAGAAGCCGGGCTCAGACGTGCCGGCCAAGATACGTTTTGGTGCGTTGATGATGTCGGGGTTTGCGGTGCTGTCGCGCTTCAAGTCGATGCGCGGAACGCCGTTGGATGTGTTTGGTTATACCGAGGAACGTCGGCGCGAGCGGGCGTTGCGGGATCGGTATCTGAACTTTGTGCTTGCGCTGGCGGATCAGCTGAATGCCGGCAACAAGGGAGCGGCGTTGAAGTTGGCGCAGTTGCCGGAGCAGGTGCGCGGGTATGGGCACGTCAAGCTGGCGGCGATGGATAAGGCGGATCGGGAGTGGGATGGGTTGATGGGGGAGTTTTTGGGGGAGTCGCGCGGGGACGAGCGGGTGGCGGCTTGATGCTTGAACCTCGGTGGTAAGGCTGATCCTGCTGGTTTTAGCGATTAGCAGTTCACGCTGATCGAACGCCATGATGTCGCTGGTGCAATTTTAATTAGCTAGCTGAGGTGGTAATTTATCGTGATGTATAAATTACCGACTTCACTGCATTGGCTGATTGAAAAACGTGGGCGTATCGATGGTTCGATCCAAAAGATCGAACGCTATTTGGACAAGCATCGGTTTTTTTTTGAAAAATAGGGGGCCGGCGTCACGGTGCATCACCGCACCGAACTCGACGTCATCCAGCGCATGCTGCGCGACATCCCCGGCGTGACCGTGCTGGTCTACGACCAGACCTGCGCCGCCGAGAAGCGCCGCCGCCGCAAGAAGAACAAGCCCGGCCACGTCGCCTTCCCCGATCCGGCGCGCCGCATGATGATCAACCCGGCGGTATGCGAAGGCTGCGGCGACTGCGGCGTGCAATCCAACTGCCTGTCGATCCTGCCGCTGGAAACCGAACTCGGCCGCAAGCGCCAGATCGAGCAATCCTCCTGCAACAAGGATTACTCCTGCGTAGAGGGCTTCTGTCCCAGCTTCGTCTCGGTGCTGGGCGGCACGCTGAAGAAGCCGGAAAGCGTCAAGCTCACCCTGGCCGATCTCGAAGCCACGCTGGCCGCGTATCCGACCCCGGCGCCGCATCGCTTCGCCAAACCGTTTGAAATCCTCGTGGCCGGCGTTGGCGGCACCGGCGTCGTCACCGTCGGCGCGCTGATCACCATGGCCGCACACCTGGAGGGCAAGGGCGCGTCCACGCTCGACTTCATGGGCTTCGCGCAGAAGGGCGGCGCGGTCCTGTCTCACGTGCGCATCGCCGCATCGCCGGCGGCGCTCAACCAGGTCCGCATCGACCTGCAACAGGCCGACGCCGTGTTCGCCTGCGACCTGGTGGTCTCGGCCATGCAGGAAGGCCTCTCGGTCATGCGCCGCGGCCACACCAAGGTGATCGCCAACGACCGCGAAATACCGACCGCCGATTTCACGCGCGACCCGGATGCGTCGATCAACAAGGACGGCCTGCTGGAGAAGCTGGCCGCCTCGGCCGGCGCCGACAACGTCGTGCAGATCGATGCGCAGGCCACGGCATTGCGTTTCCTCGGCGACCCGATCGGCGGCAACATCCTGCTGATGGGCTACGCCTGGCAACGCGGCCTGGTGCCGGTCGGCCTGCCGGCGCTGATGCGCGCCATCGAGTTGAACGGCGTCGCCATCGACATGAACAAACGCGCCTTCACCCTCGGCCGCCTGGCCGCCGCCGATGCGGCCGCGCTGGACAAGCTCGGCAAGCCGAAGCAGCAGGTCATCCAGTTCGCCGCACCGAAGTCGCTGGCCGACACCGTCGCCTTCCGCATCGACTTCCTGACCAAATACCAGAACTGCGCCTACGCCCGCCGCTACGAAGAAGCCGTCGCCGCGGTCGAACGCGCCGAAGCCAGCTTGGAAGGCAATGCCTCCAGGCGCCCGATCAGCAAGATGGTCGCGCGCAACCTGTTCAAGCTGATGGCCTACAAGGACGAATACGAAGTCGCGCGCCTGCACGCCGACCCGGTATTTCGCGAACAGGTCGCCGCGCAGTTCGACGGCGATTACAAGCTGGCCTTCCACCTGGCGCCGCCGATGCTGGCGCGCAAGAAGCCGGGCTCAGACGTGCCGGCCAAGATACGTTTTGGTGCGTTGATGATGTCGGGGTTTGCGGTGCTGTCGCGCTTCAAGTCGATGCGCGGAACGCCGTTGGATGTGTTTGGTTATACCGAGGAACGTCGGCGCGAGCGGGCGTTGCGGGATCGGTATCTGAACTTTGTGCTTGCGCTGGCGGATCAGCTGAATGCCGGCAACAAGGGAGCGGCGTTGAAGTTGGCGCAGTTGCCGGAGCAGGTGCGCGGGTATGGGCACGTCAAGCTGGCGGCGATGGATAAGGCGGATCGGGAGTGGGATGGGTTGATGGGGGAGTTTTTGGGGGAGTCGCGCGGGGACGAGCGGGTGGCGGCTTGATGCTTGAACCTCGGTGGTAAGGCTGATCCTGCTGGTTTTAGCGATTAGCAGTTCACGCTGATCGAACGCCATGATGTCGCTGGTGCAATTTTAATTAGCTAGCTGAGGTGGTAATTTATCGTGATGTATAAATTACCGACTTCACTGCATTGGCTGATTGAAAAACGTGGGCGTATCGATGGTTCGATCCAAAAGATCGAACGCTATTTGGACAAGCATCGGTTTTTTTTTGAAAAATATCGGCAAATGAATGACGAACTCCTGTTGTTACAGGAAACATTGGCGTCCGTCGATAGAACTCTACAACTTCACAAAATACAAGTAGATCCTAAGTTTATTCCGACAATTCATGGGCGAAATCAGGTTACGGATTTGCGCCACGGAGAGTTGACGAAATATATTATGGAAAGACTAGAGATCAGCAAGGATCAACCAGTATCCTCTAAAGAGATTGTTGATTTTATTGTAGACAGCAGGATGGCACAAGGTGAGCCTCCAGTAGTCAGGGCATTTCTTTCTAGACGAGTTCACGCTCGGCTAAAGACCTTACATTCTGACGGCAGAGTTGTTCGGCACCATCCGCAGAAAACGCGTCACTATGGATGGTGGACCCTTGCTCTCAGTTCTAGCCAAGATATTCAAACGAAAGACGATGGCCTTGGCTATACCCCCTGAAAGCCAATGAGATGTCTGAATGCATCACACATCGCAACATTTCGGTGAATTTGGTCTTCAGCGTTTTCTTTCGGTTGTCGTCGCGCCACGCGAATTCAGCCGCGTAATGGGCTAAATATTGAGGGCGCATGCCGTGGTATGTCCCATATTCACCTCGACGTAATCGCCCAAACAATGATTCTGCTTGATTGTTGTTGACCCCATCATCTGTTGAATACTCGACTGAATGCCTCACGGTTTTATGAGAGTAACCCAAATCTTTTAACGCAGAGAATGCTTTCCCGTCATCGGTATGAATCACGGAACCAGGCGCCACATATTTTTGTATGGCCGTGATTACTTCCGAAGCGGCCTCGGCTTTCAGAATGCACGTAATAGATCTCATAGCACCATCGCGTGGCTTTTCCCCGACCTGCCGGAGAGCCAAGACAATGCGTCGTTTTTTTAGTTTTTTGATATTCCACTGTTGTTTTGCATCGAAAATTGACCCACATAGCCGCATAATTTGCACCGAGAATTGACCCACGTTTAGAACACAATTCTGCTTATGACCATAAGCAGGAGATCGGAGTGATCGACGTGGCATTACTAGGCATTATTCGACGCTGGCACCTTCGTGACCAGGTCCCATTGCGAGAGATCGCCAGGCGTTTAGGCATTTCACGAAACACCGTCAGACGGTACATTCGCGCGGAAACCATTGAGCCAGCCTATGCAGACAGGCGTCCCAGGAGCTCTCTGGATAAGTACACAATAAAACTCTCGGCCTGGTTAAAAACCGAAGCGGCCAAGTCACGCAAACAACGTCGTACGTTAAAACAGCTCCATTTGGAGCTGCGAGCGTTGGGCTATGAGGGATCGTATGATCGAGTCGCAGCCTTCGCCAGACGCTGGAAGGTGGATCAATTGGAGAGGGTCAATTCTGCGAGCAAATCAACACAAAGCAAAAAGCGCAGAAATCTTCTTTGCTGCATGGTTCGTCCGATATGATGTTTTCAATATTCATATTCAAGCTATCCTCATACTCAAGACGTACCAATGATGAGGAGATTTGGCAGATAGCTTTTGACGAATCGAATTGAAAAATACGGAGGATTTGAATTGTAGACAAAGCAATAATATTTATTATTCGCTAACTACGGATAGATGAGCTATTGCGAAGGGAGAATATACAGATCCAGTCGGTATCCAGTATCGCAAAAACAAGAAAAATTTCTTTCAATAAATTAATGCAATTCCCTTTTGTGCAGCAGCGACATCATGGCGTGATCGAAAATGAAAAAGCTCCCGTTTGGGAGCTTTTTTTCCTTCTGGAAACTTGCGGAAGGTGCTTACGTCACCCCCGCGCAGCCCAAGGAATAGCAATATTCGCGAGCACGCAAGAACTCAGCAACACCCAGAACATCACCCGGTCCAGCGCATAAGAAAGCGCCTTGTCTTCCTTCTTGACCATGATGAAATTGGACAGCAGCGCCAGGATCAGCGACAGCGCGATCGTCGCCAGCCCGAACGCCGCCACGTAGTCGACCAGTCCGAACGAGCCCGACGGCGGCAGGATGGAATTGGCCACGTAGGAGTTGGCGACCGCACCGAAATAGGCGGCGGACGGCAGCGAGAAGCGCGGGCCGACGTCGGATGCCTTCACGTAGAAACTGCACAGGGCCAACGCCAGCGCTGCGAACAGCGACAGGAAGATCTTGTTGTAGAC
>NZ_AJHH01000730.1 GCF_000256565.1 Herbaspirillum lusitanum P6-12 | reverse complement strand
GCCCGCACCGACGCGTGGATCGCCATAGGATGAACGGTAGGCGTGCGGTTTGACGACGTTGGATTTGCCGGTGATCTTGTAGCCGGAAATCTGCACCCGCGAACTGACGTTGGAGCTTGCGTCGGCGACGTAACGCAATTTGGTGCTGTCGCGCGCGCCGTCTTCGAGATAGATGTTGAGCATGTGGTCCTCGAGCGGCACCCGCATGGTGTCGAAGAACTTCAGGAATTTGGCGGAGACCCGGAGCCTCTGGTAATGCGTGCCGTCGTCATTGTGGTATTCCTCCAGCACTTCTTTCTTGATGATGTTGCCGTCGACGACGACGAGTTTGGCACCCGGGTCGAGGGACTTTTCTCCGGTCCAGCAGAACCAGACGTAGAAGGTCGCGCTCCAGCTCGAATCCTTGATCGAGAACGTATCAATCCCATCCACATAGGTGCCCACCGAGACGGTAGGAACATTGCTTGCGGCAGCGGCGAGCGCCGATGAGGAGTCGCCTTGTTCCTTGCCGAGGCTGGACATGCGCGCCTGATGATTGAGCTCGGCCGTCACGCGGTTGTTGCGCAGAACATTCACGCTGAACAGAATGCAAATCAGATAAACCACCGCTACGGCGACGGCGATTCCGATGACGAATTTCTTCTTTTCCGGCGCCAGTTCGCGCCACGTTTTCAGATCCATTTCCCCGCCCCAAAAAAATGTGACTGATTTCGATCAGTCGTTCTGGCCAACCGCTCACCAGGTAAGTGTCGGTTTCTTGGCCGCTTGGTTGACTACGCTTTCTGTTTGAACTCGGAGCTATCCACTCTCTTTGTTGTCGGCGGTGCTTCCACGGCCGTGTCACCGAGTCCGCCATGATGAAGGATCAGTGATTACAAGAAGAATGGCTTCAGGGATTGCTGTCCTGAACGCAATGGTGATTGTCGCGTCGCTACGGATCGGCTCAACGTATTTGGCAATACGCCCCCTGAGCAGTTTTGGATTTTTGTTGATCGCAGGCGGAAACAGCGGGGTGAATAGTATCAAACAATCATTACAAGACAATTAACTCTACCGGCATTTGTAGGGCTTCTCCTTTGATCGCCTCCGATATGTGCCGAACCTTGCCAGTCCGGCATCGTTATTTTCCTCAAGGAATCAAAGTTTCCCGACAGATATATTTTTGCGCCGCTCTTAGTATGTTGCTCAGCATGGCTAGTCACCTCCAAGACAACTCTTTCGTTTGCTCATCATGAACCTGATACCGATTGGCGAAGTCTCCGCGCAGATCAACTGTGGCGCGCCGCTGCCCTGGAATGTCCGGGATGTGGAAGGGAAGTTGTTGCTGGCGCGCGGCTATCTGGTCGAGACCATGGAGATGCAGCACAACCTGTTGCGGCGAGGCGTGTTCGTGGATGCGGACGAGGTTCACGCCAGGAAGGAACAGCCGCCAATGCTGTTCGGCGCCAGCGAACGGCCGGCGGTGCCATTCGCCCAGCAGTGGGATGCGGTGGAAAGAAGATTGACCGAACTGCTCACGAATTATCTCGATGGTAAATTTCTGAGAGGTATCAGCGACGTGGAATCGATGATCGCCATCGCATCGGAAGAACATACCGACCAGACGATCTACTCGGTCATCCGCCACGACCAGGAGCGTTTCGCTTCATACGGCATCACCCATTCGATCCACGTTGCCTGCGTTTGCAGCATCCTTGCCACCCGGCTAGGTTGGTCGAAAAAGAACAAGGCGACCGTGATTAACGCGGCGTTGACGATGAATCTTTCCATCATCGCCTTGCAGGGCGAACTTGCGCGGAGCGGGGGGGGGCATTTCCCCGCCCCAAAAAAATGTGACTGATTTCGATCAGTCGTTCTGGCCAACCGCTCACCAGGTAAGTGTCGGTTTCTTGGCCGCTTGGTTGACTACGCTTTCTGTTTGAACTCGGAGCTATCCACTCTCTTTGTTGTCGGCGGTGCTTCCACGGCCGTGTCACCGAGTCCGCCATGATGAAGGATCAGTGATTACAAGAAGAATGGCTTCAGGGATTGCTGTCCTGAACGCAATGGTGATTGTCGCGTCGCTACGGATCGGCTCAACGTATTTGGCAATACGCCCCCTGAGCAGTTTTGCCGGCGTGACCGATGAGGACTGGTTGCAGGCCGTTGAGCAACATCACGAAAGTCCGGACGGGCGCGGTTACCCCTATGGGACCAAACGCGAACTCAGCGAATTGTCGCAAATGATCCGGTTCGCCGATATCTTTACGGCCAAGTATTCCGCTCGCAAGACCAGGGCATCAATGCCGCCGAGGCAGGCTGCCCAGTCGGTTTATCTGGTCAGCGACGGACATCCGATTGCATCGGCGCTGCTCAAGGAATTCGGCATCTATCCACCCGGCTGTTTTGTGCTGCTGAAAAGCGGCGAGACGGCGGTGACTATCCGGCGCGGCAACACCCCGACAGCGCCTTTGGTGGCCGTGGTGCGAGACAAGAACGGCTTGCCAATCAGGGATCCGCTGCTGCGCGAGACGGTATTGCCACAGTACGCCATTCTGCGCACGCTTCCAAATCAGTCCACGCAGTACGATACGGCCATCGAACGGTTGTTTACCTTGACGGCTGAATAGACGGTCGCCGGCAACGGCGTTGGCGGTGCACCGTTAAGCGAGGCGTTCAATCACCTGCGCATGCCGAGGCCAGGTCCGCGTGAGCAGCGCTTTGTCGGCGAGTTCGAATTCCTCGAATTCGAAACCCGGCGCCACTGTGCAACCGACGAGGGAATGGCCTTGCGGATCTGCGCATTCTGCAGCGAACCATGCGCCGGCAGGCACCAGGGCCTGGAATCCTGCGCCGTCATGGATGACGGGATTCCCCAAGTGGAGAACAGTCAGATCGCCGGCTTGTTCGAGGACATAGATGTGCAAGGGCGACCCGTCATAGAAATGCCACATCTCGTCGGACTTGATCCGGTGCCAGGCAGATCTTTCTCCTGCACCCAGCAAATAGTAGATCGCCGTTGAGGCCGAGCGGATGAGGCCGTCGCTTGCTCGCGCGACTTCCATTTCGCCACGATAGGTTTCCCTGAAGTGACCGCCCTCGGGATGCGGCTGGAGACGAAGGCGAGCGATCAGTTCTTCAGGTTTGGAAGCACGTTCATTCATATTTACCTCATCTCTGTTTGCATGCCTGAATTTGCCTGATGCGTGAATCGCTGGCAAGCGATTCACTTTGGAAATGAAATACAAATGAAAATGCCCGCATAAGCGGGCATTTGTATTTTGGCGGAGAGAGGGGGATTCGAACCCCCGATAGGCTATTAACCTATACACGCTTTCCAGGCGTGCGACTTCAACCACTCATCCACCTCTCCTGGATTCGGGTTCGCGTTCAGCGAAGCCATGCATTATAGCAAGCTTCTCAACGAAACCAAGTCTTTTCTGCAAATTTTTCAAAAAGACCATGAAAAAACCGGCAGGGCCGGCGTCCATCTTGCAACGCCCTGCCCTGCCGGCTCACCTGCAAGCGCCTTGCGGCGGCTTGGGCGGCTGGACCAAGCTTGTTACTGCGCTTCCTTCAACTGATCCAGGATAGCCGGGTTTTCCAGGGTCGAGATGTCCTGCGTGATGTCTTCGCCCTTGGCCAGCACGCGCAGCAGGCGGCGCATGATTTTGCCGGAGCGGGTCTTGGGCAGGTTGTCGCCGAAACGGATTTCCTTGGGCTTGGCGATCGGGCCGATTTCCTTGGCGACCCAGTCGCGCAGTTCCTTGGCGATGGCCTTGGCTTCGTCGCCGGTCGGGCGAGGGCGCTTCAGGACCACGAAGGCGCAGATCGATTCGCCGGTGGTTTCGTCCGGTTTGCCGACCACGGCGGCTTCGGCCACGATGGGGTTGGCGACCAGTGCCGATTCGATTTCCATCGTGCCCATGCGGTGACCGGAGACGTTCAGCACGTCGTCGATGCGGCCGGTGATGGTGAAGTAGCCGGTGTCCTTGTTGCGGATCGCGCCGTCGCCGGCGAGGTAGACCTTGCCGCCGAATTCTTCGGGGAAATAGCTCTTCTTGAAACGCTCGGGATCGTTCCAGATGGTGCGGATCATCGACGGCCATGGACGCTTGACGACCAGGATGCCGCCGGTGCCGTTAGGCAGGTCGTTGCCGGTTTCATCGACGATGGCGGCGGTGATGCCCGGCAGCGGCAGCGTGCAGGAGCCCGGCACTTGCGGGGTTGCGCCCGGCAGCGGCGAGATCATGTGGCCGCCGGTTTCGGTTTGCCAGAAAGTGTCGACGATCGGGCATTTTTCCTGGCCGATGTTTTTGTAGTACCACATCCAGGCTTCCGGATTGATCGGCTCGCCGACCGAACCCAGCAGGCGCAGCGACGACAGGTCGTATTGCTTGGGATGGATTTTTTCGTCGGCTTCGGCGGCTTTGATCAGAGAGCGGATCGCGGTCGGCGCGGTGTAGAAAATGGTGGCCTTGTGACGCTGGACCATGTCCCAGAAACGGCCGGCGTTCGGATAGGTCGGCACGCCTTCGAACACGATCTGCGTCGCGCCGGGGATGGATTTTTTCGTCGGCTTCGGCGGCTTTGATCAGAGAGCGGATCGCGGTCGGCGCGGTGTAGAAAATGGTGGCCTTGTGACGCTGGACCATGTCCCAGAAACGGCCGGCGTTCGGATAGGTCGGCACGCCTTCGAACACGATCTGCGTCGCGGGACTGCCAGCGGGCCGTAGGCGATGTAGGTGTGGCCGGTGATCCAGCCGATGTCGGCGGTGCACCAGTAGATGTCGTCGGGCTTGATGTCGAAGGTCCACTTCATCGTCAGCACGGCCCACAGCAGGTAGCCGCCGGACGCGTGTTGCACGCCCTTCGGTTTGCCGGTGGAGCCGGAGGTGTAGAGGATGAACAGCGGATGTTCGGCGTCGACCCATTCAGGTTCGCAGGCGTCGGGCTGGTTGGCGACGACATCGTGCAGCCACAGGTCGCGACCTTCGACCCAGTTGATCGGCGCCGGCGCGCTTGTAGACGACCACGTTCCTGATGGTGTCGCAGCCGCCCATGGCGAGTGCTTCGTCGACGATGGATTTAAGCGGCAATTGCTTGCCGCCGCGCACCTGGTAGTCGGCGGTGATGACGGCGACTGCGCCGGCGTCGATCACGCGCTCTTGCAGCGATTTGGCGGAGAAGCCGCCGAACACCACCGAGTGCGTGGCGCCGATGCGGGCGCAGGCTTGCATGGCGGCGACGCCTTCGACCGACATCGGCATGTAGATGACGACGCGGTCGCCTTTCTTGACGCCGAGCGACTTCAGGCCGTTGGCGAAGTGGCAGACTTTCTTGTGCAGTTCGCGATAGGTGACGCGGGTGACCTTGGCGTCGTCGGATTCGAAGATGACGGCGGTCTTGTCGGCGTTGCCGTTGTCGAGGTTGACGTCGAGGCAGTTGTACGAGACGTTGATCTTGCCGTCTTCAAACCATTTGTAGAACGGTGCGTCGGCTTCGTTCAGGGTCTTGGTGAAGGGTTTGTTCCACTGCAGGTTTTCACGCGCGAGGCGGGCCCAGAAGCCTTCGTAGTCGCGCTCTGCTTCGGCGCACAAGGCGTTATAGGCGTCCATGCCGGACACGGCGGCGTTCTTGACGAACTCGGCCGGTGGAGCGAATACACGGTTTTCCTGCTTGAAGGTTTCGATGTCTGCCACGATTAGTCTCCTGCGATTAATGATTTTTGCTTTTTGCAAAACATAGGCGTGTTCACTTACTCAGTCCTTACACATTCTGAATTGATCGGGGCGGGGAAGGCCGCTGCGCAAGGTCTTGCGCTGTATCCAAGGGTCTGACCACAAGGACGCTGCGAAGTTTGCAGAGCGGTATTGCCTAAGTGCATTATCGCATCTGCGGCCGTCCTCAGCAGAGCGCCTGCAGCCAGCAACGCAGCAAGGGAGTGTAAAATAGCGGCCTGAATTCGCTCGCCTGAATGCATCCGATATCCGCATGCGATGCACGCAAGCCGCCGTGACGCAAGGCCGACAGCCTGCTCACATCACTGTTTTATTCTGAGATCCGCGCCAATGAAAGACACTCGCTCCACGCCTTCCGGTAAAAAGATCGGCATCCTGCCCAATCTGATTTTCATGAGCCGGTGGCTGCAGCTGCCTTTGTACCTCGGCCTGATCCTGGCGCAGTGCGTCTACGTCTATCATTTCTGGGTCGAGCTGAGCGACCTGATCGGCGCCGCGCTGGGCAATGCGGCGTCGCTGGAACACATCCTCGACGCGGTCGCCATCGAGGGCGCGCTGCGTCCCGACAAGCTCAACGAGCAGACCATCATGCTGGTGGTGCTGGCGCTGATCGACGTGGTGATGATTTCGAACCTGCTGATCATGGTGATCGTGGGCGGCTACGAAACCTTCGTCTCGCGCATGAACCTGGAAAGCCATCCCGACCAGCCCGAGTGGCTGTCGCACGTGAACGCCTCGGTGCTGAAGGTCAAGCTGGCGACGGCGATCATCGGCATCTCGTCGATCCATCTGCTCAAGACCTTCATCAACGCCAACCTGTACGACGTCAAGACCTTGCTGGCGCAGACCGGCATTCATATCACTTTCCTGTTGTCGGCCATGGCGATCGCCTATTGCGACCGGCTCATGAGCCATCCGGCGATTCCATCGGAGCCGCCGGAACCGCACTGACCGCAATCTTTCCGCATTTTTCATTCAACCCCGAGAGAACCAGCCATGACCATCATCAAGCAAGACGATCTCATCGAATCCGTGGCCGCCGCGCTGCAATACATCAGCTATTACCATCCGGTGGATTACATCCAGCATCTGGCGCGCGCCTATGAGCTGGAGCAAAACCCCGCCGCCAAGGATTCCATCGCCCAGATCCTGACCAACTCGCGCATGTGCGCCGAAGGCAAGCGCCCGATCTGCCAGGACACCGGCATCGTCAACGTATTCCTGAGGATCGGCATGGGCGTGCGTTTTGAAGGTTTCGGCAGCGGCTCCATTGCCGACGCCGTCAACGAAGGCGTGCGCCAGGGTTACAGCCATCCGGACAACGTGCTGCGCGCGTCCATCGTGGCCGACCCGCAATTCGACCGCAAGAACACCAAGGACAACACCCCGGCCGTGATCCACATGGAACTGGTGCCGGGCAACACCGTTGACGTGCGCATCGCCGCCAAGGGCGGCGGTTCCGAGAACAAGACCAAGTTCGTCATGCTGAACCCTTCCGACTCGCTGGTGGACTGGGTCCTCAAGACCGTGCCGACCATGGGCGCCGGCTGGTGTCCGCCGGGCATGCTCGGCATCGGCAGAAGGCCATGCTGATGGCCAAGGAAGTGCTGATGGACGACATCGACATGTACGAACTGAAGCAACGCGGTCCGCAAAACAAGACCGAAGAACTGCGCATCGAACTGTGCGACAAGGTCAACGCGCTCGGTATCGGCGCACAAGGCCTGGGCGGCCTGACCACCGTGCTCGACGTCAAGATCGCGATGTATCCGACCCACGCCGCGTCCAAGCCGGTCGCGATGATTCCGAACTGCGCGGCAACCCGCCACGGCCACTTCGTGCTGGACGGTTCCGGCCCGGCCTACATGGATCCGCCGTCGCTGTCCGAATGGCCTGAAGTGCACTGGGTGCCGGACACCGAAAAGTCGAAGAGCGTCAACCTCGACACCTTGACCAAGGAAGAAGTCGCCTCGTGGAAGCCGGGCCAGACCCTGCTGCTGAACGGCAAGATGCTGACCGGCCGCGATGCCGCGCACAAGCGCATCCAGGAAATGCTGGCCAAGGGCGAGAAGCTGCCGGTCGACTTCACCAACCGCGTGATCTATTACGTCGGTCCGGTCGATCCCGTGCGCGACGAAGTGGTTGGTCCTGCCGGTCCGACTACCGCAACGCGCATGGACAAGTTCACCGACATGATGCTGGAGCAGACCGGCCTGATCTCCATGATCGGCAAGTCGGAACGCGGCCCGACCGCCATCGAGGCGATCAAGAAGCACAAGTCGGCCTACCTGATGGCGGTCGGCGGTTCGGCCTACCTGGTGTCGAAGGCGATCAAGTCGGCCAAGGTGCTGGGTTTTGCCGACCTGGGCATGGAAGCGATCTACGAGTTCGACGTCAAGGACATGCCGGTGACGGTGGCGGTCGATTCCAACGGTATCTCGGTGCACAACACCGGCCCTGCCGAGTGGAAGGAAAAGATCGCGACCAACACTGCGCTGAGCAAGATTGCGGTCACGACTGCATGATGATGCGTGCCCCGAAGCCGCAAGCGGGAGTCGCTCGCCGATGACCGCTGCAGCTTCACCAGCAACACCGATGCCGATGCCGATGGACCTTCACACGCATTGTGACGCGCCCATCGGCATTTTCGATTCCGGCATCGGCGGCTTGTCGGTGCTGCGCCACGTGCGCGCGGCCTTGCCGCAGGAGCATCTGCTGTACTTTGCCGATTCAGGCTATGCGCCCTACGGCGACAAGGGCGAGCAGCAGATCGTCGAGCGCTCGCTGGCGATTGCCGGCTTCCTGATCGGGCAGGGCATCAAGGCCTTGGTGGTGGCGTGCAATACCGCGACCGCGGCGGCGATCCAGGCGATCCGTGTGCAGTGGCCTGAACTGATCGTGGTCGGCATCGAGCCCGGCCTCAAGCCGGCAGCCTTGCACAGCAAGAGCGGCGTGGTCGGCGTACTGGCCACGCGCAGCACTTTGGCGAGCGCGCGCTTCATCGCCTTGCGCGAGCAGATCGCCACGGTCGGCAAGGTGCAGTTCATTTCGCAGGCCTGCGTCGGCCTGGTCGATCAGATCGAGAAGGGCGAGTTGCAGTCGCCGGCCACTGCGGCGCTGGTGGATCGCTATGTCATGCCGCTGATTGCACAGGGCGCCGATACGCTGGTGCTGGGCTGCACGCATTATCCGTTCGCGCGCGAGCTGATCGAGTCGGCGGCACGGCATGGCGGATGCGCCGCGCCGGTCATCATCGATACCGGCGAAGCGGTGACGCGGCAATTGAGCCGCTTGCTGGAGGCGAAGGCGCTGATGCGCCACACTGATGGCGGCAATCTGCTGGCTTACACCACCGCCGGCGTAAGCACCTTGTCGACAGCCCTGACGAATCTGTTGAAGATGGAAGCAGAAGTACGCCAGATCGCGACGAATTAGCACCGCCGCCCGGGGATTCCGGCAAATTGCATGGCGGTGACTATTTCATTTGCCAGAAGCCGTACAGTTTTGTATAATCTTTTGCTTCACTGACTCAAGGCAGTAATTCAGGTCTTGGTCATGCAGTGGTGGCTGTAGCTCAGTTGGTAGAGTCCAGGATTGTGATTCCTGTTGTCGCGGGTTCGAGCCCCGTCAGCCACCCCAGTTTGAACAGCAGCAAAAGTAATAAAATAAATAAGCAAGGCCCGCATTCAGCTGGGCCTTTTTTATTTTCCGGACGGTTCTTATTCTTAAGTTCTCATCCCTTACTTTCCCGCTCGTTTTGTTGCTTCCTCTTCTTTTTCCTGCCTCGCCGCCATGAAGCGCGGCAAACTCATCTCGATCCAGTCGGTCAGCGTTTCGATGCGCTGCGCCGCTTCCTGCCCCAGCGGCGACAGCGTGTAGTCGACGTGCGGCGGCACCACGTCATACGACTTGCGAATCACCAGGCCGTCGCCTTCCAGTTCCTGCAGCGTCTGCGCCAGCATCTTTTCGCTGACGCCGCCGACCTTGCGGCGCAGGTCGCTGAAGCGATGCGTGCCGCCTAGCAGGGCGACCAGCAACAGCACGCCCCAGCGGCTGGTGAGGTGCTTCAATACGCTGCGCGACGGACAATCGGCGGCAAACAACTCGCCGCGCTGCATGCGGTCCTTCAGCGATACGTGGCCGGTGAGGGGGTCTCGTGTATTCATGGCGACTATTTTACACTAACCTTTTTGTGCGTACTTACTAAAAGTTAGTGTATCCGATAAGCTGCAATTTCTTTCACTTCACCTCACAGGAAATTGTCATGATCGTCGTCACCGGAGCCACCGGCCAATTGGGCCGTCTCGTCATTGCAGCGTTGTTGAAAACCGTCCCCGCAGCCAATATCGTCGCCGCCGTGCGCAGCCCGGAAAAAGCCGCCGACCTGGCCGCGCTCGGCGTGCAAGTGCGCCGCGCTGACTACACCGACGCGGCCAGCCTCGACGCCGCGCTGCAGGGCGCAGAAAAAGTCCTGCTGATTTCTTCCAGCGAAATCGGTTCGCGCCTGGCGCAGCATCGCGCCGTCATCGACGCCGCCAAGCGCGCCAACGTCAAGTTGCTGGCCTACACCAGCGTGCTGCGCGCCGACAGCTCCACGCTCGGCCTGGCTGCCGAACACGAGCAAACCGAACAGGCTATCAAGGATAGCGGCGTGCCGGCGACCATCCTGCGCAACGGCTGGTACCACGAGAACTACACCGCCGGCCTGCCCACGGCAGTGGCCAACGGCGCCATCGTCGGCAGCGCCGGCGACGGTCGCATCTCCTCGGCTGCGCGCAGCGACTATGCCGAAGCAGCAGCGGCCGTGTTGAGCGGCAGCGGTCATGCAGGCAAGACGTATGAGCTGGCCGGCGATGGCGCCTACACGCTGAGCGAGCTGGCGGCGGAAGCGGCGCGCCAGTCGGGCAAACCGGTGGAATATCGCAACATCCCGGAAGCCGACTACAAGACTGCGCTGCTCGGCTTCGGTTTGCCGGAAGTGATCGCCGTCCTGCTGTCGGACTCGGATGCGGCGGCAGCGAAGGGCGCCTTGTTCGACGATGGCCGGCAGTTGTCGGCGCTGATCGGCCGTCCGACCACGTCTCTGTCGGCATCGGTCGAGACTGCCTTGAACAAAGGCTGATTCACTTTCTTGCCGTGAAATGAAAAGGGCCCCTCGCCATGCGGAATAGCGAGGGACTCTTTTTACCTGCACAAAAATCAGTGCGGAAGATTACTTGTGGCGCGACGACACTTCCCACAAATTGAGGTGACCGTCCTGCGCCTGCTTGTCGATGGCGGCCAGTTCGCCGGCGCTGAAGCTCAGCTTGTCCAGCGCTGCGACGTTCTCGCGGATCTGCTTGCTGCTGCTGGCGCCGATCAGTGTGGTCGTCACGCGCGGATCGCGCAGCACCCAGGCCAGCGCCATCTGCGCCAGCGTTTGGCCGCGCGCCTTGGCGATGTCATTGAGCGCACGCACGCGCTGCAGGTTTTCTTCGCTCAGGTGATCGCTCTTGAGCGAGCCTCCGCCGGCGCGATTGATGCGTGCATCTTCCGGAATGCCGTTGAGGTACTTGTCGCTCAGCAGGCCCTGCGCCAGCGCCGTGAAGGTAATGCAGCCCATGCCCTGGCGTTCCAGTTCATCGAGCAGACCTTGCTCGATCCAGCGGTTGAACATGTTGTACGACGGCTGATGGATCAGGCAGGGCACCTTCCATTGCTTGAGCAGTTCGGCGGCTTCCCTGGTTTTCTCGGGCGAATACGATGACACCCCGACATACAGCGCCTTGCCTTGTTGCACGGCGGTCGCCAGCGCGCCCATGGTCTCTTCCAGCGGCGTCTCGGGGTCGAAGCGGTGCGAGTAGAAGATATCGACGTAGTCCAGGTTCATGCGCTTCAAGCTCTGGTCCAGGCTGGCCAGCACGTATTTGCGCGAGCCGCCGCCCTGGCCGTAGGGACCGGGCCACATGTCCCAGCCAGCCTTGGTCGAGATGATCAGTTCATCGCGATAGGGCTGGAAATCCTGTTTGAAGAGATGGCCGAAATTGGCTTCCGCACTGCCGTACGGCGGCCCGTAATTGTTGGCCAGGTCGAAATGCGTGATGCCCAGATCGAAGGCGGTGCGCAGCATTTCGCGCTGGGTCGCCAGCGGCGTGGTGTCGCCGAAGTTGTGCCACATGCCCAGCGACAGCAGCGGCAATTTGAGGCCGCTGCGGCCGCACTGGCGGTATTGCATGGTTTCGTAACGGGTATTGGATGCGTGATAGGTCATGGATGTGTCTCCTTGTTTGATCGGGTTTTGCTTGCTTGTTTTTTCGTTCGGTCGTTTCAGCGCCGGCCTCAGCGCTCGCGATTGCTGACTTGCTGACGATGACCATCACTTCGGGCTGGACGCTGCCGGTGCTTCTGGTCCTGTGCCCAGGACACCTTTGTGTCATATGCTCACCCGAGCATCATATTCTTCATCTCCGGAAAGATCATCATGCAATGTCTCGTCATCCGCCATCTCGCCTTTGAAGACCTCGGCAACGTTGATCCTCGACGTGCGGTTTGCCGCCGTCAGACGATATCTCATAAACGCGCATCGGGTGAACTCTGAAATCCCGCACATGTCTGCACTGACAGGTCATTCCTTTTCATCGTGGAGCGGCAGACATGGCAAAGATCCGTATCGGCATTTCCGGCTGGCGCTATGCGCCGTGGCGCGGCGGCTTTTATCCTGAAGACCTGGCGCAGGCCGACGAACTGCAATTCGCATCGCGCGTCTTGCCGTCGATCGAACTCAACGGCTCCTTCTACGCCTTGCAGCGGCCGCAGAGTTACGCCGCCTGGTATGACGCGACGCCGCCGGGCTTCATGTTCAGCATCAAGGGAAACCGTTTCATCACCCACATCCAGCGCCTGCGCGATATCGAGGGGCCGCTTGCCAATGTGTTCGCCTCCGGCGTGTTCAACCTCAAGGAAAAACTGGGCCCGTTCCTGTGGCAATTCCCGCCGAGTTTTCGTTACGATGCCGAACTGGTGGAGCACTTCCTCAGCCTGCTGCCGCACGACACGGAGGCAGCGCTGGAACTGGCGCAGCAGTGTGAACCGCGCATGAAGGAACGCAGCCTGCTCGCGATCGACAAGAAGCGCACAATGCGCCACGCCATGGAGATTCGCCACGAGAGTTTTATTGACGAAGGTTTCATCGCGCTGCTGCGCAAATATAACGTCGCGCTGGTGGTGGCCGACACCGCCGGCAAGTGGCCTTATCTGGAAGACGTCACCGCCGATTTCATGTACCTGCGCCTGCACGGCGACAAGGAATTGTACGCCAGCGGCTACACCAAGCCGGCGCTGGAGCGCTGGGCCCGGCGCATCGAGGCCTGGAGCAAAGGAGGGCAGCCGAAGGACGCACAATGCGCCTCCGCGAGCCAGCCGAAAGCGCGTAAGAGCAGGGATATTTATTGTTATTTCGATAACGATATCAAGGTCAAGGCACCGTTCGATGCGAGGCGTCTGATTGCGCGCCTGGGACTCGAAAAAGAGCTCGCTCCGCTGACAGAAAACTGACAAAAAATTCACTGCGGAAACACTGTCGAAATATGCCTTGGTATGTTGTAAAGATTTGTTGTGAAGCGCTCAAAAATGTCGCTTAATGTCGGCTGTCCGACGCAAAAAATAATCATCGCAACATCGCGGCGGACAAAAAGTCTTGGGGGGAATCCAAGCAAAAATCGCAAAAATGAATTCCGGCAATGCTCATGGTTGCGGGTGTTTTGCGTGACGAGTCATAACAACGATTAACTACTCGGCTGGAGAATTACATGACATCCCTTTTGGTCGGTACAGGCGCGGGTTTGTTCGGCGCGGTCATCCTCTGGCTGCGCTACGGTCACAAACTGCGTGAAGAAGTGCCGGTGTCGGACTTCCAGCGCAAGCTCAATTTCATCCGCGACGTCTGCGACGGCAACCTCACAAAATCCAGCGCGCTGCTGACCGAAAAGATGGCGCTCGACACTACGCTGTCGTATGAGCAGGCGGTCGAACGCGTGTATCTCGACATGCTTGAACTCACCAACGAAGAACGCGCCGCGGTTCTGAAGCATGGCGAACGCCGCAAGGCTCGCCGTGCCAAGTCGCACCCTGATGCTTCCGAATCCGCAATGCAATAGCCATCCATAAATAACGCAATAAGCAATGCTTGTTGCACATGCGGTTTTGTAATTTGCAAACTCGCTATTGATTGTTGGGCGCCGGCTGGGCTGGCGCTATAGTGGAAACCTTGTTTTCATCATCGGGAAATCCACCGGGTACATTGCGCATAGTCCAGGCAATTGCAGTTCCCGACGACCGTCCAATCCAACTATGCATATCGTCATCGGCGCCGGCGTGATCGGCGCTTCCGTCGCTTATCATCTGGCGCGCGCAGGTGCGCCCGTCACCGTCATCGACGCCGGCCGCATCGGCGGCGGCACCAGCGGCAGCAGTTTCGCGTGGGTCAATTCTCACAACAAGGCGCCGCGCGCCTATCACGATCTCAACGTCGCCGGCATGCGTGCGCATGCCGCCTTGCGCGAATGCTTCGGCGACGCGCCGTGGTGGCACGGCGGCGGCACCGTCGAATGGGAAAGCATCGCGCCCGAGGCCTACCGCGCCAAGGTGGCGCTGCTGCAATCGTGGGGCTACACCGCCGAGTGGCTCGATCACGCCGCCCTGCATGCGCTGGAGCCGGACATCAACCTTGGCGCCGTCGGCGATGCGCCGGTGGCTTTTTTCCCCGACGACGGATGGGTCGATCCGGTCGTCTACAGCCACGCGCTATTGACCGAAGCGAAGCGTCTTGGCGCACAAGTATTTCAACATCTTGCGGTGACGGCAATTCGTCGCCAAGGCAGTCGAGTAACCGGCGTCACTACCGCCGATGGCGCGACGCACGATGCCGACGTGGTCGTCAACGCCACCGGCCGCTGGGCCGACCAGTCGGCGTTGCCGCTTGACTTGCGCATTCCGCTGGCGCCGTCGGCGGGCCTGATGCTGTTCACACCGCCGCTGGCGCATGGCGTGCAGCGCGTGATCTTTTCGCCGCGCGTGCATATCCGTCCCGACGGCGCCGGGCGCCTGCTGATCTGCCGCAACGATCTTGAGGTGACGGCCGACGCTGAACTCGATCGCTGTTCGCCGGAAGTGACCGGGTTGCTCGCCGCAGCGCGCGAGGTATTGCCGCTGCTGCGCCACGTCGATGCCGAAGCCTTACGCGTGGGCGTGCGTGCCATTCCGGCGGACCAATTTCCTGCGGTCGGACCGTCGCCCGGCACCAAGGGATATTACAGCGTGGTCACGCACAGCGGCGTGACGCTGGCGCCTTTCCTGGGTGAAGCAGTCGCCGAGGAAATCCTCAACAACACCGTGCGGCCCGAGCTGGCAAGCTTCCGGCCGCAACGCTTCTTTTCCTGACTTTTTCTGATGCCTCATCCACAAGGACACTCCATGGCAAGAATCAACCTCGTGCAGCGCGATGCGCTCGACCTGCAACGCCAGCAATCCTATGACGACGAAATCGCGCGTGCCGGCCAGGTCACCAACATGAAGGGCACGATCCTGCATTCGCTGGCGGCGCACCAGGCTTATCACGGCTCCTACCTGATCAAGACCGAGCTGATCAAGCTGCTCGGCAAGCGCGCCTTCAACGTCTATGCACACGCCATCTCGTCAGCGTCGGATTGCCTGCTGTGCTCGACCTTTTTCCGCAAGGCGCTGGCAGCTGAAGGGATCTCGCCGAAAGACTTCAACCCGACCGACGACGAGCAGTTGCTGATCGATCTCGGCAGCCGCATCGGCGGCCGCGCCAAGCAACTCGACGACGCCATCTGGACGCGCCTGAAGCAGCGCTACGACGACAGCGCCATCGTCAACCTGATCGGTTTCGGCGGCACCATGGTAGCGACCAACATCTTCAACAGCCTGCTCGAAGTCGACATGGACGACTACCTGTAGGACCCGGCGCAATAAAGAAAAACGGAGAAAACACATGAGCGTCCCCAAGAAAACCTATTACGGCGTCAGCGTCGGCATCCTGATGGTGAAGACGCATTTCCGCCGCTACCTCGGCGACATCGGCCATGCCGGCACCTGGAATTTTCCGGTGCAATACCGTATCGTCGAAGACGCCGTGCCGTCCAGGATGACCGACCTGCACAACGTCAGCCTGCTGGAGCCGTTCAAGAAGGCTGCGAAGGAACTGGTCGATGCCGGCGTCGACGGCATCACCACGACCTGCGGCTTCCTGTCGATCTACCAGCAGGAACTGGTCGACTTCTGCGGCGTGCCGGTTGCCACCAGCAGCCTGTTGCAAGTGCCGATGGTGCAGCGGATCATTCCATCCAACAAGAAAGTCGGCATCCTCACCTACAACGGCGACGTGCTCAACGGCAGATACCTGGAAGCGGTCGGCATCGCCGCCGACACGCCGGTGTACGGCATGCCGCAGAACTCCGAGTTCGTGCGCTCGATCCGAGAAGGCGACGACGGCGTTCCGTATGCAGTGCTGCGCCAGGAAGTGCTCGACCTGGTCGCGCGCATGCTGCGCGAGAATCCCTCCATCGGCGCGATCGTGTCCGAGTGCACCAACCTCGCGCCGTTCACGGCCGATATCCAGCAGACCTTCGGCATTCCGATCTACGACACGGTGTCGCTGGTGAACTGGTTCCAGGCAGGCCTGCGGCCACGGCGTTATCCGGCGGAGTAAGAGGGCGAGCCATCTTCCCTGAAAAGTATTGACGTTCGTCATTTCATGTAATAAATTAAGTTACATGAAAAAAGACAGCCGATTATCCGGCGTGCTGCACGTGCTGCTGCACCTCGCCGAACATCCGACCCCCATGACTTCAGAATCGCTGGCAAAGGCGATGGACACCAATCCGGTGGTGATCCGGCGCATCATGGCCGGCTTGCGGGAACAAGGCTATGTCAGCTCGGAAAAGGGCCACGGCGGCGGTTGGACGCTGACTTGCGACCTGGCGCAAATCACCTTGCGCGACGTCTATGTCGCGCTCGGAAGTCCCTCGTTGCTGGCCATCGGCAGCAGGAACGAAGCGCCGGCCTGTCTGGTGGAGCAGGCGGTCAACGCCGCCTTGAACAAGACCTTTGCAGAAGCCGAGGAACTGCTGGTGTCGCGTTTCGGCGAAGTGACCCTGGCAATGCTGAGCGCGGATTTCCATCAACGATTCGAGAAGAAGCGAAAGAAAGCGGGCAAGCCATGAACGACGAAAAACTCCAGGCCACCTTCAACCAGCAGGCGGCCTCGGCCTATGACAGCCAGTGGGCCAGGCTCGCGCCGTTCCGCGATGCACTGCATTTGCTGGCGACCGCAGTCCTGGCGGAGTTGCCTGCGGATGCCCGCATTCTTTGCGTGGGCGCCGGCACCGGCGCGGAGATAGTCTTCCTGGCGGAAAAATTTCCGGCCTGGCGCTTCACCGCCGTCGAACCGTCGGGACCGATGCTCGAGGTTTTTCGTCGCAAGGCGCAGGAGCAGGGCATTGCTTCCCGCTGTACGTTTCACGAGGGCTACCTGGATTCATTGCCGCAGGGCGAACCCTTCGACGCCGCCACCTCGCTGCTGGTGTCGCACTTCATTCTGCAACAGGATGAGCGCGCCGGATTCTTCCGCGGCATCCGCCAGCGGCTATGTTCGAACGGCATCCTGATCAATTCGGATCTGACTTCCGATACGGATGCGCCGCACTACGGCGCGCTGCTGGAAGTCTGGATGCGCACCATGGCCGGCGCCGATCTTGGTCAGGAAAAGCTGGAGCAGATGCGAGCGGCATACCGTCGCGATGTTGCCATTCTGGCGCCGGAAATCGTCGCCGGGATAATTGCATCCGGCGGATTCGACACGCCCGTGCAATTTTATCAATGCGGGTTGATTCACGGCTGGTTTGCCAGAGCGGCATAGGCCGGTGGTCAGGCCAACGTGTTGCCTTCGGCGGCAAGGTTTTTGATCAGGCGTTGCAGCAAGCCGACCAGTAGTTCCTTTTCTTCCCTGCTCAGGACCACGCAGACATCCTGATCAATCTCCCTCAGCACTACACGTCCCGGTTCGAGCAACTGGTGTGCGTGCTCAGTAAGAGAAACGAGGCTGCTGCGTCGGTCGGTCGGAGACGCTTCGCGCACGATCAGGTTGTCGCGCTCCATGCGTCCCAACAATTGCGCCATGCTGGGCTGCTCCACACCTGCCAGCTCGGCCAACTCCTTCTGCGTGCGTTTGCTGCCATCCTTGAGCGCCACCAGCACAGGTAGCTGGGAGGTGCTGATGCCGACTTCCCGCAACCGGTCGTCGACCGGTTTCAGCAATGCGCGGGACAATCGATTGATCAGCAAGGTAGGCATCTCATGCGGATGCCAGGCTTTCGGTCTGTTCATGAAACACCTTTACATAGGGGCCTATTTACAATATAAATAGGCTCCTATCAATATACGGGAGCTTTGAAGATGCGACAACAGCCTTCCATCGCCATCATCGGCGCCGGCCCGGCGGGTTTGACTGCGGCTAACGTTTTTCATCGCCATGGCTGGCAATGCGAGGTGTTTGAGTCCGACGCCTCAGCCGCCTCGCGCGACCAGGGTGGGTCGTTGGATCTGCATCCTGAAGACGGTCAGCTTGCACTGAAGAAAGCGGGGCTGTTTGCGCAGTTCATGGCGGTAGCGCGCCATGAAGACCAGGGGTTGCGCATCATTGACGGCGCGAGCGGCGCGGTCATGCGTGAATTCGCTCCGGCAGAGGGGGAGGGCGATCGTCCGGAAATCGACCGGGATGTGCTTCGTCAGCTTCTTCTCGAACCGTTGGGCGGCAATGTCGTTCATTGGGCGGCGCAGATTCGCGCCTTGACCGTGTTGCCTGACGGCCGCGTGACGCTGCAGCTGGAGAGTGGTTCCGTCGGACCGTTCGATCTGGTGATCGGTGCGGATGGCGCATGGTCCAAAGTCCGGACGGTATTGACGGATATCTTCCCGGCTTACACCGGCGTCACTTTCGTCGAACTGTGGTTTGACGATGTCGACCAGGCGCACCCCGCGGCGGCGGAGCTGGTCGGCCATGGCACGATGTTCGCATTGCGCGACCAGGCCGGCATCATCGGGCAGCGCAATGGCAAGGGGCGGTTGCGCGTCTACGCCGCCTTCCGCACACGGGCGGAAGACGGCGACCGGCCCGACAAGACCCCCGCCAATCTCGGCAAGGATGAACTGCTCGCGCGCTTTCCCGGGTGGGCGCCGTCGCTGACGTCGTTATTGCGGGACGCGGACCACATTGCCGCCATTCGTCCCATCGTGACGCTGCCCGCGCAATGCCGTTGGCAGCATCAATCCGGCTTGACCCTGGTCGGCGATGCGGCACATGTGATGCCGCCGCTGGGGACCGGAGTAAACCTTGCGATGCTCGATGCCGCCGAACTGGCGGAAAATCTGATTCATGCTGCTGACTGGCGCCTGGCCGTGCAAGCGTCCGAGCGCGTCATGCTCGACAGATCCAGCGCCATCGCCAGTCAGTGCATTGCGTCGTTCGATGCGATGTTCGGTCCGGACGCGCATCAGTCTGGAGTCGGACATTTTGATGCCCATCATGCCCCGTTGCCTCCCTGAGCCCTCGGCCTCCGTCAAAGCCATGCGGGCGGTCTGCTCAATACTGTCAATATCCGCATTGGTTGTAATTGGGCCTCACCAGGTGCCGTTTGCGCATCCGGCTTACAATATTTCCATCCATTAACGCCACCTGGCCACAGGTGCCATGCATGAGGTATTCCCATGAACAAGGCTTTGAAGATCGATTTCGTTTCCGACGTCGTATGTCCCTGGTGTGCGATCGGGCTGGCGGGTCTCAATACCGCGCTCGAACGCCTCGGTCCGGAGACGCACGTCGACTTCACCGTCCACCCCTTCGAGCTTAATCCCGGCATGCCCGCAGCCGGGCAGGAGCAACTTGAACACATCACCGAAAAATACGGCATCAGCGCCGACCAGGCCCGCATCAACCGTGAACAAATCCGGGCCAGAGCGGCCTCGGTCGGTTTCACCATGAACCGCGATGACACCAGCCGCGTCTACAACACCTTCGACGCCCATCGCCTGCTTGCCTGGGCAAAGGAGAAGAATGCACAAGCAGCGCTGAAACTGATCCTGCTCGAAGCTTACTTCACCGACGGCAAGAACATCGCCGACCGGAATGTGTTGGCAGAACTCGCCAGCCAAGCCGGCCTGGATACCGTCGAGGCAAGCGAAATACTGGCATCGGACCGGTTTGCGCAGGAAGTGAAGGAAGAGGAAACGTTTTGGACCCAGCGCGGCATCAGCAGCGTACCGGCAGTCATCGTAAATGATCGCTACCTGATCTCAGGCGGCCAGCCCCCGGACGTATTTGAAGAGCAGCTTCGTGCGATCCTGGCAGGCGATGTTGAGACTTCGTGATCTCTTAGGCCACCTGGACAGAGAGTGTGGACGCGTGGACACATAGTCATTCATGTATGGTAAAAAGACTAAACCTTTGATCAGGAGTAACCATGCATCAGCGACATGATGAAAGTACGGCCAATCTGAAAGAGTTGATGACGATCGCCCCGATCAGTCACCAGGCATATGTGGCACATCTGCGAGCGAGGGTTGACACTCGGCGGCAAATGGAAGATGCGAGAGAAGAAGCCAGACAGCGGAGCGAGGAAGTACTCTAGCGGCGTCGATCTCAACAATGGCATTTCTCTGGCTCAAATCGGATTGCCTGTGAACGCCAGGAACGTTCGTTCCACCTCACCAGGCCGGAATCACCGTGCCGTTGAATTTCTTGATGATGAATTGCTTGATCTGCTCTGATTCGAAGATCTTGATGAAACGGGCGATGCGCGGGTCGTCCTTGCGGTCGGCGCGGGCGGCCCAGATGATGGCCCATTGCGAGGTTTTGTCTTCCAGCAGCAGTGCGTCCTTTGGATTCAGTCCGGCCAGCACGCCTTTGTTGAGCGTGATGACGCCGGCATCGATGTCGACCAGCACGCGCGGCAATTGCACTTCGTCCAGCAGCACGATATTGAGCTTCTTCGGATTTTCCGCGATGTCGGCGACGCCGGCGTTGGTGTTGGCGTCGGCCTTCAGTTTGATCAGGCCGGCCTTTTGCAGCAGGAACAGGGCGCGTGCTTCATTGGCCGGATCGTTCGGGATACCGATCTTGGCGCCCTGGGGGAAGGCCGCCAGCGACTTGTGCCTGGCCGAGTAAATGCCGGCCGGGGCGACATAGGTCGGCTTGATCGAGACGATCTTGTAGCCGCGCGATTCATTCTGCTTTTGCATGTACGGCACGTGCTGGAAATTGTTCAGATCGATATCGCCGGCTTGGGTCGCTTCGTTGATCTGGGTCGGCTCGGTGAACTCGATCACCTTGACCGGAAAACCTTGCGCGTTGGCGATCTTGGCGGCTTCCTGCAAGAAGTCGCTGAACGGGCCGGGCGAGGCGCCCACACGCAAGGGCGCATCGGCAGCGAAGACGTTGGCGCTGAAGGCGAGCGCAGCGGTGAAAAGGATTTTCTTGGTCAGGCTGGATGGGAACACGGCGTGCTTTCTGGTCGGTAGGAGAATCGGCGGAAAGTGTAGCAACCGCCTCTGCAATTGCGAACGACGCATTTCTCACGACGATATGCAGTTTTCTTCTTTGGTCAGTCAGGGTGTCGCATGCACGAAACCACCTTTGACGAAGCGCACCGGTTCTGCGTCCATCGCCGCGATCAGGCTGTCAAGACCGCCGGGTTTGTTGGATTTTCCTGCCGCCATTTCGGCCGGGGCGCGGCACAAGATATCGGATTCGGACCAGGCGCCGTTGCTGTCGGCCGGCAGCTTGCGTGCGCGCAGCCAGCCGTCGCGGTCGGTCAGCAATTGCGTGCCGGCGAGCTGGTCGCTGTCGATGCCGGTGATGATGGACAGCGCCTGCCAGGCGTCCTTTGAGCGGCTCAGACAGTCGATGGCAGGCGCACCTGCTTGCGGCGCAGGCAGCTTCAACGCACCGTCGGCGAGGACCACGCTGCGCAGGCGTGGGTCGTCGAACGGTAGCGCCGCGGATTGTTGCGCCGAGGCCAGGATGACGCGCACGCGTTGCCCGCCTGTTTGCGTGGCTTGCTTGCCGCAATCGGCGGCTTCTGCCGGCAACGCGACCGGCTGGTCCCATGCACCGATGGCGCGGATGCTGGCGCCGGCGGCGTTGGCTTTCATGAAATCGATCAATGCCCAGACGTCGTTGTCGGTGAGCTGGCGCGTGAAGCCCGGCATGGTCGCGGCGCCGTGGCGGTCGCGTGCGCCGTAGGCAATCTTCCAGAACAGTTCGCCGTCGGCGCGGCGCCACAGCAAGCCGCTGGCAAGATTGGGCGGCGACACCGGCAAGGACAGCGCCAGCGGCGTGTCGCCCTTGCCGTCGATGGCGTGGCAACTGGCGCAGCGCTGTTCATACACTTGCCGGCCATGGACGATGGCGGCGGCGCTGAAACCGGTGGGAGAAGTATGGAAACTGGTCGGTTCGGCCGGCGCCAGCAGCAGATGGCGATCGGGCCACGGCGTGAAGAAGACGAGGGCGACCGTCGCCAGCAGCATCACCACGCGGCCGCGTCGCCACGCCAGCGCAATTACCAGCGCCAGCAATGCCGCGAGAGAGAAGCCAAGCGCGCTCAGCAACTGCCGGGCGATGCTGCGATCGATCAGCAGGACGTCGCCGCTGAGGCGTTCGGCGAAAGGCCAGGCCGGCTGACCGTGGCTGGTTTGCGCCAGCCCGAGCGCCGCCAGCGCGTGCAGGAAACCGTCTTGCAATACCTGGATCGCGCCGAGCAGCAGGTTGATCCAGTCGGACAAGGACAACAGATTCACCAGCTGGCATCCAGTCCCAGGTGGCGCAGTGCTTCGTGGCGCAACTCGGCCAGCCGCGCATCGCCGCGATGGCGCGGGTAGGGCAGGTCGACCTTGATCTCGGCGCGGATGCGCGCCGGCCGGTCGCTGAAGATGATGACCCGATTGGCCAGGAACAAGGCTTCTTCGACATCATGTGTGACCAGCAGCGCCGAGAAGCCGTTGCGCTGCCACAGCGACACCAGCTCGCTCTGCATCTGCAGGCGCGTGAGCGAGTCGAGCTTGCCCAGCGGCTCGTCCAGCACCAGCAACTGCGGATCGTTGACCAGTGCGCGCGCCAGCGCCACACGTTGCGCCATGCCGCCCGACAGCTGATGCGGGAAGGCGTCGGCGAACTCGGTCAGGCCCACCAGCGCGAGGGCGTCGTCGACGCGGTGGCGTTGCTCCTTGAGCAGGCCGCGCGCCTGCAAACCGAGCGCGACGTTGTCCCACACCTTGCGCCACGGGTACAGCGTCGGATCCTGGAACACCACGATGCGCGAGGGATCGGGACGCGTGATCTTCGTGTCATCCTGCGTCACCTGGCCGGTGGTGGCCGGCTCCAGTCCCGCGACCAGGCGCAGCAAGGTGGACTTGCCGCAGCCGCTCGGGCCGAGCAGGGCGACGAATTCGCCGGGAGCGACAGTCAGTGAAATATCGTCGAGCACCTGCAGCACGCCATTGGGCAACTTGAACCAGTGGCTGACGTGCTGGATATCGATGTGCGCGCCGGTTTTTGCCGGTGCATCTGCTTGTGAATGCTGCTCGATGGCGGCGTTTACCATTTGACGGTTCCTTTCTGCCACGACAGCGCGCGGTCGCGCACCCTGAAGAGCAGCGTGATCAGACTGGAGCACAGGATCGCCATGACGATCAGTGCAGCGTACATATTGCTGTAGGCGGCCCATCCTTGCGACCATTGCAGGTACCAGCCGAGGCCGGCCTTGACGCCCATCATTTCGGCCGTGACCAGCACCGAGAACGCGGCGCCCAATCCCATGAACAGGCCGACGAACACTTGCGGCAGCGCCGCCGGGATCGCCACACGCAGGATCAGGAACCATTCGGACGCGCCCAGCGTGCGCGCCACGTCGTAGTAACTCTTGTTGACCGAGGCCACGCCCGACCAGGTCAGCACCGCAACCGGGAAGGCCGTCGCCAGCGCGATCAGGAACACCGCAGCGGCGTAGCTCGACGGCGCGAAGAAGAACGCCAGCGGCAGCAGCGCGGACGCCGGCACCGGACCGAGAAAGCGCAGCACCGGATGCACCCAGTAACCGGCCACGCGCGACCAGCCTATCGTCGCGCCCACCAGAAATCCGACCAGGCCGCCGGCGGCGAAGCCGTGCACCAGCAAGCGCAGCGAATAGGCGGTGCTGATGCCGAGGCGGCTCCAGTCTTCGCTATACACCTCGATCAGGCTTTGCGGCGGGGCGAAGAAGGGGGACGGCAGCACGCCCAGCTTGGCGGTCAGGATTTCCCACACGCCCAGCAACAGCGGCGCCGCCACCAGCCATTGGCCGGCCGGACGCAGCAGATGGACAATACGGCCGGCGCGGTCGCCGGCCAGCGCCAGCACCGCCAGCACCACGCTCACCGCGATGGTGGCGTAGCCGAATTCATCGGTGAAAGCCCAGTCGCTGAAACCGACTTCCTTGTTGGGCCAGCGCAGCGTAATCGCGCCCAGCAGCAGCCAGGCGACGGCCGCCAGCAGGCCGGTGCGCCAGATGCCGACGGCGCGCACGCCCTCGAACAGACCGGCCTGGCCGGCCCTGAGCAGGACATCGTTGGTCGTGGTGGTGGTCATGGTGATCTCCGGTAAGGGGAACGACGATGGATCAGCCGAGCACGTCGAGCGTGACGTGATTGGCCAGGCGTACCGGATCGGTGGATTTCTTCAGCACGCCGGCGGTGTGGAAATCGCGTGCGAAGTATTCCACTTCATCGCGCAGCGATTTGCCGGTCGGATGATGGTGATAGGTCAGGCTGCTCAGCAGCGCGCGCAGGTCTTCGACCGGCACCTTGGGCGAATACTTGGCGTATATCTTGGCGGCTTCGTTGGGGTTTTCTGCGACGTATTCCGAGGCCTGCACAATTGAACGCACCACGGCCGCCGCCGCCGGCTTGTCGTTGCGCACCAGGTCGCCGCGCGCGCCCAGGATGCAGCAGATCTTGTCCTTGTATTCGCCGACGGCGCTGTTGCCGATTTCGGTGAATACGCCCTTGTTTCGTTTCTCGATCAGGAAGATGTTCGGGTCGCCGTCGGCAATCGCCTGGATCTCGCCCTTCTTGACCGCGACGTCGAGCAGGTCGGCCGGATAGACGCGCCATTCGACGTCCTTCTCGACGTTGAAACCTTTCTTGGCGAGATGGATGGCGAAGAAATTCTTGGCCGGGCTGTTCTGGTCGGACACGCCGATGACCTTGCCCTTGAGGCTGTTGATGTCCTTCACGCCGGCCTGATTGGCGCCGACCAGGCGCAGGCAGCCGCCGTGCGCGCTGCCGATGATCTTGACGTCGAAGCCCGCTTCCAGCGGCTTGAGCCAGCGGTGGATCAGGCCGACGCTTGCCGGTCGCCAGCGCTTCCAGCAGTTGATCGGTGGAGCCGCCCCAGTTCAGCAGCTCGACATCGAGGCCGTTCTTTTCGAAGTAGCCGCGTTCCTGCGCCACCACCACCGGCGACAGGCAGAATGAGATCGCGCTCCAGGCGAAGGTCAGTTTGCGTGGCGGCGCCGACCAGGCGTTGGGCGTGGCGATGGCGGCACCCGCGCCGACCACGGCAGCAGCAGCACCGGCACGCAGCACGTCGCGGCGCGACCAGGATGGAACGGAAAGAGCATCTGGCGAGAGGATATTTTTCTTCATTGTTGGGACTCCACTGGGTTGACCGGAGCGGGCTGCGTGTAAAAGTTCGGCGCGGGCAAGACAAGACCCTGGCGCTGACGAGCCGCTGACAAAACAGGCAAATACTAATGAGGACGGGCGGTGCGCCCAAAGAATAAGAATGCGTTTATTTATACGTTGGGCGCTTGAAGCAACGCCGATCGGACAGGGCGGATGCAGGCTTGGCGGAGGCTGCGGACTTTGCCGCAGGATGCGTCGCTATCGCAGATGCGGAGCGCTTTGCGGGCGCATATGAATATGCGGAATGCTTCGTTGTCGCGGGCAAATGGCGGACGGAAACTTGGTTCCGTATTTTGATCCCTCACACTAACCCAGGAAAGAAACCGCCATGACCACGCTCAACCATTATCTCTCCGAAAAACGCAGCGCCGTGCTGGCGCGCGAAGCGCTTATCGATGCCGGCACGGCCGCACCCGTTGCGCTGCAAGCCACGGTCAGCGCCGAAGGCCGCAGCGGGGTGCGCCGCATCCGCATCCGCGACCATCAGGTGATCAGCGACAGCCCGCCGGATTTCGCCGGCTACAACCTCGGCCCCAGTTCGCCCGAGTTGCAACTGGGCGTACTGGGTTCTTGCGTGACGCATATCTTTTTGATTCAGGCTGCGCATCGTCAGGTGCCGGTTGAATCGCTGGCGGTGGAGGTGAGCGGCAAGATCGATCCGCGCGGCGGTCGCCCGGGTTACGAAGACATTCCGATCTATCCGCACGACATCGGCTACACCGTGCACCTGGTGTCGCCGGCTCCGAAGGAAGACGTGGACGCCTTGTTCGAGGCGGTGGAAAAGACTTGCCCCATCCTCAACCTGCTCAAGAATCCGCAGCAGATCCGCGCGGAGATCCGTCACACGCGCAGCGTGGCGTCGGCCGAATCGGCAGTTGGCGCCGAGCGGACGGAACCGGTGATCTCCTGATCTCAGCCGCCGGTTGCGACCGGCGTGGTTCCGCTTGATGTCCCCAGTGAGTCGCGCCGTCGGCGGCAGGCTGAGTTTGCGCGTGCAGCGGAAGCGCTGCGCAGCTTGCCAGCAGCAGCCCCGCGAGCACAGGGAATGGTCGCAATGTCTTCATGAAAACCCCCTGCCTTCACGAAGGCGGCGTGCCATGCCTTGCTGTGGGCCGGGTTGAAGTATTGGTCGTTTTCGATGTAGATCCACAGCATCGGCGCCTTGGCGGTCTTGCCGAAGCGGACGTACTGTCTTCCAGCCGGTTGCCCTGGCAGGGAATGCCAAATCGCCGGAAAAGCCCGTTCTGCTGCGAATGTCGCCATGCTAGAATCCATTGCGCACCATGCCTCGATACCTCGGTTGCAAGTGATTTGGAAATCCTCGTAGATTTTTAATAGCCAGCTTCAATGACCCGGAGAGCGTCATGCCTACCATCAATTTCACCGTCAACGGCAAGGCCCGTTCCGTGGATGTCCGCGATCCCGAGCAACCCCTGCTTTACGCGCTGCGCAACAACATCGGCCTGACAGGTCCGAAGTTCGGCTGCGGACTGGGTCAATGCGGCGCCTGTACCGTGCTGCTCGACCAGACCCCGCTGCGCAGTTGCGTGACGCCGTTGTCGGCGGTGGCGGGCAAATCCATCACCACCATCGAAGGCCTCGGTACGCCCGATAAACCGCATCCGGTGCAGGCCGCCTTCATCGCTGAACAGGCAGCGCAATGCGGCTACTGCGCCAACGGCATGGTGATGACCAGCGCCGCTTTGCTGGCATCGAACCCCAAGCCGAGCGAAGCCGAAATCAAGGATGCGCTGTCGGCCAACCTGTGTCGCTGCGGCACCCACGTGCGCATCCTGCGCGCGGTGATGCGTGCTTCGGGGAGGACGCCGGCGTGAGCGCACCTTTTATTCCCCTCGCCTCTTTCGACATTCAAATGAGCCGGCGCGCGCTGCTCAAAGCCGGCGGCGCGCTGGTGGTGACGCTGGTTGCTCCCGTGACGGTGCTGGCCGCCGAGCAGGTCTTGCGCGACAAGGCCGGCAACGCGCAGGCTCATGCGCTGCTCGACAAGACGCTCGACGCCGGCGCCGTGGACGGCTATATCGCCATCCACCAGGACGGCACGGTGACCTTGTTCTCGGGCAAGGTCGATCTCGGCCAGGGACTGCGCATCGCTATCCGGCAAATGGCGGCGGAAGAACTCGGCATCGGCGTCGACAAGATAGACATGATCGAAGGCGACACCGCACTCACGCCCGACCAGGGACCGACCGCCGGCAGCAGCGGCGTCATGCGCGGCGGCGTGCAGATCCGTCAGGCGGCGGCGACCGCGCGCGAGGCGCTGATCGCCATGGCGGCGGCACGTTTGCAGAAGCCTGCCTCCGAGCTGATGGTGCAGGACGGGATGGTGCGACCGAAAGCCGGCGCAGCAGGTACGGGATTGAGTTTCGCCGAGCTGGTCGGCGGCAAGCGTTTCGATCTCAAGGTCGATGCCAAGGCGCCGCTGAACAATCCGCAAAGCTATCGTGTGGTCGGCAAGCCTTTGCTGCGTCCTGACGTGCCTGCCAAGGTGACCGGCACGCATACCTATGTGCATGACGTGAAGCTGCCGGGCATGCTGCACGGACGCGTAATCCGTCCCGCCGCCGAGGGGGCGAACATCGTCTCGGTCGATCAGTCGTCGGTAAGGCAATTCCCCGGCGTGAAGGTGGTGCGGCTGGGCGATTTCCTCGCCGTCGCCGCGCCCGACGAATGGGATGCGATCCAGGCCGCCGCTGCGTTGAAAGTGGTCTGGAGCGACAGCGACAAGCTGATGGGCCACGACAAGGTCGAGCAATGGCTGCGCAATGGTCCCTTCGATGCCGAAGAAACGCTGGTCAGGAAGGGCGATGCGGTCGCCGCCTTGCAAGGCGCAGGGGAAAAAATCAGCGCCAGTTATTACTGGCCGATACAGACGCACGGCTCGATCGGCCCGTCGTGCGCGGTGGCCGACGTGGGCGCAAAGCAGGCAACCATCTACACCGCCTCGCAGGGCACGCATCGTTATCGTCCTGCTTACGCACAGATGCTGGGCATGCCCAATGAAGCGGTGCGCCTGGTGTATGTCGACGGCGCCGGCTGCTACGGCATGAACGGCCACGACGACGCCGCCGCCGATGCGGCGCTGATGTCGAAGGCGCTCGGCAAACCGGTGCGGGTGCAATGGTCGCGCCAGGATGAACACGGCTTCGATCCGAAGGGGCCGCCGCAGGCGCTGACGCTGGAAGGCGCGCTGAACGCCGACAAGTCGATCGCCGCGTGGCGCACCGAGATGTGGCTGCCGCGCGCCACCGCCAGCCTGCCGACGGTGCCCTTGCTGGCGCCGCAGACGGCAGGCATGCCGCAGCCGAAGGGAATTTCAACCGGCTTGATTTCACAGAACGGCGATCCGCCGTACGAGGTCGCCAACGTCGCGGTCGGCGTGCACTGGCACGACAGCGCGCCGCTGCGTCCGGCCAACATCCGCGCGCCGGGCAAGATTGCCAACATCTATGCGGTGGAATGTTTCACCGACGAGCTGGCGGCGCAGGCGGGCATGGATCCGCTGGCGTTCCGCCTGCAATCGCTCAAGGATGCGCGCGGCGCGGAAGTATTGAAACGCACGGCGGCGCTGTTCGGCTGGCAATCGCGAGCCGTCAGTGGAGGCCTCGCCAACAGCAGCAACAAGACCAACAAGCGCGGACGCGGCATCGCCTATTCGCATTACAAGCACAACGAAACCTATGTCGCCATGGCGATGGAGGTCGAGGTCGACCGCGCCAGCGGCGAGATCCGCGTGCTGCGCGTGGCCTGCGCGCATGATTGCGGATTGATCATCAACCCCGACGGCTTGCGCGCGCAGATCGAGGGCAGCATCCTGCAAACCATTTCGCGCAGCCTGTATGAAGAGATCCGCTTCGACACGCGCCGGGTGCAGAACGTCGACTGGGCCAGCTATCCCATCCTGGCGTTCCCGGCGGTGCCGGAGTTGCGCATCGAACTGATCGACCGTCCCACCATGCCGCCATTGGGCGGCGGGGAAGCGGCGGCATCGCCGGTAACGGCGGCGCTGGCCAATGCGGTGTGGGATGCGGCCGGCATCCGCTTGCGCACGGTGCCGTTCACGCCGGAGCGGGTAAAGGCGGCGTTGCAGAAGGTTTGAAAAACGGCAGTGGCGCTGCAACGCTCGCGTTTGTGTTCTACACTGCGCGAGCTGTTTCCTCACAAAGTCCATAACACCAAGGAGAATCAAGCATGATCAACGTCACCGCCAGCCGCATCGCCCTCGCATTGGTTGCAGTTCTGTCGTTCAGCAGCGCCGCCATCGCACAAACCGTCAGCGTCGACCTCAAGGGAGCCAGCGAAGTCCCCGCCAATACTTCCACCGCCAGCGGCACCGGCAGCATCAGCGTTGCCGCCGACAAGAGCGTGAGCGGCAAGATCACCACCAGCGGCATCGAAGGCAAGATGGCGCACATCCATACCGGCGCCGCCAACGGTCCGGTGCTGGTCGGCCTGGCCAGGGACGGCGATAACGGCTGGACCGTTCCGGCCGGCGCCAAATTCACCGACGAGCAATATGCCGCCTATCTGGCCGGCGGACTGTACGTGAATGTCCATACCGCTGCACATCCGGGCGGTGAAATCCGCGGTCAGCTGCTGCCGAAATAAGACGCTGCCGATTGCGAGCCGGATTCTTTTCCTGCTCCGGAAGCCATCCTTTTGCAAGGGTGGCTTTTTTGTGGGCGCATGGTTTTGTCTTCCGGTAAATTGTCATACAACTATTCTGATTTCGCGGCTGGAGAGAGCGGTGGCGGGACAGAAATCGGGGAGGAGGCGGCACTGCGATCAGAGGTTTTTAGACTTTTACACGGCTGGCGCAATCTAATAAATTCAATACCGTAGCGGATTGCAGAGGTTTTCAGGAGGGCGATAATAATTCCATTGCCAAACCAAAAGCGCGTGTTTATACTTTACTTTATGTTGTATGATGACTGATAACAAAGTCCTCTTGCAGCTCTTTCAATAATAAACACTGCCGCTGCCGCTTCGTCGGACAATGTCAAATATGAGCAGGAGATCGCGCTTTCGCCGCATCCCGCTTCATCATTTGCTGTTTCCTCCGGGCCTCGGCGCAATTCCGGTCAGGAGACAATCAGTGAGTGTCAATCAAGTGGGCGCAGCCATCAGCGCAAGCGCCAAAGAAAATATCAAGCCGAGTCATGTTCGCTATCTGATTCTGTTCATGCTGTTCATCGTGACGACGGTCAATTACGCCGATCGCGCCACGCTGTCGATCGCCGGCACCTCGATGAAGTCCGAACTCGGTCTCGATCCGGTGATGATGGGCTACATTTTCTCCGCGTTCAGTTGGGCTTACGTGCTGGCGCAGTTGCCGGGCGGCTGGCTGCTGGACCGTTTCGGTTCCAAGAAGATCTATGCGCTGAGCATTTTCCTGTGGTCCTTCTTCACGCTGCTGCAAGGCGGCGTCACCTGGTTCGGCACGGCCGCTGCGGTGGTGCTGCTGTTCCTGCTGCGCTTCATGGTCGGCCTGGCGGAAGCGCCGTCGTTCCCGGCCAACGGCCGCATCGTGGCGTCGTGGTTCCCGACTGCGGAGCGCGGTACGGCGTCGGCGATTTTCAACTCGGCGCAGTATTTCGCCGCCGTGCTGTTCACGCCGCTGATGGGCTGGATCACGCACGTTTACGGTTGGCACCATGTGTTCACGGTGATGGGCGCATTCGGTATCCTGCTGACCTTCCTCTGGATCCGCGTCATCCACAGCCCGAAAGATCATCCGATGATCAACCAGGCCGAGCTGCAGCACATCGAGCAGGGCGGCGGACTGGTGGACATGGATCAGGCAAAGACGACGAAAGCGACCGCAGGCGCCGCTGCAAGCGGTGATGCCGGCAAGGCCAAGTGGGGTTACATCAAGCAACTGCTGAGCAATCGCATGCTGCTGGGCGTGTACATCGGCCAATACTGCATCAACACGATCACGTATTTCTTCCTGACCTGGTTCCCGGTGTACCTGGTGCAGGAGCGCGGCATGTCGATTCTGAAGGCGGGCTTCGTGGCCTCGATTCCGGCGGTGTGCGGCTTCATCGGCGGCGTCGTCGGCGGCCTGATTTCGGATCGCCTGATCAAGCGCGGCAACAGCGTCACCATGTCGCGCAAGATTCCGATTGTCGGCGGCATGCTGCTGTCGACCACGATGATCCTGTGCAACTACGTCGATGCGCAGTGGATGGTGGTGGGCATCATGGCCGTGGCCTTCTTCGGCAAGGGTGTCGGCGCACTGGGCTGGGCCGTGGTGGCCGATACCGCACCGAAGGAAATCGTCGGCCTGTCGGGCGGCCTGTTCAACACCTTCGGCAATATCGCCGGCATCACCACGCCGATCGTGATCGGCTATATCCTGAAGGAAACCGGTTCGTTCAGCGGCGCCCTGATTTTCGTCGGCGCCAATGCGCTGGTGACGGTGATCAGCTACCTGGTGATCGTCAAGGAAATCAAGCGCGTCGAACTGAAGCCTCTCTGAGATAGACAAACCCACGCTGCCGGGACCCTCTGCGTCCCGGCAGCGTTGTTTAACCCGCAGCATGTTGTCAATGGATTCGCCATGAGCGCCGAAACAGCCACCCAAGCCAGCAACACCAATATTCCACGCTACATCCTGATGCACGAGAACGACAACGTCGCCATCGTCGTCAACGACCGCGGCCTGCCGGCCGGCACCGTGTTCCCGGATGGCCTCACGCTGATCAGCCAGGTGCCGCAAGGCCACAAGATCGCCCTGCGCGATATTCCGCAGGGCGCGGCGATCATCCGCTACGACGTCGCCATCGGCTACGCCGCGCGCGATATCGCCAGGGGCAGCTGGATCGAAGAGTCGGTGGTGACGCTGCCCCCGGCACGCGAACTCGACAACCTGCCGATCGCCACGCGCAAGGCGCCCGCGCTGGCATCGGTGCCGCTGGAAGGCTATACCTTCGAGGGCTATCGCAACGCCGACGGTTCAGTCGGCACGCGCAACCTGCTGGCGATCACCACCACCGTGCAATGCGTTGCCGGCGTAGTCGAGCATGCGGTCAGGCGCATCCGCCAGGAGCTGCTGCCGAAGTATCCCAATGTCGAAGACGTGGTGGCGCTGGAACACACCTACGGCTGCGGCGTCGCCATCGATGCGCCCAACGCGGACATCCCGATCCGCACATTGCGCAACATCAGCCTCAATCCGAACTTCGGCGGCCAGGCCATGGTGGTCAGCCTTGGTTGCGAAAAACTGCAGCCGAATCGCCTGCTGCCGGAAAGCATCATCCCCATCCACAAGGAAGGCGAAGCTTACGTGGTTTGCCTGCAGGATGCCGAGCACGTCGGCTTCAACTCGATGATCGACTCCATTCTGAAGATGGCCGAAGCGCGCCTGCAGGAACTCGACAAGCGTCGTCGCGTGACGTGCCCGGCCTCCGATCTGGTGGTCGGCGTCCAGTGCGGCGGCAGCGATGCGTTCTCGGGCGTGACAGCCAATCCGGCAGTCGGTTTTGCCACCGACCTGCTGGTGCGCGCGGGCGCCGCGGTGATGTTTTCGGAAGTCACCGAAGTACGCGACGGCATCGATCAGCTGACCTCGCGCGCCGTCAACGAAGAGGTCGCGCAGGCCATGATCCGCGAGATGGACTGGTACGACAAATACCTGCAGAAAGGCGGCGTCGACCGCAGCGCCAACACCACGCCGGGCAACAAGAAGGGCGGCCTCGCCAATATCGTCGAGAAGGCCATGGGCTCGATCGTCAAGTCCGGCAGCAGCCCGATCTCGGGTGTGCTGGCTCCCGGCGACAAGTTGAAGCAGAAGGGTTTGATCTACGCCGCCACGCCGGCCAGCGATTTCGTCTGCGGCACCTTGCAACTGGCGGCCGGCATGAACC
>NZ_AJHH01000729.1 GCF_000256565.1 Herbaspirillum lusitanum P6-12 | reverse complement strand
ATTTCGCGCACGATGGCCAGGCCCAGGCCGCTGCCGGCGGTATGGGTGCCGAGGATGCGGTAAAAGCGTTCGAATACGTGGCCGCGTTCGGTCGGCGCAATGCCGGGACCGGTATCTTCCACTTCCAGGAATGCCTGCCCGGTTTCTTCATCGGCGCGTGCGCGCACGGTCACGCTGCCGAGCGCCGGCGTGTAATGCAAGGCATTGTCGAGCAGGTTGCTGAGCAACTCGCGCAGCATGATCGGATTGCCCGAAATCATGATGGGATGACCAGGCTGTTCGAAGCCGAGATCGATGCGCTGCGTAAAGGACATCGGCACCCAGTCCTGCACGACGTTACGCGCCAGTTCAGACAATTCGATCGGTTCGAACGGTGCGGTCGCCGGCGTTCGTGACCTGGGCAGAGAAGTGGAAGCTGCACAATGCACTGACGCTGTTCAACCCGGCGCCGATCACCTGATTCATTCGGCTTTCTTCGAACGGCAAACACAAAAAACTACAAGCTCCCGCTTCTTCGATAGCGGGAGCATTTTTCATCAACGGGAGGAAGTTATGGAATTTGCAACATATGCACGAAGGGCCGGCGCAGTCATGCTGGGCTGTGCGCTAGGCATCGGCGCCAACGCAGCAACGATGGTGTACGTGTCCAATGCCGACAGCAAGGACATCTCGGTCTTGCAACTGAACAAGGATGGCAGCCTGGACCTGGTTGAACAAGTACCGGTCGGCGGCACGGTGATGCCGCTGGCGTTCAGTCCCGATCATCGTCGCCTGTACGCCTCTTTGCGCTCGCAGCCGTATTCGGTCACCACCTTTGCGGTCGATCAGCAGAGCGGAAAACTGAAGGCGTTGTCCACGGCGCCGCTGGCCGACAACATGGCGAACCTGGCGACCGACAAGACCGGTCGTTTCCTGTTTGCCGCGTCCTATACCGGACACAAGATTTCGGTCAATCCGATCAGCTCCGCCGGCCTGGTGCAGGAGCCGGCCACCGTCATCAACACGGGCAAGAATGCCCACGCCGTCGGCAGCGATCCGAAGAACAGATTCGTCTTCGCCTCCAACCTCGGCAGCGACGTCATTCTGCAATTCAAATTCGACGCTGCGACCGGCAAGCTGACGCCCAATACGCCGCCATCCGTCGCGGCGAAAGCCAGCGCCGGTCCGCGTCACTTTGTGTTTCATCCGAACCTGCGCTATGTGTTTGCCACCAACGAGCTCGACGGCACGGTAAGCACCTATTCCTATGATGCCGCGCAAGGTACGCTGAAGCTGAAGGGCAGCGTCTCGGCCGTGCCGCCGGGATTCAAGGGCGGTGCGCCGGCTGCTGCCGATATCCACCTGACGCCGGACGGCCGCTTCCTTTATGCCTCCGAACGCACGTCCAGTACATTGACTGCTTACCGTGTCAACGCCGGCACCGGCGAACTGACCACCATCGGCAACTTCGCCACCGAGACCCAGCCGCGCGGATTCAACATCGATCCGCAAGGCAAGTACCTGCTCGCGGCGGGACAAAAATCGAACGGTCTGACCAGCTATGCCATCAACCCGAAAACCGGTGCGCTGACGCCTTTGCGGCACTATGGCTTGGGCAGCAATCCGAATTGGGTGGAAATCATCGCGTTGCCTTGAGACGCTGCGCTTCACTTTGGGAAATCCCTCGCCGGTCATGCCGAGCGGGGGATTTTGCATTGGCGCAGGAAAATTGTCGATCCGGCAATGTCGCATTTTGATGTTGCTCAAAAAAACGTGCATAAATCGACTCCGGCGTTTGTCCTTGCTCTAAGATTGCGCAGGGCACGTCTGCGTGCATCGAAAACTAGAATATCAATGGGAGTGAAGAATGCGGAACATCACCGTTCGTTTCAGTCTGATGAGCGCACTGGCGCTGTTTGCCGCCATGATCGTGTTCGGCGCCGCCGTCGGCGTGTTTGCGCTGGGCCGCGCCAATGAATCTACCGTGACGGTGCACGACGTCGCCTCGCGCGCGCTGACCATCAACGACGCCTACAAGGACACCACGCGCACCCGTGCCGCACTGACGCGCGGCTATAGCGCCTTGAAGGAGCAGAACGATCAGGAGGTCAAGAATTCCGCGTTGAAGAGTGCGCAGGCCAGCTACGATCGCACCCTCAAGTTGCTCGACGAGTTCGACAAGGCGGCGCCGTTCAAGGGCCAGGACGACAAGCTCAAGGCGGATCTGGTCAATGCCGGCAGGCAGCTTTCGGATGTGCTCAACAAGGCCGCCGACGCCTTGCGCGCCAATGACACCAACGCTTATGTCGAGATCAACAGCCGCGACATCACGTCGCGAGGCGCCAACTTTTCAACGCAGCTGGAGAAATTCCAGAAGCTGACCAAGGATATCTCCGAAGACATCGTCGCCCAGCGCGACCGGGAATACCACATGGTGGTATGGCTGGTGGCTGCCGGCCTGGTTGCGGCGCTGATCCTTGTTCTGGGGGTGCACTTCCTGTTGCGCGGCATCGTCCTGACGCCGCTCAATCGCGCGGTGGCTTTGCTCGACCAGGTGGCCGGCGGCGACCTGACGATGAAGATCAGCGAACCGGGCCGCAATGAAATCGGCCGCCTGTTCGCTTCCATCCGCAGCATGCAGCAAGGTCTGCTGAGCACCGTCGCGCGTGTACGCAGCAGCACCGACATCATCAATACCGGCGCGCAGGAAATCGCCGCCGGCAATCTCGACCTGTCGTCGCGTACCGAGACCCAGGCCAGCTCGCTCGAAGAGACCGCCGCGTCGATGGAGCAATTGACCGGCACCGTCAAGCAGAATGCGGAGAACGCCCAGCAGGCCAACCAGCTGGCGCATTCGGCGTCCGAGACGGCGGTCAAGGGCGGCGAAGTGGTGGCGCAGGTGGTTGACACCATGACGGCCATCAACGACTCGTCCAAGAAGATCGTCGACATCATCAGCGTGATCGACGGTATCGCGTTCCAGACCAACATCCTTGCCCTGAACGCCGCAGTGGAGGCAGCCCGCGCCGGTGAGCAGGGCCGTGGCTTTGCCGTGGTGGCGTCGGAAGTACGCAGCCTGGCGCAACGTTCGGCCGCGGCGGCGAAAGAGATCAAGCAACTGATTACCGATTCGGTCGACAAGGTGGAATCGGGCAGCCGCCTGGTCGAGCAAGCCGGCTTGACGATGGGCGAAGTCGTTGGCAGCGTGCGGCGCGTCACCGACATTGTCGGCGAGATCAGTTCGGCCAGCCTCGAACAGAGCGACGGCATTGCACAGGTCAACCGCGCCATTGCGCAGATGGATGAAGTGACGCAGCAGAATGCCGCGCTGGTGGAAGAAGCCGCCGCTGCGGCGCAGTCGCTGCAGACGCAGGCGGTGACGCTGGCCGAGGCGGTCAGTATTTTCCGGATGGAAGCCCACACGGCGGCGGCCGGGCCGCTGCATGGATCCGCCGTGCCGACGCAGCGGGCGGCAGAAAAATTGACGACTGTGAAGAAAACTGCAGCGGTTGGCGCGGCAGCGCCAGCGCCGGCACCTTCCGTCGGCGTCCGTCCGGCGTTGGCCAAGCCCGCGACACCGAAGACTGCGCCCAAGCTTCCGCCGACTTCCGACGACGACTGGGAACAGTTCTGATCTGCATGCCAGTTGCCGCAGCGATGGCCTGATATCCGGCCGTCGCTGCCGTTTCTTCTAGGCCTGTTGCTTCCCTCCCAGCGCTTCGGCCACCAGCCGGCGCTGTTCTTGCTGGTGGCGCCTCAATGACGAGTGCGCTCCCGCAGCCGTAGCGATACGGCACACGTTGCGCAAGGCGATGCCCGTCGGCAGACTTTCTTCCAGGGCATCGCGCACGAAGCGCCACGCTCCTTGATTTTTGTCTTCTTCTTGCGCCCAGACCACTTCGGACAAATGAGGAAAATCTGCCAGCGCCTCGGCCAGCGCGTCCTGCGGGAACGGGTACAGCTGTTCGATACGGATGACCGCGGTGCGGGCGTCGTGCGCTTCGTTCCGGGCCGCGTCGAGGTCGTAGAAGAACTTGCCGCTGCACAGAATGACGCGTTCTACTGCAGTGGAGTCGGTGACGTCCCGATCGGCCAGCAGCGGCTTGAATCCGCCTTCGGTCATTTCTTGCAGCGACGAATGGGACCGCGGGTTGCCATAGAGGTGCGACTTGGGCGACATCACGACCAAGGGTTTGGGGTCCTCCGCCACGGCTTGCTGGCGCAGCAGATGGAACCACTGCGCCGAGGTCGACGGAAACGCGATGCGCATGTTGCGGTCTGCGCAGAGTTGCAGGAAGCGTCCCAGGTAAGCGGTCGAATGTTCCGGCCCCGCGCCTTCCTGGCCATGCGGCAGCAGCATGGTCAGGCCCGAGCGATATCCCCATTTGTGTTCACCGGGCGCGATGTACTGGTCGACGATCACCTGGGCGCCATTGACGAAGTCGCCGAACTGCGCCTCCCAGATGGTCAGCCGGCGTTGCGCCTGAACGCTGTAGCCATATTCGAATCCGAGCACGGCTTCTTCGGTCAGCGGCGAATTGACAATATCGAAACGGCCCTGGCCGGCGCCGATATGGTCGAGCGGGATGAACACCCCGCCGCCGTGTTGGCCGATATCGTCCTGCGCAAACCAGCGGGCATGGCGATGCATGAAGGTGCCGTGGCCGACGTCGAGGCCGGACAGGCGTATGTCGACGCCGTCGCCCAGCAGCGAGGCGCAGGCGAGGTTTTCCGCGAAGCACCAGTCGACCGGATTGCGCGCGTCGGCAGCGCCGGCTTGCCATTTCTGGATCAGTTGCCGAATGACGTTGTGCGCCTTGAAGTCTTCCGGCGGCGTGGTGATGATTGCCGCCAGTGTTTGCAAGCGCTCAAGCGACGGCGGTTGGGAAAAGAGACTTGCGGCGTTGTCGTCGATCGCCGGCAGCATCTGCATGGCAGCCTTGCCGTGCGGCGAACTCGTCAGCACGCTCCGCAATATGTCGGTGCGCAAGCTGTCGAGAGAGATTGACGTGCTCGTCCTTGCGGCTTCGCGGGCCAGGCGCGCATGGTAGAGCTCGGTGACCGGCGGATGGCGTGCGATCGCTGCCTGCAGACGCGGATGGGTAAGGGCCGGGATGTCATGTTCGGAATGTCCGAGGCGGCGATAGCCGATCAGGTCGATGATGACGTCGGCGCCATACTTCATGCGGTATTCAAAGGCGATGGCGGCGGCGCGGACAAGGTCGTCGGGATGATCGGCATTGACGCGGATCACCGGCGCATCGACCAGGCGGCCGATATCGGTGCAGTAGAGATTGCCAGCCACATCCATGGTGTTGGACGTGGTGAAGGCGATTTGGTTGTTGACGATGATATGGACTGTGCCGCCTAGCGTATAGCCTTGGGAGCGGGTCAGGTTCAGGGTTTCCATGACGATGCCCTGACCGGCGAACGCGGCGTCGCCATGCACCATGACCGGCACGCATCCGGATTCCGGATTGTCGTCCTGGAAGGCGCGCGCCATGCCGCTGACGACTGGATAGACGCTTTGCAGGTGTGAAGGGTTGTGCGCCAGGAAAACGCTGACCTCGCCCTTGCTGGTCTGTTTCAAGGCGCTCCCGCCGAGATGGAAGGGCAGGTCGTTCTGGCTGATCGCCTCGGGAGAATCGTGGTTGAGGCAGGCGAGGATATGCTGCACCGGGAAATCCATCAGATTGACCAGCATGTTCAACCTGCCGCGATGAGGCAGCCCGAGGAACATTTGCTGTACGCCATGGTGCGCGGCGTTCTCGATCAGCATGTCCATCAGCGGCAACAGGCTTTCGCAGCCTTCCATCGAGAAACGCTTGGCATGCGGCGCGGTGGCGGCAAGGTGGCGCTCCCACACTTCCGCCGTGAGCAGTCGCCGCAAAATCGTCTGGCGCTGCGCGGCGGAAGGCAGGGTCGCCGAAGAGGCTTCCATCCGGGAGAACAGCCAGGCTCGCCGCGATTCGTCGCGTATGCCGCTGCAGTCAAGTGCAAAGGCGCCGCAGTAGACTTCTTTCAATTGACGGTCGAGTTGTTGCACCGTCGAAGCCGCCGGAAATACCGTGCTGCCCGACGGGCGCGCCATGGCCGGGGCGAGGCCGTAGAATTCCGGCGTCAGTTCCCGTGGTGTCGGCGTAACGTCCGGTGCGGCGATGGCGAGTGGGTCGAGACGAGCCGTGCGATGGCCGAGGTTGCGGTGCGCCTCGATGAACTGTGCGATGTACCACGACGACAGCGCGGCGGCATCGGCAGCCGCAGGTTCGCGGTCGGGGAGGAAGGAGAAACGTTCCAGCGCGAGGTGTTCAGGATAGTTGTTTGACATGGTCGGGGCTAGGGGAAATATTGTTGGGAAAATTGCTGCTCCATTCCAACCGTCGCGACCGTGCCTCGTGGTTTTCGGCACGAGGCGCGCCAACGCGCGGCGTCTTGCGGCAAGCAGCTTGATCGCTGGAGCGCTGCAGCTGCGACTGCCATTTCAATTGCAGTCGCAAACTGTCCATGTGGCTGCGCCCCGTTTGCTTCTTCCTGTTGAGGCGGTTTCCTTACGTTGATGCGGTGAACGCGAGCTCCGGCGTTTTAACGGCGCCCAGCCGCGACGGCTTCGCCGTGATATCGACGGAGCGGCGCGATGTGCCGCCGGGCGCGGTTGCCGTAGCCGGCAGCTGGTCGCCGTGGAGCGTGAAGGTGCTGACCATGTCGGTCAGTTGGCCGGTCTGGTCTTGCAACGCTTGCGCTGCGGCCGCGCTTTGTTCGACCAGTGCAGCATTTTCCTGGGTGACTTGATCCATTTGCGTAATGGCCTGATTGATCTGTTCGATGCCGGCGCTCTGTTCCTGGCTGGAAGAACTGATTTCTGCAACGATGTCCGTGACGTGACGGATGCTGTTGACGACGTCCTGGATGGTTTGACCGGCTTGTTCGACCATCTTGCTGCCGTTGCCGACCTGGTTGACGGAGTGATCGATCAGCGTCTTGATTTCCTTGGCGGCGACGGCGCTGCGCTGCGCCAGGTTGCGCACTTCGCTGGCGACCACGGCGAAGCCGCGGCCGTGTTCCCCGGCGCGCGCGGCTTCCACTGCGGCGTTGAGGGCGAGGATGTTGGTCTGGAAGGCGATGCCGTCGATCACGCCGATGATATCGACGATCTTGCGCGACGACGTGTTGATGGCGGTCATGGTGTCGACCACCTGGCCGACGGCATCGCCGCCCTTGATCGCGACGGCGGACGCGTTGGATGCAAGCTGGTTGGCCTGACGTGCATTGTCGGCGTTCTGCCTGACCGCGGAGGTCAATTGTTCCATCGCCGAGGCGGTTTCTTCCAGCGAGCTCGCCTGTTGCTCGGTGCGCGTGGACAGGTCCATGTTGCCGCTGGCGACCTCGCGAGAAGCTTCGGCAATGGTATCCGTGCCTTTGCGCACTTTGGCGACAATGCCATGCAGGTTTTCGATCATGAATTTGAGGGCCACAAGCAAGCGGCCGATTTCATCCTTGCTGTCGATTTCCAGATGATGCGTCAGATTGCCTTGCGCCACCGCTTCCGCCAGGTCGACGGCGCGGTTGATCGGTCGCGTGATCGTGCGGGTGATGAACACGCCAGTAACGATCGACAGCAGCACCGCGCAAGCCGACAGGATGGCCATCTGGATCTTGGCGTTACGCGCCTGTTCGGCTGCGTTGAGGACGTCGTTTTCCATTTCGTGCGCCTGGTAGTCGACCATCTTGTCGACCAATACGTAATAGGCGGCTTGGGTGCGGGCCATGTCGCCCTGGTAAATGTCGCGCGCCTCCTGCTGTTTGTTCTCCGCAATCAGTTCGAAGAATTTGCGTACCGTCACGCCGTAGGCCGCGCGCGATTCGAACTGTTGCTTGAACAACTGCTTGCTCTGTTCGTTTTGCAGCATCTTTTCAAATTTGGCGTAAGCCTCGGCATTGGTTTTGCGCAGGGCGGCGTAGTCGTCCATGTATTTCTTGGCGCGCTCGGGCGAGCTTGTCAGCAGCAGGTTGCTGAGGATGGCGTTGCCTTTGTTGCCGTTGTTCTTGATCTGGTTGCTGATGGAAATCAGCGAATAGCGCTCGCCGACGATGCGGTCCATTTTTTCATTGTTGGCGTCAAGATGCCGGATGCCGACGAGCGCCGTACCGATCAGCAACGCAACGACCAGCGCGAACGCCAAACTGAGACGGACTCCTATGTTGAGATTGGAGATTTTCATTTTGCTGCTCCTCTATGGCGGGGGTTATGGGCGTGCGGACAAGCGGGCTTGGTCATGCATGGGGATCCAAAGTGCAGCACCTTGTAAAAGTGGCTGCGGGCAATGAATGGAAGAAATATAGGGAGGAAACCAGGGCGACTCTATAGGGATATTTCTGATGTTTTTCTGTCCATTGACAGTCTGAGTAGCCACTCAGATACCTTATGGTTAGTAGGTTGTCGTGCGCGTTTCCGCGCGCAGTTGTGGATACCTGTTGAGGTAAGGATCGGTTCGTCGTCTGCCGGCTTTACGCAGCAGTGTACGAAGTCTTCACGGCGGTGTAGAACTCGGCGGCGTACGCGCCTTGTTCACGCGGACCGTAGCTCGACGCCTTGCGGCCGCCGAACGGCACGTGATAGTCGACGCCGGCGGTGGCCGTGTTGACCATCACCATGCCGGCTTGTGCGTGGCGCTTGAAGTGGGTGGCGTGCTTCAGCGAGGTGGTGCAGATGCCCGACGACAGGCCGAACTCGGTATCGTTGGCCAGTTGCAGCGCGTGCTCGTAGTTGTCGGCAGGGATCACCGAGGCCACCGGGCCGAAAATTTCTTCACGCGAAATGCGCATGTCGTTGTTGCAGTCGGCGAACAACGCCGGCGTCATGTAGAAGCCGTCGGTGTCGCGCTTGACGCGCTCGCCGCCGAACACCAGGTTGGCGCCTTCCTGCTTGCCGATTTCAATGTACGACAGGTTCTGATCCAGTTGCGACTGATCGACCACCGGACCGATGTTGGTGTCTGCGGTCAACGCGTGACCGATCTTGAGGCCGGCCAACTGGGCGCGCGCCGCTTCGATGAAGCGCGGGTAGATATCCTTTTCGACGATGATGCGGCTCGACGCGGTGCAGCGCTGGCCGGTCGAGAAGAACGCGCCTTGCACGGCCGCCGCGACGGCGACGCTGAGGTCGGCGTCGTTGAGCACCACCAGCGGATTCTTGCCGCCCATTTCGAGCTGGAACTTCGCCATGCGCGCGATACAGCCTTGCGCCACGCGGTTGCCGGTCGAGACCGAACCGGTGAAGGTGAGGGCAGTGACGCGGCGGTCGTCGATGAAGCGCTGGCCGACGACTGAACCGCGGCCCATGACCAGGTTGAACACGCCGGCCGGGATGCCGGATCGGCTGATGATGTCGGCAATCGCCCAGGCGCTGCCCGGCACCAGTTCAGCCGGTTTGAAGACGACGGTGTTGCCGTAGGCCAGCGCCGGTGCGATCTTCCACGCAGGGATCGCCATCGGGAAATTCCACGGCGCGATGATGCCCACTACACCGACCGGTTCGCGCGTGATTTCGATGTCCATGCCGGGACGCACCGATGCCAGTTTCTGGCCCTGGATGCGCAGCACTTCGGCGGCGAAGAACTTGAAGATGTTGCCGGCGCGGCCGGCTTCGCCGATGCCTTCAGCCAGCGTCTTGCCTTCTTCGCGCGAAAGCAGGCGGCCGAGTTCTTCCTTGCGCGCCAGGATTTCCGAACCGATCTTGTCGAGCGCGTCCGAACGCGCCTGGATGTTGCCGGTGCTCCAGGCAGGGAACGCGGCGTGGGCGGCGGCAATGGCGATGTCGGCTTGCGCGGCGTCGGCTTGCGCGTATTCGCCGACGATGTCGGACAGGTCGGACGGGTTGATGTTCTTGTTGACGCTGGCGCCTTGCAGCCATTCGCCGTTGATGTAATTCGCAAACTGGGACATGGTGTTCTCCTGAAAGTGGAAGCATGGAAGCCAAAACTGACCGCGGGAAAATTCCGGCGGTCAGTTCTGGCTTGGTTACTTCTTATGGGTGAAAAGACTTCTATGCATTTACTGGGGGCCGAGGCGCTTGATCAGTGCAGCCAGTTCTTCGTGTTCCGCTTCCGTGCAGGCGGTCAGCGGGGTGCGCACCGGACCTGCATCGTGTCCGACGACACGCGCGCCGGCCTTGACGATACTGACTGCGTAACCGGCCTTGCGGTTCCGGATGGCCAGGTAAGGCAGGAAGAAATCGTCGATCAGCTTGCCGACGGTGGCGTGGTCTTCCCTGGCGATCGCGTGGTAGAAGTCCATTGCGGTCTTGGGGATGAAGTTGAACACGGCCGAGGAGTAGACCGGCACGCCCAGCGCCTTGTAAGCGGCCGCATAGACTTCCGCGGTCGGCAAGCCCCCGAGGTAGGTGAAGCGGTCGCCGAGGCGGCGGCGGATGGTGACCATGGATTCGATTTCACCGACGCCGTCCTTGAAGCCGATCAGGTTCGGGCAGCGGTCGGCCAGGCGTTCCAGCATGTCGGCGTTGAGTCGGCAGACGCCGCGGTTATAGATGATGACGCCGAACTTGACCGATTTGCAGACGGCTTCGACGTGTTCGGCGATGCCTTCCTGGCTGGCTTCAGTCAGGTAATGCGGCATCAGCAGGATGCCGTGCGCGCCCAGGCGCTCGGCTTCCTGGGCATAGGCGATGGCGGCGCGGGTGGAGCCGCCCGCGCCGGCGATGATGGGCACCTTGCCACGGCAGGTGTCGACGGCGGTGCGGATGATGTCCGAATACTCGCCCGGGACCAGCGAGAAGAATTCACCCGTGCCGCCGGCGGCGAACAGGGCGCTGGCGCCGTACGGAGCCAGCCATTCCAGGCGCTCGATATAGGTCTTCGGACGGAAGTCGCCTTGCTCGTCGAAGTCGGTCAGCGGGAAAGAGAGCAGGCCGGCGGAGAGGATTTGTTTCAGGTCTTGTGGTGTGTACATGTCGGTGTCGTAGATGCCAGTGATGAGAGAAAAGGATCGTCGCGCTTCAGGTCTTTTGAATTCGGATCAAGTTAAGATATCAGTCATCGTACAACATAGACTAAAAGAAAGCCAGCAGTTTTTGCTGCTGGCCGGGTCAGGTTTGCTCTTTGCTGTTGCATTGCTACCGTCTTGCTGTGGCACCTGTGCTGCTGCCGAACGGGCGCTTTTGTTCGATGGATTAATTGTCTGACGCTTTTTCCGCTTGCTGCGCGCCGGCTGCCGATTCGGCGGCTTCCTGGGCGCGGCGCAGGCGTTCGCGGCTGTTGGTCAGGTGATTGCGCATGGCGGCGCGTGCGGCTTCGGTATCGCGGCGGGCGATGGCTTCGTAAATGTCTTCGTGTTCGCGCTGCACGCGGTCGAGGTAGCTGGCTTGCGGATCGCGCGCCAGTTCGGCCGTGTTGAGGCGCTTGCGCGGGATCACGCCGGCGCCGAGATGGCTCAGGATCTCGATGAAATAGCGGTTGCCGGTGGCGTTGGCGATCTGGAAGTGGAAGCGGAAGTCAGGGCCGACGGTATCGACGCCTTTTTTCAGGTTCTCATGGAAGGCGTCAAGCGCCTGGCGGATTTCCAGCAATTGCGCATCGCTGCGGCGTGCGGCGGCCAGGCCGGCGGTTTCGGTCTCGAGGCTGATGCGCAGTTCCAGCAGCGCCAGCAGGTCCTTCATCGTGGTGATGGTGGCCGGGTCGATATTGATGTTGCCGGCTTTTTGCGCTTCCAGCACGAAGGTGCCGATACCGTGCCGGGTTTCCACCAGTCCGGCCGCCTGCAGGCGCGAAATCGCTTCGCGCACCACGGTGCGGCTGACGCCTTGGGTCAACATGATCTCGGACTCGGTGGGCAGCTTCTCGCCCGGCTTGATCGCGCCGTTGGAAATCATTTCAGAAATCGCACCGACCACTTCCTGCGACAGGCTTTGGGTCTTTTTGCGAGGACGCATCAGCGGGCTGGGGGTCTCGGTAACTTCCATTTTTTTAGGTCAGTTCGTGAAAGTGGCGTGAAATGTGGATCTGGACGCATCGCACGATGGGAGGTTATGCGACATCTTACCAGAGGATGACTGGTTTTCGTAGCGCGGAGTGAGCGTTCGATGGCAGCCTGGCGCCCGCCCGGCGGCTGTTTTTCTCGTTGCGCGCAGGCCTCAGTGTAGCCGATGGCGATGGCAAAACTGCATTTAAGAGTTTTCCTATATCGCCGGGCGCGGCAAAAAATCAGAATGCAAGGCATCCAACCACTTGCCGAAAGTTTGTCATGAGCAGCCTTCTCTGGATATTCGTTGCCTTCTGCGGGCTGGCCTGCGTGTTCAACCGCTTTGCCACCGCCGACCGCATTGCCGCCACGCCCGAACAGCGTCGCCGCGATTTCATCGTCGACGTCTGCGACGGCGATCGCCGCAAGGCTGCCCGTCTGGTCGAAGAAAAAAGTGCGTTGTTCCCGCATCTGGACGCCGTCCAGGCGCACCAGCTGGTGTATCAGGACATGCTGGACATCACGGCTGAAGAGCGCGCCGCAGCGCATGTCGCCATCAGGCGCTCGTCCCGCAAGGCAATGAGGGAAGAAACGGCCGCATGATTTCCATATGGCATTGCCA
>NZ_AJHH01000728.1 GCF_000256565.1 Herbaspirillum lusitanum P6-12 | reverse complement strand
GAGGGAAGAAACGGCCGCATGATTTCCATATGGCACGCCTGTAAAAACATGTGCAAAAGACATGTTGATGCCTTGGCATCCCTTGCTGGACGCGGAATTCAGGCTTTCACATCGGTCCGGAGTTTGTGCTAGTATCGGTTTCATTGCCGTGAGGAAATCATGAAAACTATCGAGCTGGACACCGAATACACACTGGAAGATCGGGCTGAGAAAATCAGCGAGCGCAGCATCCCGAAGAAATCCGTGCGCGCCGTCGCCGAACCGGTCGATCCCAACGTCGAACTGACCGGCGAAGAGCTGCGCTGGATGTATAGCGTGTTCAAGGGCGACTTCCGCATCATTCCGCGCCGCGTGGTGCAAAGCGTGATCAGCAAGGGCCTGGGTATTCCCAATCTGGGCGGCGCCTTCAACCTGACCAACGCCGGCCGCAATGTATTCCGCCGTACGTCGCCGGCGGCCAATGATGAATTGCATATCATCAAATCGCGCTCCCGGCATCGTTCCAACTGGCGTCTGGGGTAAAGCGCGTCGGTATTGCCGTGCCTGATGACAGGCTGCGGCGGAGACGGAGTGCAGTACCGAAAGCAGTATTCGACATCGCGTCGGATGCTGCTTTTTTCATGGCGGGATGGTTTTTGCCGCGGACATAAAAA
>NZ_AJHH01000727.1 GCF_000256565.1 Herbaspirillum lusitanum P6-12 | reverse complement strand
TCCCCCCTGCAATAAAGCAACCCCCATTAAAAAAAAAAAAAAACCCGGTGCCAGGGGAACCGGCACCGGGAAAGCTCGTCACTCCCCCGAAAAACCTGACCGCCGGAGACATGGTCTCCGACCTTGCGATGGCGCCTGAAGAGGAGAGGCTTCATGCGCCGGAACCGATAGGGATGCGAGTGACTTGACTGCATTCTTGCAAATCCGCACGGCGATTCATATCGAATAAATTTGAGATTTTCTAGATAGTTATTTTCTCAAAATTCAATATTTGTCCGGTCGTCTTCGCAAATAACTTAATTTTTTGTTTTGTAAATATTTTGCCTGTCAGTTTGTCGATGGCTGAATGCCGGGTGGGCAGGTCCGGCTCAAAAACGAATCACGAGAGCCGGGCGGCACGGCGCGCGACCGAGAGGCGTGGGGAGCTTCCGGCGTGGCCGGCATGAGACGAAATGCGCACATATGGGCGCGTCGGCAGCGTTTCCGCCTCGGTGCTAGACTCATTTTTTCTCTCACCGAAGGAATCATCATGTCGAGTCGCTCCAGGTTGTTGTCATTGTTCGCCGTTGCCGCATTGGCGTTGCCCGTGTTGGTCCAGGCGCAGAACGCCGCGCCCGGCAGGATCCGCGGCACCGTCGCCGCAGTCGGCAGCAATAGCGTTGACGTACTGACGCGCGAAGGGAAGAAACTGAAGCTGGAACTGAACGACGCCACGCGTTATTCCTCGGTCAAGGCGCTCGAACTGGCGTCGATCAAGCAGGGCAGCTTTATCGGCACGGCCGGCAAGCCTACCGCCAACGGCGGCATCGAGGCGCTGGAAGTGGTGGTGTTTCCCGAAGAAGCGCGCGGCTCCGGTGAAGGGCACTATGACTGGGATCTGCTGCCGGGCAGCAGCATGACCAACGCCACCGTCTCGGCGGTGGTGTCGGGCAATGCAGGTCGTGATCTCGAACTGACCTACCAGGGCAAGAACATCAAGATCCAGGTGCCGAAGGATGTGCCGGTCGTGACCTTCGTGCCGGCCACGGTGCAGGACTTGAAACCTGGCCTGGCGGTATTTGTGGTGGCGTCGCGCAGCGGCGAAGAGTGGAAGGCCGGACGTTTCGTGATTGAGAAGGATGGCGTCAAGCCGCCGATGTAAGCGGGAGGCAGGAGGCAGGGGCAGGATTGTTATGCCGCCATGGAATAAGCGAATACGATATTGATCGTTTCCATGCGCATGTTTTCGCTTTAAAGTGCTGATGTCTCCTCAATAACCTCCTGGAAGAAGTTTTTGAGATTGAACCCGCCTGGCCCGCGCCCGGCGGGTTTTTTTTCACCCATCTTTCCAGTTGCCGCCCAATAAATAATCAATCTGTCGCCGGGGCAGTTGCCGCAAGGGATTGCGACCATGCCCCACAGCTTGTCCACAGGGCTGTTCACAGGCGTTGTGGGTAACCCGGCGGTCAAGTCTGGGCAGAATGGCGTTTCGCGCGTACCATGGCGGCCGGGGCGTCCGTTCGGATGCCCGCATATGGCAAGCCCTACCTGGAGAACGCAGCAATGAGCAATGATTTGACCAAAGATGAATTTGACGCCCTCGGTCAGATCAGCCGCAAGGAACATCGCGGCCGCCCGAGTGCCTGCGTGGCGCGCAACACCAAGCGCCTGACCGGCATCAAGATGCTCGAATACACACGCGAAGGCCATCTGGCGCTGACGGAAAAGGGCTTGCAGACGCTGTTCATCTATCGCTGCATCGAAGCCTTGCGCGGCCTGGAAGCGGATGCCGAAGCGGTAGTCGACGCCGACGTCGCGATCTTCCTCGTTCGCAAGGGACACATCGTCGCCAGGGAAGGCGGCAAGCAGTTCGAAATCACCCAGCGCGGCCGCGAATCGCTGGCCGATATCGACGCCCAGTCGCGCTGATGGGTTGATGTTGACGCCTCGATCGCGGGGCGCAGCAGCCGTATCTCCTCTACGGGAACATCTGTTCCCGATCTCGTTTCTGCCCTCCGTTTCCTCCTCGTTTTTGTTCTTGTATCGCACCGGCCACAATGCCGTGCGGACCTAGGGAATTCCCCGATAGATTGCGGCCGTCTGCGTGTCTATGATGCACTCCATGGACAGACGGTTTGCAACGCGGCGACAGCCCAGCGACAACAGACCTTCTACGTAATCAAGCCAACGGAGGTCATATGCAATTCATCGTCGAAACAGTGCCCAACGACATCGCCCTGATGTTCGTCACTTACCTGGGTTTCTGCATGTTGCTGATGTACTTGTTCATCCGTGCCGATTGCGAATGGAACAAGCGTGAAATGAAGATGTCCCGTGAGCGCCTGCGCATGCTCTCGGCCGATCACGAAAAATCGGATCGGCTGCGCGAACTGACCGTCTGCTCGGTGCACCATGACGTCAACTGCGCATGCTTCCTGCGCGGCAACGATGCGGATGCGACCGGCAAGAATGCGGCCTGAACGGAGCTGACCCGGCTCGGCGCGCATGCGGTATGAGAAAATACGCGGATGAAATCATCAAACATTCGCCCCCTCATCCCGCTTGCGGATTACCAACGTATTTTTCGCGTCATTCACTCGGTACTCGATAGTGTCGACGCCAATATCCCTGCCGCGAGTTTTTTCTTCAGCGTCACCGCGGCGCAGATATTGAAAAAGTTTTACAAGAAGAATGCCTTCCCGGTCGCCGGTGCGGCGTTCTTCCTGATCAGTAAAGATGGCAGCGGCGCCTTGTCGTTCGGTACGCTGGACGGCGACAAGGTCGACAGCAACAGCGACGCGTTCCACTGCTGGGTGCAATGCGACGGTTATGCGCTGGACTTCATGGCGCCGGTATTTGAAGAATTGCTGGAAGACGCGGGCCATCCGATGGCGGTGCCGCGACAGATGTTCCAGAAGGACCTGGCGCGCATGGCGGCGTCGCCGACGGCATTGAGCGCACTGGGCGACTTCCGGCTGGAGCCGAACCTGGCGCTGACGCGGGAGTTGTTGCAGCAGTTCATGAACAAGCCGGCGCTGAGCAATCTTTCGCAGGTGTGCATGGACTGGTATCAGAAGCCGCCGAAGGAGCTGGGCAGCGGTCTGGTCATGCAGAACGCCGAAGGTGACGGCACCAGGATGACGCTGAGCCGCTTGCAGGTCACCGGCGCCTGGTGACGGCAGCAGTCAGGCATATGAATTTGGGGGAGAGGGGAAGTAGCAGCAAGAGTAGCAGCAGAAGTACGTACAGCACTTGGGGAAGTGAACTGTAGTAGTCGTCTTGAGGGGAAGCAGGAGCAGAGGAGAAGGGCGGGAGTGGTGCACCGGACGATTGGTCCGGCACACCGTGCAATCATGCATATCGGTTGCATGTATCGCGAAAGAGTAGACAGGATAAGCTGGCTTTGTGACTTGTTGATGACAGTGGCAACCATCCCAATTATGGTTGCGGCGAGATTCAGGAATCTGCAAAACCTTTTTTGAGTGTCACAAAGCCGTCATACGTTGTCGATAGAATCTCGTTCGTCTCCTCTAAACTTGCTTTAGATTCACCTGCGATACAGACGTATCGCAGGTTTTTTTTGCTCAGAATTTTGTACTGCTGCACATGGTGAATATGCTGCGGCAGTGTCGGTTAGCAGTCGATTTAGTAGCCAATGCCGGATAGTGGCGTCGTAACCCGGCTGCACGCACACGTCATGGAAGCCGCCAATCTCCCTGCTGGTGATCCAGCCCGGCGGCGCGGGGTGCGTCCTTGCCTCCAACTTGCTCAAGAATAACCAGGAATGGAATTTCCCTTGTTATCAACGACTTAAGTAAGTTCTCCAGTGCTTATCCACAGGCTTGCTACCAAAATGTGGGGATAACTTCCCGACAAATCCACAGCAAATTCGCGTTATCCATCCTGTTCCAGCTTGCTTCAGCCGCCCTGAGGGGCGCCATCCGTATACGGCTCCACCTTGACCGAGCTCATGCTGTAGCCGGCGCTGCCCATCATCGTGTCGGAACGCTCGATCTTCAGCACGCCGCTGATCCAGACTGCATCCATGGTGCGGGTATTCTTGACCGGCTTGTTGCTGTGCACGTGGATGATCTGGTTGGCCGGCGGCGGCGGCACGTGGATGCAGGCGCCGAAATACGGCACCAGCAGGAATTCCTTCAAGGCCTCGCCTTCCCGCTCCAATGAGACGACGAAGCCGGGGATGCGGATCGCCGCGCCGTTCATGGACGGATCGACGGGCGCGTTCTTCCAGTATTTCTTGGCTTTCCACAGCGCTTCCATGGCGCGCGGGTCGCCGTCTTCCATCTTGTCCAGCTTCAGGCCCTTGAACGGCGCCATGGCGTCCCAGTCCTTCGGCATGAGCGACTCCCAGGCGATTTCGCGGAAGCCGCCATCGCTCTTGCCGGATGGCTTGTAAGGCGTCTTTTGCAGGTCGGGCGCCTGTTGCAGGTGGTCGCCGACCTTGTATTGGGCGTTGTCGGAGTACGGAGCTGCTGCTGCAGCGGGCGCGGGCGCTTCGGCAACGGGTGCGGCCTTGGGCGCGTTCGGCGTCGCCGCCAGGTGCACCGAGTAACCGACCAGTAATCCGGCGGCCACGATGCCGCCTATCCAGGCAATGCTTTTCATGATGTTGCTTCGTCAAAGTTGCGGTATCGGGACCGCGAAATCAAATTCAAATCCGGGGCGTCAGGCCGTCGGCCAGGCTCAGCCGGTAGGCGCGCAGGCCAGGCAGCAGGCTGGCGACAAAGCCGGCGAGGACGGTCCAGCCCAGCAACTGCAACTCGCCCGCAGCCGGCAAGGCAGGATGCAATGTTACGCCAAATTGTGCGCTCAGGAAGGGGCCCAGCGCGAACAGCGCCAGCGTCAGCAGGACCGCGCCCAGCACCACGCCGGCCAGCATCACCGCCAGTCCTTCCAGCGCCAGCAGCAAGAACACGTCGCCCGGTCGCGCGCCTACCGAGCGCAGCACCGCCAATTCGCGCCGCCGTTCGCCCAGGCTCGCCAGAATCGCCGACACCAGCCCGGCCAGGCCGACGATGACAACCATGCCCGATACCACCAGCAAGGCATTTTCGCCAATGCCGACCACTTGCCACAATTCGTCCAGCGCCACGCCCGGCAGCACCGCCATCAGCGGTTCCTTGTAGCCCTGGCCGCTGGCGATTTCGCGCTGCAGGGCGAACACCCGCGCGCGGCTCTTCAGGCCCACCAGCACAGCGGTGATGCTGGTGGGCGTGAGGTTGAACTTCTTCACGAATTCGGCCGGGATATGCACGCCCGGCAAGGGGGCTCCACCTTCCCAGTCGAGGTGGATCGCTTCCATCGCGTCGAGTCCGATATGCACGGTGCGGTCGACCGGCGTGCCGGTGCGCGCCAGGATGCCGGTGACGGTGAACGGTTTGTCCGCGTGGTCGGTCAGGTGCAGGCTGCCCATGCCGTGGCTCAGCACGATGCGGTCGCCCAGCTTGTAGTGCAGGCGCTGCGCCACCTCCGCGCCGAGTACGGTTTCAAAGACGCTGCCGAAGACGCGGCCTTCGCCGAGTTGCAGCGGCTGACCGTCGCCGTAATGAAAATGTTTGAAATAGTCGCCATTGGTCGCCAGCACCGGGAAGCCGCGATGCGAATCGCCCAGCGACAGCGGAATGGTCCAGGCCACGGCGGGATTCTTCGCCAGCTTTTGCGCGCTGTCCCAGCCCATGTTGTTGGTGGCGCCGCCGATGCGGAAGATCGCGTACAGCATCAGCTGGACCGGGCTGGTGCGGGCGCCGACCACCAGGTCCGTGCCCGACACCGATTGCGAAAAACTGTCGCGCACTTCATGGCGCACGCGCTCGATGCCGAGCAGCATGGCGCTCGACAGCGCGATTGCCAGCAGCATCAGGCCCAGCGTATAGCGGCGATTCCAGGCGCTGCGCGCGGCCAGGCGGAACAGGAAGCTCATGCCGATTCCTCCGCACCAGCGCAGCGGTTGATGTCGTTGAGCGCGATACAGCGATCGAAGCGTTCGGCCAGGCGCTGGTCGTGACTGACAAACACCAGGCTGGCGCCGGCCTGTTCGCACTCGTGCCGGATCAGGTTCAGGAAAGCCTGCTGGCGGTCGCTGTCGAGCGCCGAGGTCGGCTCGTCGGCCACGATGATCTCAGGTCGTCCGATCAAGGCCCGCGCTGCCGCCACCCGTTGCTGCTGGCCGATGGAGAGCTGGGTGACCGGGCGTTGCCACAGGCTTGGCGCCAGATCCAGCGCCGCCAGCAGGGCCTGGGCGGCGGCGGTGAGGTTCGCGCCTTGCTGTAGCGCGCGCTGCTTGCGATAGGCCGAGAACTGGCAGGGCAGCAGCACGTTGTCGAGGATCGAGAGATAAGGAATCAGATTGAATTGCTGGAAGATGAAACCGATATGGTCGACGCGGAAACGATCGCGCCGCGATGCCGGCAACGCCTCCAGCGGCTGGCCGAGGATGGCGACGCTGCCGGCCTGGGCGCTGCTGATGCCGCCGATCAGCGCCAGCAAGGTGCTCTTGCCGCTGCCGCTGGGGCCGCTGACGAAGACTTGCTCGCGCGCCTGCACCTCGAACCGGTCCAGCGCCAGCGTCGGCGTTTTCTGGCCGGGCCAGGTGAAGGTGATGTCGCGCAAGGCGATGGCGGCGTCGCTCATATGGTGATGTTTGCTGGCTGAAAAATTAGGGGACGGCGATGCTGTTGGCGGCCGGCGTCAGTTTGGCAGCACCCTGGCGCTTGCCCGTGACCAGTTGCACGTCGATGCTGTTGAAGCCCTTGAACGTATCGAACAGGCGGACCTCGATTTTCTGCAGCCGTTCCGGATGGGCGCAGCGGAACGTGAAGTCGGCGTCGAGATCGGCGTGACCGTCATGGCCGGCTTGCGCCGCCGGTTTGGCCGCGGCAGGTTCACCCAACAACGCCGGATCAAGCGCGGCGGACTCCAATTTGACTCCACTGAGCTTGCATTCTGCTGACGGACTGGCGACGAACACGGCGCCGGTGCCGGTGCCACGCAAGGTTCTTGTCATGGCCTGGACGGCGGCCTTGTCCTTTGCGCTGTTGGCGGCATGTTCGAAGCCGACCAGGTTGACCAGCGGCGAATCGAGGTGCAGCGACAACGCCTGGCCGTCGAGCACGACGTCGAGCTTGCCGACGCCGTGGACGTGCGCTTCATGGGCGTGGAGCAGCGAGGCGGAGGACAGCAGGGCAACGAGGGCGATTGTGTGGCGGAAGCGAGGATACATGGGCGTGATCTTTCTACAGGAGAGCTGCGCGGGACGATTCGCAAAGCGGAAAGCAGTCCCGGGCTGCATTTTGACCGGGTTGAAGGATTTCTTGGGGCTTTGTCACATCTTGCAACAATGTTGCATTATAATTCCAATTTTTCACCGAATTGCAACTCGGTTGCAGCTTAATTTTTGCCTTGATTGACCGGCAAGAAATTGACCGGACCCAGCAATCACCAACAAGAAAAACCCGTGCCCATGTTCTCCCGTCTCATTCAACAAACCAGCGTGCTTGCGCTGCCGTGGTGGCAGCGCGTGCTGCTGGTCGCGCCCGTGTGCCTGCTGCTGTGGCTGGGCGTGCTGTGGGCTTTGGGAGGGGATTGAACATGCCGGTCGCCATCTCGCTGGAAAACCTCACCGTCACCTACCGCCGCCATCCCGCCTTGCATCACGTCAGCGGGGAGTTCAAGCGCGGTTCGCTGACCGCCATTGTCGGCCCCAACGGCGCCGGCAAGAGCACGCTGCTGAAAACCGTCATGGGCCAGGTCCGCTGCAACAGCGGCCGCGTCGTCACGCACCTGGCGGCCGGGCGCATCGCCTATCTGCCGCAGCAGGCCGAGATCGATCGCAGTTTCCCGATCTCGGTGCTCGATTGCGTGTTGCTGGGCTACTGGTCGCGCGCCGGGCTGTTCCGTCGCATGAGTCGCGACATGCTGCAACGCGCGGAAGAGGCATTGGCCGCGGTCGGACTCGACGGCTTCGCGCAGCGCGCCATCACCAGCCTGTCGGTGGGGCAGTTCCAGCGCGTGCTGTTTGCGCGGATTCTGCTGCAGGACGCCGAGCTGATTCTGCTGGACGAGCCGTTCAACGCCATCGATACCCGGACCACCAGCGATTTGCTGCGCATCATCCAGTCCTGGCACGCCGAGCAGCGCACGGTGATCGCCGTGCTGCACGACTACGACCAGGTGCGCAAGGCGTTCCCGCAATCGCTGCTGCTGGCGCGCAATGTGGTCGCCTGGGGCGAGACCGAAGGCGTGCTGTGCCATGAAAACCTGCACCGCGCACGCTCCATGGCCGAAGCGGTCGACGAGCATGCGCCGCTGTGTGCAGTCGATGTTGGCGATGAAAGGAGTGCGCCGCGATGACGCTGCTCCACGATTTTTATCAATTCGCGATCGCGCCGTTCCAGGAATTCGCCTTCATGCGCCGTGCGCTGGTGGCGACGCTGGCGCTGGCGTTGTCGAGTGCGCCGCTGGGCGTGATGCTGACGCTGCGCCGCATGAGCCTGTTCGGCGAAGCGCTGAGCCACGCGGTGTTGCCGGGCGTGGCCGCCGGTTTCATTTTCTTCGGCCTGTCGCTGCCGGCGCTGAGCATCGGCGGCTTCCTGGCGGGGGTGGTCGTGGTGGCGCTGGCGGGCTGGATCAGCCGTCACACCGAACTCAAGGAAGACGCCAGTCTGGCCGCGGTCTACGTGGTAGCGCTGGCGCTCGGCGTGATCATGATCTCCGGGCACGGCACCCAGCTTGATCTGCTGCACATCCTGTTCGGCAACGTGCTCGGCGTCGACACCGAAGGCCTGCTGCTGGTGGCCGGCGTGTCCAGCCTGAGCGTGCTGCTGATGGCGGGTTTGTATCGCGGCCTCTTGCTGGAAAGTTTCGATCCGTCCTACCTGGCCGCCAGCGGCGGGCGCAATACGGTGTACCAGCAATTGTTCCTGATGCTGGTGGTGCTGAACCTGGTGGCTTCGTTCCAGACATTGGGTACGCTGATGGCGGTCGGCCTGATGATGTTGCCGGCGGTATCGGCGCGGCTGTGGCACGACACCTTGCCGGCGCAGCTGGTCAACAGCGCCGTGCAGGCCGCGCTGGCCGGCTACGCCGGGCTGATGTTGTCGTATTACGCCTCGGTGCCGTCCGGGCCGGTGATCATCGTGTGCGCCGGCGGCTTCTATTTCCTGTCTTTGATCTTTGCCCCGCGCGGCTGGTTGCCGCGCATCCTGCGCCGGCCGCATCTGCGCGCTTAATCATTTTGGGAGTCGCCGTGAAACTGTTTCGCCAGGTCTTTTTTTCGATCGCAGCCATGTTGGCCGTTCAGGGCGCATCCGCCGGGGACGCTCGCTTGCCGGTAGTGGCCAGCTTCAGCATCCTTGGCGACATCGTCGCCAACATCGGCGGCGATCGCATCACCGTCACCACCCTGGTCGGTCCCGACCAGGATGCACACGTGTTCCAGCCGGCTCCCGACCATATCAAATCGGTGGCGCGCGCCAGACTGGTGATCGTCAACGGCCTCGGCTTTGAAGGCTGGATGGACCGCGTGACTCAGTCGGCCAACTATCGCGGCGACATCGTGGTGGCGTCGAAGGGCATCGCAGTGCGCGACCGTGTCGAGGACGAGCATGACCATGACGATCATGACGGACATGAGCACCATCACGGCAAGAACGATCCGCACGCCTGGCAGAATCCCGCCAATGTCGTGATCTACACGCAAAACATCGTCGCCGCGCTGAGCAAGCTCGATCCGTCCGGCGCCGTGCTGTATCGCAAGAACGGCGATGCTTACATCGCTGCGCTGACCGAGCTGGACCGCTGGGCCATGCGGCAGTTCGCGCAGTTCCCGCCGGCCAAGCGCAAGGTGATTACTTCGCATGACGCCTTCGAATATTTCGGCGCGCATTACCAGGTGCGCTTCCTGGCGCCGCAGGGCGTGTCGACCGACAGCGAGCCGAGCGCGAAGGAAGTCGCCAACCTGATCCGCCAGATCCGCAAGGAAAAAATCCGCGCCGTTTTCATCGAGAACATGAGCAGTCCCAAGCTGCTGCAACAGATCGGCAAGGAAGCCGGCGTCACGCTGGGCGGCAAGCTGTATGCGGATGCGCTGTCGCAGGCCAATGGTCCTGCGCCGACCTATCTGAAACTGATGCGCTACAACATCGAACAGTTGCTGGCGCAGATGAAGCTGAACTGATCCGCGGTTGACCCCGTGACGACGCCTGAAGGAGAGCGCCGTCACGTCTGCGCAACTTCGCGTATGCTTGTCGTTTTCCCTCACAACAACAGGAGATGACAAGATGATCCACGTAGTCGCAATCATTACCGCCAAGCCCGGCAAACGCGAAGAACTGCTGAAACTGGTGCGCGCCAATCTGGCCGCCGTCCGCGCCGAACAGGGCTGTATCGATTACGGTCCGGTCATCGACGTGCCCGGCTTCGGCGGCGCCCAGGCCGAACTCGGCCCGGACACCTTCGCCTTCATCGAAAAATGGGAAAGCGCCGAGGCGCTCAAGGTCCACTTCACCCAACCGCACATGCTCGACTACCGCGACAAGTCAAAAGACCTGATCGCCAATCGCGCGGTTCACATCGTTGAATCGGCCGAGTAACGCTTGTCGGGATCGTAGGCTGATGCAACGCCCATCTGCATCAGCCACGCAATGAAGGTCTTGAGGGCATTGCCATTGGTTTCGCCGGTACGGTGCAACATGTGGAAGCCCTGGCCGTGCAACACCACTTCCGGAAACAGCTGACGCAGGCGACCGTGCGACAAGTCGTCGTCCACCAGCGCCAGCGATCCCATCGCAATCCCCAGATCAGTCGAGGCCGCCTGCAAGCTCAGGAAAAAGTGCTCGTAACTGGTCCCCGGCAATTTCTTCTTCACCGGCACGCCGGCCTTGATCAGCCATTGCTGCCAGGCTTCCGCACGCACGCTCAGGTGGATCAGCGAGGCTTGCAGCAGATCCGCCGGTTTGGTGATCGAATGCAGCTCCAGGTAGTGCGGCGAAGCCAGCGGCGCCGACACGTCGTCGAGGAAGCGCACGCATTCAAAGCCGCTGCGCTCCAGCGGGCTGCGCCACAACACCACGTCGAAGGGCGCTTTGAGGTCTTCGAAATGCTCGGAGACGGTGGTCGTCACGCGCACCTCGATGCGCGGGTTGTCGATCTGGAACTGCGACAACCGTGGAATCAGCCAGCGCATCGCCACCGATGGCGCGGTAATCACGCGCACGATGCGATTCTTGCCGGTCAGCGTCAGTTGCTCCGCCGCCATGGCGATGCGGTCAAGCGCGGCGCGCACCTCCGTGTAAAAGGCCTGCGCCGCTTCCGTTGCTTCCACGCCACGCGGCAAGCGGATAAACAAGGGTTGGCCGAAATGTTCTTCCAGCAATTTTATTTGCTGGCTGACTGCGCTGTGCGTGATGTGCAACTCGTGCGCGGCAATCGTCAGGCTGCGCGTGCGGACGGCCGCTTCGAATACTTTAAGCGCCTTCAAGGGCGGCAGGGAAAGGGACATGGTGTAAGTTTTTCTAATGCAGGTGTCGGAAAATATTGCTTTTTAAAGTGAAGGGTAGCCCCTATTCTCACTATCAATGCAACGTTATTCATGTGAGAGAAGAAAATGTCTACCTATCAATCCGCCGGTTTTTCTAATAATTTACAGAGTTTGCTGGAAGCTTTCCAGTTCTTTGTCGAGCGCGCTTTCAGCACGTCGGCCAAGACTGTTGACGGCGCGCTGTTCGACCTCAACGATGCTCCTTATCTGGAAGGCGTCACGAACCACGCCGAGATGGAACGCCGTTTGCGCGAACTCGATCGCGGCCATTTGCGCGCTCTGTCGGAACTGCAATCCCAGCTCTGATTTACCGTTGCGGCCGTCACGGCTGAAACAAGCTGAAATTCAGCTGCAATATTGAAGTGAAGCCAGAGATGTAAATGATGGGCGCCGGTTTCAACCCTGAAACCTGAAATGCGCCACCCTGGAGACCGAGCCGGAACGAACTGCTTCCCGGCTCGCGGCAATCAAGATGTCGTTCCGCATGCACGGGATATGACGACCCGCAGCAGACTGATCGCTGCCCTCTGACTCGACACCGCAATCATCGCCTGCGCAGGACCTGCTGCAGGCGGCGTGAATCCGTCCCATATTTCCCCATGCCGTGATCGGCAGGCGGGGCATCGTCCCTGATTTTGACGAATGCGATAAGCTATGCGTTTGCCCTCGATGAACCAGATCTTCGCGAAGTAGTTGAAATGAAAAAAGCCGGCCCGGGAGACATTCCCGGAGCCGGCTCTTTTACGTGCCGAGGAAATACTCAGGCGCGCTTCTTCAGCAAATGCATGGGGCCGAACAGCTCCTGCATGCCGCTGTGGGCGATGAAGCTCAGATTGTAAGGATGCTCCGCCACCGCGCGCGGGAAGCGTTCCACTATCTTCAAGCCGTGCAGCTCCTCGGCGATCTTGCCCCACAGGACCAGCGTCGGCAGTGTTTTCTTGTTTTCCTCGGCGTACTGCGCCAATCCCTTCAATACGGTTTCAAAGAACGGCTTCCAGGCTTTGGCATCCTTGACCGGCTTCACGTGCGTGCGGAACACCAGGCTGGCGTTGAGCAGCAGGAAGCCCTGTGCAGTCAGGTTGTCCTGCAGATCGGCCAGCGTCTGGATGGTGCCGGCGGTGTCGGCTTGCGCCTTGGCGGCGATGTCGAGCAGCGCGCCGCCGCTGGTCTTGTCGGCCGGCACGCGACCGTCGGCGACCAGCAGCATCTTCATGAAGTTGCGCAGCGACGTTGCACGGTTGACCTGTTTGGACAAGCCCTTGTCCGACCATAGCGAGCCGACCGCGCCATCCATGAAACAGACGCCGGTGGCGCTGGCGGCGCGTGGGTAGGGGCCTTCGCCGACCAGTACGTAGCGCACCTTGTCGATCGGCTGTTTGAAGGCGGCGAAGATGCGGCCTTCGGTCGGCAGGTAGGTGGCGTCTTGCACCAGCGCCGGCAAATAGTCGGAATCGAGGTCGGCGATGGCTTGCAGGCCGGTTTTCAGGATGGCGTGCCAGGATGGATCGGCAGTGGCGCAGAGATCGAGCAGGGCGGAAGGAACGGTAGCCGGCATGAGTGAAGGATTGCTGAAGGTTGATCGGGAAAGAAAAGCTGCCCGCAGCATAAATCGATGCGGGCAGCGGGGATGCTGCAGGACGGAAGCGAATTACGCCACGGCCACCGTATCGTCGCCCGCAGCGCCGAACAATTGCTGCTTGAGCTGATGCAGCTGGTCGCGCACCTTGGCGGCTTTTTCGAATTCCAGGTTCTTGGCGTGATCCTGCATGAGCTTTTCGAGGCGCTTGATTTCCTTGCTGACCTGCTTCTCGCTCATGGCCTCGTAGTTGGCCTGTTCCTGCGCCACCATCAGTTCCACGCGCGCTTCCTGCGGGCTGTAGACGCCATCGATCAGTTCGCGGATTTCCTTCTTGATGCCCATCGGCGTGATGCCGTTGGCTTCGTTGAAGGCAACCTGCTTGGCGCGGCGGCGTTCGGTTTCGCCGATGGCCTTGTGCATCGAATCGGTGACCTTGTCGCCGTACAGGATCGCCATGCCGTTGAGGTTGCGCGCGGCGCGGCCGATGGTCTGGATCAGGCTGCGCTCGGAACGCAGGAAGCCTTCCTTGTCGGCGTCGAGAATCGCCACCAGGGAGACTTCGGGAATATCCAGGCCTTCGCGCAGCAGGTTGATGCCGACCAGTACATCGAAGGTGCCGAGGCGCAGGTCGCGGATGATTTCAACGCGTTCGACGGTGTCGATGTCGCTGTGCAGATAGCGCACCTTGATGCCGTTATCGCTGAGGAATTCAGTCAATTGCTCCGACATGCGCTTGGTCAGCGTCGTCACCAGCACGCGCTCGTTCTTCTTCACGCGAATGGTGATTTCCTGCATCAGGTCGTCGACCTGCGTGGTCGCGGGACGCACGGTAATCAGCGGGTCGACCAGGCCGGTCGGGCGCACCACTTGCTCGACCACCTGGTCGGAATGGGTGTTTTCATATTCCGCCGGTGTGGCCGAGACGAAAATGGTCTGGCGCATCTTGCCCTGGAACTCGTCGAACTTGAGCGGCCGGTTGTCCAGCGCCGACGGCAAGCGGAAGCCATAGTCGACCAGGTTGGTCTTGCGCGCGCGGTCGCCGTTGTACATGCCGTTCAACTGGCCGATCAGCACGTGCGACTCGTCGAGGAACATGATCGCGTCCGGCGGCAGGTAGTCCACCAGTGTCGGCGGCGGATCTCCGGCCTTGGCGCCGGACAGGTGGCGCGAATAGTTTTCGATGCCTTTGGTGAAGCCGATCTCGGTCATCATTTCAATATCGAAGCGGGTGCGCTGTTCGAGACGTTGCTCTTCGATCAGTTTGTTTTCCTTGCGGAAAAATTCCAGTCGTTCGCGCAGTTCGTCCTTGATGGTTTCGATGGCGCGCAGCACGGTCGCGCGCGGCGTCACGTAATGCGAACCCGGATAGACGGTGAAGCGCGGGATCTTCTGGCGCACGCGGCCGGTCAGCGGATCGAACAATTGCAGGCTGTCGATCTCGTCGTCGAACATTTCGATGCGCACCGCCAGCTCGGCATGCTCGGCCGGGAACACGTCGATGGTGTCGCCGCGCACGCGGAAGGTGCCGCGGCCGAAATCGACTTCGTTGCGCGAATATTGCATCTGGATCAGGCGCGCGATGACGTCGCGCTGGCTGACCTTGTCCTTGGCGCGCAAGGTCAGGATCATCTGGTGGTATTCGTTGGGGTTACCGATACCGTAAATCGCCGATACCGTTGCCACAATGACAACGTCGCGTCGCTCCATCAGCGACTTGGTGCACGACAGGCGCATCTGTTCGATGTGCTCATTGATCGAGGAATCCTTTTCGATGAACAGATCGCGCTGCGGGACGTAGGCTTCCGGTTGGTAGTAATCGTAGTAACTGACGAAATATTCCACCGCATTTTGCGGAAAGAACTCGCGAAATTCGCTATAAAGCTGCGCCGCCAGCGTTTTATTCGGCGCGAAGATGATCGCCGGCCGTCCGAGGCGGGCGATGGTGTTGGCCATCGTATATGTCTTGCCCGAGCCGGTAACGCCCAGCAAGGTCTGGAAGAACAAACCGTCATGTACCCCTTCGACCAGCTTGTCGATGGCGGCCGGCTGGTCGCCGGCAGGCGGGAAGGGCTGGTACAGACGGTAAGGTGAATCCGGAAACGTCAGGAACTTGCTCTCGTCGAGCGTAGAAGATGCTGCGGAAACGGGGGATAAATCAGCCATTGTCATTCGACCTTTGGTAAAATTACGTGTTGCAAAACGGTGCTCGGCTCGCGGCTTTGCCCTGCATCCATCCCGACTGCAATCTACGTTTGCAGCTAACTTTTTATGTTATCACGATGAACGCACCTCTCTCAGCCTCCTCCTCCCTTTTCACCGCCATCGAAATGGCGCCCCGCGACCCTATCCTCGGCATTACCGATGCATACAATGCCGACAAGAATCCAGGCAAAACCAACCTCGGCGTCGGCGTCTATTACGACGATAACGGCAAGGTGCCGCTGCTGGAATGCGTGAAAAAAGCGGAAGCTGAACTGGCCGCCAAACTGGCGCCGCGTACCTACTTGCCGATCGATGGTCTGGCAACGTACGACAAGGCAGTCCAGGAATTGGTATTTGGTGCCGACAGCGCGGTTGTTCAAGAGAAGCGTGCGATCACCGTGCAAGCCCTGGGCGGCACCGGCGCACTGAAGCTTGGCGCCGATTTCATCAAACATTTCTCGCCGGCATCGACCCAGATCTGGATCAGCGACCCAAGCTGGGAAAACCATCGCGCGCTGTTCGAGATGGCCGGTTTCACCGTCAACAACTATCCGTACTACGACGCGGCCACCCGCGGCGTAAACTTCGCCGGCATGCTGGATGCGCTCAAGACCATGGCGGCCGGCTCGGTCGTGCTGCTGCACGCTTGCTGCCACAATCCGACCGGCGCCGACCTGACCGCCGATCAATGGACGCAAGTCATTGAAGTAGTGACCTCGCGCGGCCTGATTCCGTTCCTCGACATGGCCTATCAAGGCTTCGGCGACGGCATCGAAGAAGACGGCAAGGTCGTGCGTCGCTTCGCCGAAGCCGGCGGTCCGCTGTTCGTGTCGAACTCGTTCTCGAAGTCGTTCTCGCTGTACGGCGAGCGCGTCGGCGCGCTGAGCATCGTCGCATCGACCAATGAAGAAGCAGCCCGCGTGCTGTCGCAACTCAAGCGCGTGGTGCGCACCAACTATTCCAACCCGCCGATCCATGGTGGTCAGGTTGTCGCGACTGCGCTGGCCTCGCCGGAACTGCGCGCCCTGTGGGAAAGCGAACTTGCCGAGATGCGCGTGCGCATCCGTGAAATGCGCCAACTGCTGGTTGCGAAGCTGAAAGAAAAAGCGCCTGCGCACGATTTCGACTTCGTCATCAAGCAACGCGGCATGTTCTCGTACTCGGGCCTGACCAAGGCGCAAGTCGAGCGTCTGCGCAATGAGTTCTCGATCTACGCCGTCGACACCGGCCGCATCTGCGTGGCCGCACTGAACACCAAGAACATCGATGCCGTCGTTGACGCCATCGCCAAGGTGCTCTGAATCGGGGAGTGCATTCCGGCCTGAAAATGGCCGGGATGCAAAAAGGTTTTGACAGTAATTAAAATTCCGGTCATAATCTTTTTCTCTGCTGTTCCCTGATAGCTCAGTTGGTAGAGCGACGGACTGTTAATCCGCAGGTCCCTGGTTCGAGTCCAGGTCGGGGAGCCAAAAAATTCGAAGAAGCCTCGCATCCGTGCGGGGCTTTTTCGTTGGCTGGCGCCAAACGCTCGCCTGCAGCCCCGAAAATTTGCAGGTATGCTGGCGCACTTCGACCGGAGATTGCGCATGATAGAAATCGAAGCAACCATCTTGTGGGTGCGCGGCAGCGACGAGGCGTTCATCGACAATCGCTACAGCCGGGTGCATCGCTGGCGTTTCGATGGGGGCATGGAAGTGCCGGCGTCGTCATCGCCGCATATCGTTCCCTTGCCGTATTCCTCGGCCGACAACGTCGATCCGGAGGAGGCCTATCTGGCGTCGCTGTCGAGTTGCCATATGCTGACTTTCCTGGCGATTGCGGCCAAGCAGGGTTTCGTGGTCGACAGTTATGTCGATCGCGCAAGCGCCGTGATGGAAAAGAACGCCAAGGGCAAACTGATGGTCAGCAAGGCGACCTTGCAGCCGGTCATCGCGTACCGCGGCCGCGTGCCGACGCCGGATGAGGACGAGGCCCTGCATCATGCGGCCCATGAGCAATGCTTTCTGGCCAATTCGGTGCTGACCGAGATTGCGGTTGTGCCGACCTCGACGGCAACGGAAGCCTGAACAGGTCGGCGTTTTTTCATGAGCGCATAAGCATATTCGGACAAGTTGCTTGACTTCGCTATCTGTATCGAATATAAATACAGTATGAAGTCGAGTCGATTTGCCGTGGCGGCACACATATTGGTCAGCGTGGAGCACGCGACTCGGGGAGGAGAAGCGTTCTTGTCCTCTGCCGCCATCGCGACCAGCGTCAACACCAATCCGGTGTTTGTACGCGAATTGCTGCGCAAGTTGTCGAAGGCGCATCTGGTCGTGACCAAGGAAGGCAAGGGCGGCGGCGCGCAGCTGGCGCGGCCGGCCTCGCAAATCAACCTGGCGGAAATCTACCAGGCGGTGGAAGAAGAGCCGGTGCTCAAGCACAATACCCGGCCCAAGGATCCTTGTTGCCGCGTCAGTTGCGGCATGGACATGGCGCTGGATCCGGTGATTTCCGAAGTCGAAGGCGCGATGTTGAAAGTATTGAAGGGCAGGAAACTGTCCGAACTGGTCAGTACGATCTGCGACTAGCAAGCCGGCCGGATCAACAATGAAATTCACGACAAGGCCGATTGGTTGACAATCAGGCCTTGCACATAGATAAGGCGAAGAGCCACATACAGGGATGTTCGAAAAAGGAGGATCGGTCAACGGTCCTCATTTTTATTTCAAAACTGTCATTAAAAATAAGACAGTTTGAGCGGCGGGCATCTGCAAGACGGGCGACGAAACACGCAAGACATCACACACAATCGGTCCAACGCGCGGGGTAGCGCAAGGCCAAACAGATTCAGGAGTTTTCAATGGAAAAGAATATCGCGGTAAATAACGCGCCCGGTGTCGCACACGACCCGCTCAGCGCGGCGGAAAACGCGGCCTCGCCTTTGCGTTCGTGGTTGTCGGTGGTCGCAGTGGCGACCGGCGCCTTTGCGTTTGTGACGACCGAGTTTTTGCCGGTCGGCCTGTTGCCGCAGATCGCGCATGATCTCGGCGTATCGCCGGGCACCGCCGGCCTGATGGTGACGACGCCCGGCGTGGTCGCCGCCATTTCGGCGCCGGGCCTGATGCTCGGAGCAGGGCGCATCAACCGCCGTTTCATCTTGCTGATGCTGTCGGTGCTGTTGCTGGCATCAAACCTGGTGTCGGCGTTTGCACCGTCGTTCGGCGTGATGCTGCTCGGCCGTGCACTGCTGGGCGCAGCGCTGGGCGGTTTCTGGACATTGGCGCTGGCGACCGCCGGCCGTCTGGTGCGCCAGGAGCATGCAGCCAAGGCGACCGCGATGATCCTCAGCGGCGTGACGTTCGCGACCGTGATCGGCGTGCCGCTGGGTACCTTCATCAGCGGCTTGTCGTCGTGGCGCGCTTCGTTCATCGCGACCGGTATTCTGGCCGCGCTGGCGCTGGCGGCGCAAACCTTGCTGTTGCCGTCGCTGCCGTCCAAGGCGGCGATCCGCTTCCGCGATCTGACCACGCTGGTGAGCCGTCGCAATCCGCGCAAGAGCTTGCTGATGGTGGCATTGGTGTTCGGCGCGCATTTTTCGTCGTACACCTATATCGCGCCTTTCCTCGGCCAGAACGGTTTCAGCCTGACGCTGATCACTTCGGTGCTGCTGGCGTTCGGCTTCGTCGGCTTCGTGTCGAACCTGGTTATTTCGGCCTTTGTCACGCGCCACTTGCAGGCATCGTTGTTCTCCGTGGTGGTGTTGCTGATGCTGGCTCTGTTCGCCATGCCGCTGGTGCATGCGTCGCAACTCGGCGTGACCGCGATGGTGATCGCCTGGGGCGTGGCTTTCGGCGCGATCCCGCTGTGCCTGAGCATCTGGCTGCAACTGTCGTCGCCGGATTTGCCTGAAGCCGGTTCGGCGCTGTTCGTCAGCATCGTGCAGGTCGCCATCGCCGTCGGTTCCTTCGTCGGCGGTGTGGTGGTGGATGCCGTGGGCATTCCATCCACCCTGTGGCTGGGCAGCGCACTGGGCCTGCTGGGCCTGATTGCGATTGCCAGCTTCGGCATGGGCAACAAGAAGCTTGATGAAATATTAAGCAAGTAACAACGAAAGCCCGTGCGCTGAAACGTTTTTTCATTGGTGAAGTCGTCACGCCGAACGCGGAACTAGTCGCCGCAGCGCCTTTCACATCATCATGTATGGTCATATTGACCGTATTGTCGTTCCAGTAAGGAGTCATTCCATGAGCATGCGACCCGTCAAGGTTCCCGGACCTGATCATCCCATTACCATCACGCCGACCGCGGCGCGCGTCGTCGTCTCGCTGGCCGGTCGCACCATTGCCGACACGCGCGCCGCGCTGGCGCTGAAGGAGGCGAGTTATCCGCCGGTGTATTACATCCCGCGTGCAGACGTCGACTTCAGTCTGCTCGAACGGACCGATCACCAGACCTACTGTCCTTACAAGGGCGAATGCTCCTACTACAGCATCCCGCTGGGCGCTGATCGCTCGGTCAACGCGGTCTGGAGTTACGAGGAGCCGTATGATGCGGTGGCGGCGATCAAGGGTTATGTCGCTTTCTACCCGGATCGCGTCGATGCGCTTGAGGTGCGCGACGTCGCCTAGTTGCTCGGGCAGAAATTAAAGATGTCGCGGCGGCGGCCGTTACCTGAGGATCACAATAATCAGCGAGAGCAAGCATGTTGATCGGCGTAAACGGCAATTTGCCGCAATCGGCGTATGCGGACAACGCGGCAGAAACCAAAACTGGAAGCACCGCGGTTGTCCCGGGCGCCACCGCTGGATCAGCTGCACCATCTGCGCAGCTCGACAAGATCACGCTCTCCGCTGCCGCATTGAGGCTGATCGAAGAAAACAACCAGCTCGCCCAGATCTCTGCGAACTCCAGTCAGATCCCTGTGCCGGTTAGCCCGGACGGCAGGAAAGCCAGGAAGCGCCAGCCCAGTGCCTCGCCGATGCTCGACGTCGACGCGTTCCGCCTGATCCGCGACAAGCTGCGTGCACAGAATCTGGCGATCACGGAGCCGGGCCCGCAAGACAAGAAAAACAAGGATGACAAGGATCAAGCCACGGCGGTGTCGCTGTAAGCAGAGGCAAGTGAAATCGTCGCGATGAATGTTGGCAGAGACAAAACAAATTCCACTCTGCTATAATTGTCGGCTCGTCGGGGCGTAGCGCAGCCTGGTAGCGTACTTGCATGGGGTGCAAGGGGTCGAGTGTTCGAATCACTCCGTCCCGACCAATGGAATCAAACCTTGCGGAGCAATCCGGAAGGAAAAACAGCACTGAATCGGCGTCGCCGG
>NZ_AJHH01000726.1 GCF_000256565.1 Herbaspirillum lusitanum P6-12 | reverse complement strand
GTTAGGCCTTCCTTTTTGTCGTGACTTAGCCGCAGCGATCAGCAGAGGCTCGTCGCCGACCTCCGATGCCTTGGAACCTGAAGTGACGGGACGCGCCTCGGCCTGCGCCGAACCATAACCGCGCGAAATCACGCCGGGTGTATAGCCGGCCTGTCGCAAGGCCTGCACCAGCCAGATTGCCAGCGGCGTCTTGCCGGTGCCGCCGACGAAGACGTTGCCCACCACCACCACCGGCACTTCCAGGCGCGTCGCCTGTTTCAGGCCGGACCGGTAGAGCGTGCGCCGCGTCAGCGCAACGGCGCCGAACAATAGCGACAGCGGCCACAACAGGCACGCGAGCCAGCCGCGCCGCAGCCAGGCGCGAGTCAGCGTCGATTCGAAGGAAGTGGGTGCGGACAAGGCGGGAGGCGTGCGTGCGGCTTACTTGCCGCCGGTCTGCGCGGCGAACGTGACCTTGGCGAAACCGGCAGTGCGCGCCGCCTCCAGCACGTTGATCACGGTCTGGTGCGCAGCCAGCGCGTCGGCATTGATGATCACCACCGGATCGGGCTTGCCGCCGCTGGTGTCTGTGTTGGCCGAGTTTGCCTGTACTGCGCTCTGCAATTCACGCGCCAATCCGGCGGCATCGCGTGCGGCTATCTGCACGTTGTTGATGGCATAGCGGCCTTGCGCGTCGACCGCGACGTTCAGTTCGAACGGCTGCTCCAGCGCCTTCTCGGCGTTGGCGGTCGGCAGCGTGATCTGCAAGGCGGTGAACTTGCTATATGTGGTGGTCACCATCAGGAAGATGACGATCACCAGCAAAACGTCGATGAAGGGGATCAGGTTGATTTCCAACTCTTCCCGCGCGCGGCCTTTGCGAAAATTCATGACGCTTCCTTTAGCTTGTTTCTTGTTACTGACGCGAACCGTGCACGACGTCGACGAACTTGACGGCCTGCTGTTCCATGTCGACCACGAAGCCGTCAACCAGCGCGCGGAAGTGACGGTAGAACACCAGCGCCGGCATCGCAATCGCCAGGCCGAAACCGGTGTTGTACAGCGCGATCGAAATACCGTGCGCCAGCTGCGACGGATTCGTGCCGGCGGCGTTTTGCGAAGCGAAAATTTCGATCATGCCGATGACCGTGCCGAACAGGCCCATCAGCGGCGCCAGCGAGGCGATCGTGCCGAGCGTGGTGAGATAGCGTTCGAGGCGATGCGCGGCGGCCTGGCCGGCTTCTTCGATGGCTTCCTTCATGACTTCGCGCGGCGCGTCGACGTTGCGCAGGCCGGCGGCGAGCACCTGGCCCAGCGGTGAATTCTGCTCCAGCTTGTCGATCACGTCATCGTTGACGCGGCCGCTTTCATAGACGCGCACCACTTCCGGCAACAGGTCGCCCGGCAACACGCGCGAGCGGCGCAGGTACAGGAGCCGTTCGATGATCAGCGCGAGCCCGATGACGGAGGCGATCAACAACGGCCAGATCGGCCAGCCTGCGGCCTGGATGATTGCGAACAAGAGAGACTCCTTCAATACAAGGGTGATGACATATGTTGCCGCATTAAACGCGGCTCGATTTTCCGGTGCAGAATGTAACGCGTTGCACCTTGCCGGGCAAGGCCAAGATACAGGGACCGGCAAAGTTTCGCCGGACGCTGCAGCAGAACCGATTTAAAATCCTGTGCACTTTATCCACATTTCCTGTGTATAACATTGTGAACAAGCGCTTCGCAAACCGGCAAGAGCATTGATTTCAAAGCATTTTTTCATCGTGAACAGAAACCGCGCACCGACTCCTCGACTTCAAGCCAGCCAATGAACCACGACGATTTTTCCAGCCCCACGCCTTCCGCTCCACCGTCCGGCCCGCCCGTGCTCGCCGTATCGGCGCTCAACCAGGCGGTCGCACGCGTGCTGGAGCGGACCTTTCCGCTGGTCTGGGTGTCCGGCGAAATATCCAATTTTACCCGCGCTGCGTCCGGCCATTGGTATTTCACCCTGAAAGACGATGCCGCCCAGGTGCGCGCCGTGATGTTCAAGGGTCGCGCCCAGTACGCCGGCTTCATGCCGCGCGAGGGCGACAAGGTCGAGGTGCGCACGCTGGTCACGCTATCGCGCCGACAGCATCGGAGCGAGAAGCTTTCATGCTAGGATTCTGCGACTTTATGGAGATCGACATGGATACACCTGATGCATGGAAATTGCGCGCCGATGAACTGCGGCTGCAGATTGAGGCGTTGCTGGAAGCGCAGCTTTGCGAGTACGAACTGTTGAATGCGAAGCTGGAAGAGTGGAAGAAAAATCCGGGCGCCGAGTGGTTGACAATGGCCGACTATGAACCCTGGCAGGCGGCGCTCAAATCGCTTGAACTTGCCCAGCGCGAGCTGGATGAGCACATCAGCGTTCGCCCCAAGTAATCATCATGCATTATCTCGCCCCCGGCATGACCGGCGGGCGGCGACGACCTTTTCTTATTCCCTCGAACGATATTTTTCGTGCCTACCTGCGGGTATGGCCGCAGCGGTATACATTCTCTGAGCGCTGTCCCGCGAGAATCCCACCAAACGGTTCCGTATAAGTTACGCGTAAGTTATCCCTTGTAAGCTGGCCAAAAATAGGGGAAGGCTGCGCGCCGATTTTGCTCGAATCAGAACAACGGATAGCGGACGGCGCAGCGTAATCAGTTTTTCTTCCTGATAAAAGTTGTTCGGATGACATCCGTACATGCCAATCAGACCAAGACCAGGCATGACGGCAACTCGTGAGGAGACTGCTGTATGTTCGAGAGGAAAAACAGGGCGCTGTCGCGCTCGCTGGACGTGCTGATTCAAGTCGTTGTTCCCATTGCCGTCGGCGCCGGCATCTTCGCCGGTCTCAGCGCGTTGGCGCTGCCGGTATCGTTGTCGCCCCTGTGGCTGGCAGTGATTGCGACGGCGGCGGCGGTGATTCTGGT
>NZ_AJHH01000725.1 GCF_000256565.1 Herbaspirillum lusitanum P6-12 | reverse complement strand
TGGCTGGCAGTGATTGCGACGGCGGCGGCGGTGCCGCACGTGCGCGTGATCCTGTATCCGACGCCGGTCCAGGGCGAAGGCGCCGGCGCGAAGATTGCGCGCGCCATCCAGACTGCATCCCAGCGCGCCGAATGCGACGTGCTGCTGGTCGGTCGCGGCGGCGGCAGCATGGAAGATCTGTGGGCCTTCAACGATGAAGCCGTGGCGCGCGCGATTGCGGCGTGCCCGATGCCGGTGATTTCCGGCGTCGGCCATGAGACCGACTTCACGATCGCCGATTTCGCCGCCGACCTGCGCGCGCCGACCCCGACCGCCGCCGCCGAGTTGTGCGCGACGCCGCGTGCCGAGTGGCAGGCCCAGTTGCAGAATCATGCCGCCGATCTCACGCGCGCACTCAGGCGCCGCCTTGCCGAACAGGGCCAGACCGTCGACTGGATGTCGCGCCGGCTGGTCAGCCCTGCTTCTTACATCGCGCACGAACGCGTCAAGCTGCGTGCGCTGCAGGCGCGCCTAGAACACGCCACGCGCACGCCGGTCACGCGTGCCCGCTATCAGTTGCAGCACCTGCAGACACGCCTGCAAAATCGCCTGCCCGATACCCGTGCTGCGCGCCTGCTGGTGGGCGGTCATCAACGCCGGATCGGCAACGCCGTCGCGCTGCTGGTGCAACGGCAGCGGCAGACGCTGGCGGCGCAGTCGTCCCAGCTTGAATTGCTCAATCCGCAGCGCACGCTCGAACGCGGCTACGCCATCGTCACCGACGCCAAAGGCAAGGTCCTGCGCGCGCCATCCGAACTGAAACCGCGCAGCAACGTCACGCTGCGACTGGCCGACGGCAGCGCCGAGGTCGGCATCGCCAGCGTACAGCCGACGCTGGACTGACACGGAACTCAAGGCGTATTGAGAATCATCCCGATTGCTATCCGCGATGCCTGAATTTCCTACATCAACTTGAGCCGTCGAACACCCGCAAAAGCCTGTCGCGAGAGTGCAAAGAATCGCTATCCGCTTTAGAATCACAGACTCAGAATAAAAATTCGTTTCAATCACCGATACCCGAAAGGATTCACCATGGCACATACCCTCCCGGCACTGCCTTATGAACTGGACGCACTGGCGCCAACCATTTCAAAAGAAACGCTCGAGTACCACTACGGCAAACATCATCAGACCTATGTCACCAATCTGAACAACCTGATCCCAGGTACAGAATTCGAAAACCTCTCCCTCGAAGAGATCATCAAGAAGTCCTCCGGCGGCGTGTTCAACAACGCAGCGCAAATCTGGAACCACACTTTCTACTGGAACGGCCTGACCCCAAAGGGCGCCGGCGCTCCAAGCGGTGCACTGGCTGACGCCATCAACGCCAAGTGGGGTAGCTTCGACGCCTTCAAGGCCGAGTTCACCAAGCAAGGCCTGGCCAACTTCGGTTCCGGCTGGACATGGCTGGTCAAGAAAGCCGACGGCACACTGGACATCGTCAACACCACCGGCGCCGGCACACCGCTGACCACCGACAGCAAGGCGCTGCTGACCATGGACGTCTGGGAACACGCTTACTACATCGACTACCGCAATGCACGCGCGAAGTACGCCGAAGCATTCTGGGGCATCGTGAACTGGGATTTCGCAGCGAAGAATTTCGCATAAGCAAACTCGGTTTTCGCGCTTGGAGAAAGCCTGCCGCGCGCAGGG
>NZ_AJHH01000724.1 GCF_000256565.1 Herbaspirillum lusitanum P6-12 | reverse complement strand
ACTCGGTTTTCGCGCTTGGAGAAAGCCTGCCGGCGTCGGCAATCTGTATGAAGCCTTCCTGCGCCTCAAGGAAAAGCTCGAGAACGAAGGCCTGTTCCATCCCGACCGCAAACGTCCCCTGCCCGTCTTCCCGCGCTGCGTCGGCATCGTCACCAGTCCGCAAGCCGCGGCGCTGCACGACATCCTGACCGCGCTGCGCCGCCGTGTATTATTGGTGCGCGCCGGCGCGAAGATTGCGCGCGCCATCCAGACTGCATCCCAGCGCGCCGAATGCGACGTGCTGCTGGTCGGTCGCGGCGGCGGCAGCATGGAAGATCTGTGGGCCTTCAACGATGAAGCCGTGGCGCGCGCGATTGCGGCGTGCCCGATGCCGGTGATTTCCGGCGTCGGCCATGAGACCGACTTCACGATCGCCGATTTCGCCGCCGACCTGCGCGCGCCGACCCCGACCGCCGCCGCCGAGTTGTGCGCGACGCCGCGTGCCGAGTGGCAGGCCCAGTTGCAGAATCATGCCGCCGATCTCACGCGCGCACTCAGGCGCCGCCTTGCCGAACAGGGCCAGACCGTCGACTGGATGTCGCGCCGGCTGGTCAGCCCTGCTTCTTACATCGCGCACGAACGCGTCAAGCTGCGTGCGCTGCAGGCGCGCCTAGAACACGCCACGCGCACGCCGGTCACGCGTGCCCGCTATCAGTTGCAGCACCTGCAGACACGCCTGCAAAATCGCCTGCCCGATACCCGTGCTGCGCGCCTGCTGGTGGGCGGTCATCAACGCCGGATCGGCAACGCCGTCGCGCTGCTGGTGCAACGGCAGCGGCAGACGCTGGCGGCGCAGTCGTCCCAGCTTGAATTGCTCAATCCGCAGCGCACGCTCGAACGCGGCTACGCCATCGTCACCGACGCCAAAGGCAAGGTCCTGCGCGCGCCATCCGAACTGAAACCGCGCAGCAACGTCACGCTGCGACTGGCCGACGGCAGCGCCGAGGTCGGCATCGCCAGCGTACAGCCGACGCTGGACTGACACGGAACTCAAGGCGTATTGAGAATCATCCCGATTGCTATCCGCGATGCCTGAATTTCCTACATCAACTTGAGCCGTCGAACACCCGCAAAAGCCTGTCGCGAGAGTGCAAAGAATCGCTATCCGCTTTAGAATCACAGACTCAGAATAAAAATTCGTTTCAATCACCGATACCCGAAAGGATTCACCATGGCACATACCCTCCCGGCACTGCCTTATGAACTGGACGCACTGGCGCCAACCATTTCAAAAGAAACGCTCGAGTACCACTACGGCAAACATCATCAGACCTATGTCACCAATCTGAACAACCTGATCCCAGGTACAGAATTCGAAAACCTCTCCCTCGAAGAGATCATCAAGAAGTCCTCCGGCGGCGTGTTCAACAACGCAGCGCAAATCTGGAACCACACTTTCTACTGGAACGGCCTGACCCCAAAGGGCGCCGGCGCTCCAAGCGGTGCACTGGCTGACGCCATCAACGCCAAGTGGGGTAGCTTCGACGCCTTCAAGGCCGAGTTCACCAAGCAAGGCCTGGCCAACTTCGGTTCCGGCTGGACATGGCTGGTCAAGAAAGCCGACGGCACACTGGACATCGTCAACACCACCGGCGCCGGCACACCGCTGACCACCGACAGCAAGGCGCTGCTGACCATGGACGTCTGGGAACACGCTTACTACATCGACTACCGCAATGCACGCGCGAAGTACGCCGAAGCATTCTGGGGCATCGTGAACTGGGATTTCGCAGCGAAGAATTTCGCATAAGCAAACTCGGTTTTCGCGCTTGGAGAAAGCCTGCCGCGCGCAGGCTTTTTTTACGCCCATGAAAACCTCAAAAACCGAAAACGGAATGTGCAACAATCACGCATCCCGTCCGCATTGAAGGAGTTCGCATCATGGCCACCATCCATCTGCACAACGACGCCGGCTACGCGCAACGCATCCGCGCCCGCACCCATCAGCTGCAAGCGGATGAACCCGCCGGCAACGGCGGCAGCGACACCGGTGCGGCGCCTTACGAATTGCTGCTGGCCGCGCTGGCCGCGTGCACCTCGCTGACCTTGCGCATGTATGCCGATCGCAAGGGCTGGGACCTCGGCACCATCCATATCGATGCGCGTTTTTCGCGCGACGACTGCGGGCTGGAGAACATCGAGCGCACCGTCACCTTCGGCAATACGCTGACACCGGAACAGCTCACGCGCCTCGCCGAAATCTGCGAGAAGACGCCGGTCACCAAGACCTTGCGCGAAGGCACGCCGATCCGTACGGCTTTCGTATAGCCCCCCCGGGGGATAGCGAATTTTCGATATTTATTGAAAATGATCGTTAAAAATCATCAAAAAACGGTTGTAAAACAAATCAACAAATACAAATAAATCGTTATTTATCAGTAACTTATATTGCCCCGCGCATACTCCGTTCTGTCCACTTGAACACGCAAACAAGAAGGCAGTTTTCCAAGGTGGAAAACGCCCTTGCCTGCACTAACCGACGGAGAAAAACATGCTTCAAATTCGCAAAAGCAACGAACGCGGTGTCGCCGATCACGGTTGGTTGAATTCACACCATACATTCTCGTTCGGTCATTACTACGATCCGCAACAACTGGGCTTCGGTCCGCTGCAAGTGATCAATGAAGACCGCGTCACACCCGGCATGGGTTTCGGCACGCACGGTCACAGCGACATGGAAATCATCTCCTATGTCCTCGACGGTGCACTGGAGCACAAGGACAGCATGGGCACAGGTTCGGTGCTGCATTACGGCGACGTCCAGCGCATGAGCGCCGGCAGCGGCGTGCGTCACAGCGAGTTCAACCACTCCAAGACCGAGCCGGTGCATTTCCTGCAGATCTGGATCCAGCCGAACGTGAAAGGCATCCCGCCCAGCTACGAGGAAAAGAACTTCACGCCGGAGCAAAAGCAGGGCCAGCTGCGCCTGATCGCTTCGTCCGACGGTCGCGATAACTCGGTGCTGATCCATCAGGATGCATCGATCTTCGCCTCGATCCTGAACGGCGACGCCAAGCTGGAACATGCGCTCGGCGCCAAGCGCCTCGGCTACGTCCATCTGATCCGCGGCCGGCTGACCGTCAACGGCACCCAGTTGTCGGGCGGCGACGCACTGAAGATCAGCGCAGAAAGCCTGATCACGTTTGAAAAAGCCGAAGCAGCGGAATTCCTGCTGTTCGATCTGCCTTACTAAAAACGCCGAAACACCGATGCGCTGCAGTCCTGCAGCGCATCGCGTCACCCGCTACCTACACCATCCACAAGGAAAACATCATGGCAAACATTCTGTTCATCAATAGCAGCGCCCGCAGCAGCGGTTCGATCTCGCGCCAGGTCGCCGGCGAATTCGTCGCCAAGCTGCAGGCATCCCAACCAGGCAGCGTGGTCGTCGAACGCGACGTCGCCGCCAACCCGATCCCGCATCTGGACGAGCAAAAACTGGGCGCGTTCTTTACGCCTGCCGACAAGCGCAGCGCCGAACAGCAAGCACTGGTCAAGGTCTCCGAAGAGCTGATCGCCGAAGTCAATGCCGCCGACATCATCGTCATCGG
>NZ_AJHH01000723.1 GCF_000256565.1 Herbaspirillum lusitanum P6-12 | reverse complement strand
GTACAACGCGCGCCGGCGTGACCTTCAAGTACACCGAAACCGGTCCGGTCGGCCTGATCCAGGGCAAGAAGGTATACGTGTTCACGTCGCGCGGCGGCGTCTACAGCGAAGGTCCGGCCAAGGTCATGGACTTCCATGAGACCTATCTGCGCGCCGTGCTGGGCTTCATCGGCATGACCGACATCACCTTCGTGCACAGCGAAGGCCTGGGCATGGGCGAAGCGGCTGTTGAAAAAGCCATCGCGCAAACCCGCGAAACCATCGGCAGCCTGGTTGCGGCATAAACTTCCGCTCCCATGAAAAAGCGCGACGGCCACAAGCTGTCGCGCTTTTTTTTACATCCGCAGCATTTGAATCCCTATCGGGCGTTTCGATATTCAATTCTATTTTTCCTTGCCAAGCGCCGCCGGCCCTGCACAGAAAAATATTTGTAGAATATGCTACACAATAGTAGAGTATTCTACATCATGAATTATCTTTTATTGATTAGCAGCCTGTCCACGCAGAACGCCACTGCTCGCATGCGGATATGGCGTGGATTAAAAGCATCCGGGGCCGCTGTATTGCGTGACGGGGTCTATCTGATGCCCGATCTTGACGAGTGCCGGCACACGCTGGAAGGCATCTCCGCCGAGGTGATTTCGTGCGGAGGAAATGCGTTCGTCCTGCGAGTCGAAGAGCCCATGGCCACGGATTTCTCTGAGCTGTTCAAGCGAGACGAAGACTATGCGACATTGCTCTCGGATGTTGCGAAGGCGCGAGCAACGCTGACGGCAGGCACCCTGCCCAAAGCCACGAAAGAGATCAGGAAGTTGCGCAAGCAGCTGATCGATCTATCTGTGATCGATTTCTTTCCGGGGCCGGCTCAACAGCAAGTCGACGCTGCCATCAATGAGTTGGAGCTGGCACTGGCGCATGCGTCATCTCCCGACGAACCGATGCCGGCTGAGGGGCGGATTCCTGAACGAGAGAGAGACCGATTTCAAGGAAAAACCTGGGCGACACGTCGTCGGCCTTGGGTCGACCGCCTGGCAAGCGCATGGCTTATACGGCGTTTCATTGATCCACATGCTGTCATTCTGTGGCTCGAGTCCCCCGATGATTGCCCTGCCGATGCGATTGGATTTGACTTCGATGGGGCCAGCATCAGCCATATGGGAAGCTATGTGACCTTTGAGGTCTTCGTGATGAGCTTCGGTTTGCAACAGGCAGGATTGAAGCGGCTGGCCGCCCTGATTCACTACTTGGACGCCGGCGGTGTACAGCCACCCGAATCCATCGGCATAGAAAGCATACTGGCGGGAATGAAAAACACCATCGCAGACGACGACCAACTTTTAATAGCCGCGACCGGTATTTTTGACGGATTGTTGGCAAGCTTCGCCACGGAGGCCGTCAGTGAATGAGATCGAAGTCACGTCGCCAGCCAACGACGACATATCTCCGTCCGTGAATTTTCGAGAGGCCTTTCTTTTCTGGTTGAAGTTGGGTTTCATCAGCTTCGGCGGCCCTGCCGGACAGATTTCGATCATGCATCAAGAGCTTGTGGAAAACCGTCGCTGGATATCGGAGCGACGATTTTTACATGCGCTGAATTACTGCATGTTATTGCCTGGCCCCGAAGCTCAACAGCTTGCGACATACATTGGCTGGTTAATGCATAGAACGTTTGGGGGCATCGTTGCCGGCGTCCTGTTTGTCTTCCCGTCCTTGCTGATCTTGATTATCTTGTCGTGGCTATACATCGCCTTTGGCCATTTGCCGGTTGTGGAAGGTCTGTTCTATGGCATCAAGCCTGCCGTGACTGCCATCGTCTTGCAGGCAGCGCATCGCATCGGTTCTCGCGCCCTCAAGAATAATGTCCTGTGGGCGATTGCCGCAGTTTCGTTTGTCGCCATTTTTGCACTCAATCTGCCGTTTCCGCTCATTGTGGCGATGGCAGCACTGATCGGCTACCTTGGAGGAAAAATAGCGCCGTCGAAATTCGCTGTTGGCGGAGGGCATGGAGCCTCAAAGAAATCATTCGGAAAGGCATTGATTGACGATGACACGCCAACACCACGGCATGCGCTGTTCAGCTGGACTGGACTGCTCAAAATCGTACTGATCGGTGCGCTTCTATGGGCCATCCCGATGTGTGGGCTGACCGCGATCTATGGCTGGGAACATACCTACGCTCAAATGGGATGGTTCTTTACCAAGGCCGCACTCATGACATTCGGCGGAGCCTACGCCGTTTTGCCATACGTCTATCAAGGCGCTGTCGGCCATTTCTCCTGGTTGACGCCGACTCAGATGATTGACGGTCTGGCATTGGGAGAGACGACACCGGGACCACTCATTATGGTGGTGGCATTCGTCGGCTTTGTTGGCGGTTACGCCAAAGCCGTCTTGGGACCAGATCACCTGTTTTTGGCCGGAGCAATGGCAGCTTCGCTCGTCACCTGGTTCACCTTTCTGCCATCGTTTCTATTCATCCTGGCAGGCGGGCCGCTCGTTGAGGCAACGCATCAAGATATCAAATTCACGGCGCCACTCACCGCGATTACTGCTGCGGTGGTCGGTGTTATCTTAAATTTAGCGACGTTTTTCGGCTTTCATGTGCTGTGGCCGAAAGGATGGGATCAGGGTTTTGACTGGATCTCTGCGCTGATTGCCCTGGCAGCAGTGGTTGCGTTGTTTCGCTTTAAACGCAATGTCATTCACGTCATCGTCGTATGCGCAGTACTCGGACTTATCGCCAGAACAGTGATTTTTTAATCGCTGCAATATAGAGATGCAGATTGGCGGCGTCTTTGCCATGCGAGCTGATGGCGCTGTGGGTGCGCGCAGTAGGTACGTACACTCAGACGCTACAAACCGCCGTCGACGATCTGCGACAGCATGCGATTGAGGATGTCCGTTTCGCGCATGCGCTTGAGCCACCAGGTCAGTGCGGCGCCGTCTTCACCGACGCGCCAGGCCAGCGAAAACGTTTCCTCCGCGCGCGGCTGCTCGACTTCCTTGACCACCAGCGCGCCGGATGCGATCGACTTCCGCACGCACGGCTCCGGCAAGAATCCGAAGCCCACGCCGGCCAGTTGCAACGCATATTTGCTGCGCATGTCCGGCACCGTCAGGGTGTCCTGGCCGAACAGCAGGCCGACGGTGCGCGGCGGCATCTTGCGCGCCGAGTCGGCGACGCTGATGGCGCGGTAAGGATGCAGGTCGGCCTTGCTCAGGACCTTGTCCATCTTCGCCAGCGGATGATGCGGCGCCACCACGAAGACGAACTTCACCGTGCCGATCTGCTCCGCCACATAGCCGCCGCCTGCCGGTCCTTCGCCGGGCGCCGCAATCAGCAGGTCGACGCGGCGATCAAGCAGCGCTTCCCAGGTGCCGGCCAGCGACTCGCGCGCGATGCGCAGGCGGGTGCGGTCGGCGACCTGGTAGAACGCCACGATGTCCGACTCCAGCGATGCCGCCGAATACAGTGAATCGAGGCCGATGGTGAATTCGGTTTCCCAGCCGGAGGCGACGCGGCGCACGCGGTGCTCGAGGTCTTCCGCCGCCTTGAGCAGGTAGCGCCCCTCCTTCAGCAATTCTTCACCGGCGCGCGTGAGCACAACTTTGGGGCCCTGCCGGTCGAACACCTGCACGCCGAGGTCCTGCTCCAGCTTCGACACCGTATAGGAAATCGTCGACGGCACCCGATGCAGCTCCAGCCCGGCCGCGGAAAACGAACCGCGCCGGTCGATCGCATCGAGAATCAACAGGGCATCGAGACTGATTCTGAACATGGAATTTTCCGAAAAATAGAGTCGAACGAAGAGCAGAACGAAGAGTAAAACGCCTCAGGCTTCGATCGAATAGCCCGCCGCCACCCAAGCGTCGATGCCGCCGGTGAGCGGGCGCACGCGCTTGTAGCCGCGCCGCATGAGTTGCTTGGCGACCAGCGCGGCCGAGGCTTCATTGGGACAGGCGCAGTAGACGATGACTTCATCTTCCATCGGCGCGTCGAACGCGAAAGTCTGGATCTCCTGGTTGGAAATCGTCAGCGCGCCGGGAATCCGGCCGATCTGCTGCGAGGCCGGCGAACGCACGTCGACGATGGTCGGGCGCACGCCGCTCTTGAGCAGGCCATCCAGCTCGCTGACCGAGATGCGCGCCATTTCCAGCGACTTGCGGAAGCGGCGGCGCTGCCACCATTTGCTGGCGATGAAGACGGCGAAGCCGATCAGCACCAGCATCATGCCGTACTGACCGAGCTCGGCCAACACGCTCAGCACGTCGTCGATGGCGGTGTTGAACAACGCGCCGAGAAAGATCGCCAGTCCCGACCACAAGGCCGCACCGACGCCGTCGTACAACAAGAACTTGCCGCGCGAAGTCCCGACGGTGCCCCCCCCCCCCCCCCGCGCTGGCAATCGAGGCGAAACCGGGAATGAATTTGGCGACCAGCAGCGAACGTGCACCCCAGCGCGAATAGATCGACTCGGTCTGGCGCACGCAGGAATCAGGAGAAAGGGAAATGCGGCACAGCGTCGACATGATGCGGCGACCGTAGCGGCGGCCGGCCAGGTACCAGACGTAGTCGGCGATCAGCGCGGCGACCACCGCCACCAGCAGCAGCAACACGACCGGGTACTGGCCGCGCCAGGCCAGCGCGCC
>NZ_AJHH01000722.1 GCF_000256565.1 Herbaspirillum lusitanum P6-12 | reverse complement strand
AGCAACACGACCGGGTACTGGCCGCGCCAGGGTCAGCACGTTCAGGAATACGATGATCAGACCGTACTGTTCTATCAGGTGATACAAGTAACTCATCGCTGTTCCACTGCCTTCCCGTTTTTTACTTCCTGCCGACTTTCATCGTTCGATTACCTCAACGCACATTATAGGTCGAAGCGGCGTTCAGGCCTTGCTCGCTTGCGCTGCACGGAATTCCGCAACGATCATCGCAATCAGGATAAACACCGGCAACAACAGCGCGAAGAACAACGCCTGATGGTAGGCAAACGCCCCGCCGATCGCACCCACGCCGAACGCCACGATGGGCCAGAAGAATTTGACGCAGCGCTGGCGCACCGTGTCATCCGCTGCGCCGCGCACGATGTCGGTCACGTCGATGACCAGTTGCGTGACGTTGCCGGTCATGACGGTAGTTGGCGCCGCCTGCGGCAAAATCAAGCGGGCGGCGGCGTTCTGGATACCCATTGCAGCAGCGCCGAACATGCCTGCCAGCAAGGCGGCGGTGGCGCGTGCATCGGCCACGCCGACCGGCGCAATGCTCTGGCCGAAGCCCATGAACGCCAGCAGGAAAATCAGTTGCAGCATCAGCACCCAGGGCAAGGCCGGCTTGCCGCTGCGCTCCAGCGCAAGCACCACCAGCCGTGTCATGACTACCGACAGGATGAACGCCGGAAAAGCCAGGAACTTGATCAATACGCCGTGGGAAGGATTCGCCAGTTCGCTGCCGATCAGCACGAAGTTGCCGGTGACGTGGGCGGTGAACAATCCGAACAAGGCGACGAAGCCCAGCGTATCCACGTAGCCGGCCAGGAAACTCATGGCAATGCCCTGGCAGGTGACGCGATTCAGATAGCGAATCGCAGAAGGACGATCGGGACTATTCAGCGCAGCCATCTCAGTCCTCGACTTTGTTCGCCAGGGCGGCGTCGATCGAATAGCGGCCGGCGCCCATCAAGGCGATGCTGCCGAACACGATCATCAGCAACCAGCCGAACTGGCCCTCCGCTACGCTCCAGTCAGGGTGCACCAGGAACATCGACACGCCCAGCAACACCAGCACTGCCGCGCTGGCCAGCCGCGT
>NZ_AJHH01000721.1 GCF_000256565.1 Herbaspirillum lusitanum P6-12 | reverse complement strand
GGGCGCAGGAAAAAATTTTGTTTCGCGGTTGGCGCAGTTTGAAATGTTTGCATGTCGATTCTCCTGAATCAGAAATAACGGAAATATCAGAAGTGCCCCGCCAGCACATAGCCGGCAAGCACGTAACCCAATGTCATGGCCACCACCAGCGAAGCGCCGACCGGGGTCGGCGGCGTCGGCGACGGCAGGCCGAACCAGCGGCAGACCGCGCCGATCAGCGTGCCCAGCACGGCGCCCGTGAACAGCGCGCTCATGCTTGCACCCCGGCTTGCTTTGCCTTGGCTTCCTTGGCGGCCAGGTAACGATCCACCAGCCAGTAGCCGCTGCTCATCATGAACACCAGGAAGGCGCCGCTCAGGACCGGCGGCGACGGCACCGGGATTTGCGCGAGGTGGCAGCAAAAGCCGACCACGAAGGAGAGCAACAGGCCCCAGATGATTTTGGAATAAGTCATGTTCATACTCCGATCAGAACGCGAAGCAGCTGCAACCGAGCGCGCCCCAGAAGCCTGAGAAATTCGACGCCGGCACCGACGAGCGGCGCGCGACATCGTGCGAATGAGCATGCACGTTGCAAGCGCCTGCGCACTGATGCGGCAGGATAGCCCGGCGTTGCTGCTGCCCGCTCTGCGTGCCCGACTTGCGTGCGCTGTAGTGGCCCGGCACGTTTTTCACCGGCGACCAGTCCGGCAGCACCGGGATGGCCGGCGGCGCCAGCGGGTCGAACTCATCGGCGCCGTAGACGATCTTGCCGCCGACCACGGTCATCACCGATTCGATGGCCTTGATGTCTTCTTCGGCGACGCTGAAGAAGTCGGCCGACAACACCACCAGATCAGCCAATTGGCCGGCCTTGATACGGCCCTTCTTGTCCTGCTCGTTGGAAAACCAGGCGCTGCCTGCGGCCCACAGTTCCAGCGCGGTTTCACGCGGCAAACCGGCTTCGGCCAGTTGCAGGCCGCCTACGGTCTTGCCCGAGACCAGCCAGTACAGCGCGGTCCACGGGTTGTAGCTGGCGACGCGGGTGGCATCGGTGCCGGCGCCGACCGGCACGCCCAGGTCCAGCATGCGCGCCACCGGCGGCGTCGCCCTGGCGGCTTCCTTGCCGTAGCGGTCGACGAAATATTCGCCCTGGAACGCCATGCGATGCTGGATCGCCAGGCCGCCGCCGAGTTCGCGCACGCGCTCGATGTTGCGCGGCGAAATGGTTTCGGCGTGGTCGAAGATCCAGTGCAGGCCGTTGAAAGGAATGTCGCGATTCACTTTTTCGAAGACGTCGAGCATGCGGCTGATCGATTCATCGTAGGTCGCATGCAGGCGGAACGGCCAGCGGTTGGACACCAGATGACGCACCACTTTTTCAAGTTCGTCTTCCATGCCGGCGGCGAGTTCCGGACGCGGTTCGAGGAAGTCCTCAAAGTCGGCCGCCGAGAACACCAGCATTTCACCGGCGCCGTTGTGGCGATAGAAGTCGTCGCCCTGGCCCGGCTTGATCATGTCGGTCCAGCGCTGGAAGTCGCCCAGTTCCTTGCCCTTGTTCTGCGTGAAGAGGTTGTAGGCGATGCGCACGGTGAGCTGTTGCTCGCGCGCCAGCTGGTCGATGATGGCGTAGTCTTCCGGATAATTCTGGAAACCGCCGCCGGCGTCGATCACGCTGGTGACGCCGAGGCGATTGAGTTCGCGCATGAACTGGCGCGTCGAATTGACTTGCTGCTCGAGCGGCAGCGACGGGCCTTTGGCCAGCGTCGCGTAGAGGATCATGGCATTGGGACGGGCGATCAGCATGCCGGTCGGATTGCCGGCGGCGTCGCGCTGGATTTCTCCTCCCGGCGGATTCGGGGTGTCCTTGTTGTAACCGACGGCGCGCAGCGCAGCCTGGTTGAGCAAGGCGCGATCGTACAGGTGCAGGATGAACACCGGGGTGTCGGGCGCGGCGGCGTTGATTTCTTCCAGCGTCGGCATGCGGCGCTCGGCAAACTGGAACTCGGTCCAGCCGCCGACCACGCGCACCCACTGCGGATGCGGTGTGCGCAAGGCCTGCTCGCGCAACATGCGCAAGGCGTCAGCCAGCGACGGCACGCCTTCCCAGCGCAGTTCGAGGTTGTAGTTGAGGCCGCCGCGGATCAGGTGGATGTGCGAATCGTTCAGGCCCGGCACCACGCTGCGGCCGTTCAGGTCGACCACTTTGGTGGCGTCGCCGCGATGGCGCATGGCGGCTTCGGCGTCGCCGACGGCGAGGAACTTGCCGTCCTTGATCGCAACGGCGCTTGCCAGCGGCTGTGCTTTGTCGATGGTGTGGAAATTTCCGTTCAGCAGAATCAGGTCGGCGCTCATGTTCACTCCTGGGGTTGTTCGTTGGTGTTGTGTTGTCAGGGGAGGTCTAAAACTACGGGATCC
>NZ_AJHH01000720.1 GCF_000256565.1 Herbaspirillum lusitanum P6-12 | reverse complement strand
AGCCACGGGCGCTTTGTTTGCGGCGCTAAACGGCTGAACCGTCGGCGTAGGGCTGGACATTGACGGCCTTGCCGGCGGCGTCGAACGCTTCCGCCAACGCCACCGATTTCAGGCCCATGGTCAGCAGCGCGTCGCAGGTGTCGTCGAGTTCGATCTGCAAATCACCGGCGCCGTTGAGCGGCTTCTCGGCGGTGGCGACGACGGTCTCGCCGTTGTAGATATTCACCCGCAACAACACTTCCCCTTCCATATCCACCGGCCCCATGACGGCATGGGTCTGCTGTGCATCGACGCCGCTTTCCTGCAGGCCGTGGTCGAGCTCCGACATCATCTGCAGCATGAAGTACTCGGCGATGCCGCGCTCCTTGCCGCCATGGAACAGATCCTGGTACAGGAAGTGCACGTCGAACTGGCGACCGTCGGCGACCAGGCAACGCTGCACCAGCGGCACGACCTTTTCGCTCCAGGCCTGGAAACGCTGCGCGCGCACCGCGAAGTAGGCGTCCATGGCCGCTTCATCTTTTGGAATCGTATAGAACGGATCGTCCGCGGTCTTGAGCGCAAAGCCCAGCAGGAAGCGCAACTCCACCGCCGTGTCGTCGGCGCCGAAGCGATTGGCCGGCCAGCTGCTCATGCTGCGGTTGATGGCCGGCGTTTCGCTGATCTTCTTGTCGGTCATGGCGGCGTAGGCGTCGCGCACCATGGCTTCGAGATGGCTGTAGGTGATCGCGTCGATTTCGTCGAGGTGATAGGCGTAGCTGACCAGCACCACCTTGGCGTCGGCGCTTTCGAGCTGGGCTTCCTTGAGGCTCGCCGTCAGCTCGGTGAAGGCGTCGGCGTCGCGGAAATTCTGCTCCGCATCGAGGCCGCCGATGGTGCGCACGAACATCGGGATGACGAAGGCGTTGACTTCATAGCTACGCTCGTTGCGGGTGAAGAAGACGGTCTCGGCGGCTTCCTCGATTTTTTCGCGCAGGTAGGGATAGGCCTCGGCTTCCTGGTCGCGCGCGCGTTCCAGCGCTTCGTACAGTACGTCGTCCTGCTGCTGGCGCAAGCTCTTGGTGATGATGCGGTGCAGGTCGCGTTGCTTGGCGGGCAAGTCGGGCGAGGCTTCGTCCTCGGTCGCCAGTTCAACCGCGAGGTTGGCCAGCTTGTCGACCAGTGCTTCGTCGAGATCGTATTCGGCCGGCACCAGGGAAGGAGCGGAAGGAATGGAGGTGCTGGCGGCTTTGCCGGCGGGGCGCTTGCTTTTGGACATGGCTGGAATGCTTGTGGAGAGAAGAGGCGGACATTGTAACAAGTCCGCCCCTCCATCACCTTCAGACCGCGCCCTCAGACCGCCTTCTTGCCCGATGTCCGCGCCAGGAACACCAGCCCGGCGGCAATCACCGAAGCCGCCGCCAAGGCATACAGGCCGCCCTGGATCGAGCCGGTCTTTTGCTCCAGATAACCGAAGGTCGCCGGCGCGAAGAAGCCGCCGAGGTTGCCGATGGAATTGACCAGTGCGATCACGGCGGCGGCGATGCGTGCGTCGAGATAGGCTTGCGGGATCGGCCAGAACAGCGACGAGGCCGCCTTGAAGCCGATGCCGGCGAAACAGATCGCGACAAAGGCGAACACCGGGCCGCCGGTGGTCGAAGCGAACATGCCGGCTGCGGCGATGATCAGCGTCGCCGCCACCCACGCCTGCTGATGGCGGAAGCGCGCGGCCAGGCTGGCGAAGATGTACATCGCGACGATCGAGATGATCCACGGAATCGAATTGAACAGGCCGACCTGGAAGTCATTGAAGTGGCCCATCTTCTTGATGATGCTGGGCAGCCAGAAAGTGGCGCCGTAGATCGTCAGCTGGATGGCGAAATAGATGAAGCAGAACAGCAGGATCTGCGGATCCTTGAGCAGGCTCCATGACGACACGTGCACCGGCTTGCTGGCCTGGCGTTCGCGTTGTTCATGCGCGATGATGGCGGCCAGGCTGTTGCGCTCGTCGTCGCTGAGCCAGGCGGCGTCCTGCGGGCGCGAATCGAGGCGGCGCCAGACCACGAAGCACAGCAGCACCGAGGCCAGGCCTTCGATGATGAACATCCACTGCCAGCCGTGCAGGCCGCCGCCTTCGATCTGCAGCAACGCACCCGAGATCGGGCCGGACAGGATCGAGGCGATTGCCGAGCCGCTCAGGAAGACCGCCATCGCCTTGCCGCGTTCGCTGTTCGGCAGCCATTGCGTGAAGTAATACACCACGCCCGGGAAGAAACCGGCCTCCGCCACGCCCAGCAAGAAGCGCAGGATGTAGAACGAAGTCTCGTTATGGACGAAAGCCATCGAGGTCGCCACCACGCCCCAGGTCAGCATGATGCGCGTGAGCCAGGCCTTGGCGCCGAACTTCTGCAGCAGCATGTTGGACGGCACTTCGAAGATGGCGTAGCCGATGAAGAACAAACCTGCGCCGAAGCCGAACGCCGCCGTGCCTATGCCGAGATCGGTCGCCAGGTGGGAGCGCACGAAGCCGATGTTGACGCGGTCGATGTAGTTGGCGATGAACATGATCACGAACAGCGGCAGGATGCGCCATTTGACCTTGTCGATGGCGCTGGCCAGCGGACCGCTTGCCTTGCCGTCGGGATGTGCGGCGTAGGCCGCAATATTTTTATCACTCACTTGCTGTCTCCTTGAGGTTGTCGCTGCGGCCGTCGTTGCGGCCTGTGCGATCTTCATTGCGTTTTTATTGTTGTGATGCCGGTGATTCGTCGTGGCCGCCTACCTGACCAGGCAAGGTTTCTTGTTGTCGAACTTCCAGCCCGGGATCAGGTATTGCATGGCGATGGCGTCGTCGCGCGCGCCCAGGCCCTTGGCTTTGTAGAGCGCATTGGCGGCCAGCACCTGCTCCATGTCGATCTCGACGCCGAGGCCTGGCGCGGCCGGCACGTCGACCATGCCGCCGACGATCCTGAACGGCTCGCGCGTGAGGCGCTGGCCGTCCTGCCAGATCCAGTGCGTGTCGATGGCGGTAATCTTGCCCGGCGCGGCGGCGGCCACTTGCGTGAACATCGCCAGCGAAATGTCGAAGTGGTTGTTGGAATGCGAACCCCAGGTCAGGCCCCACTCATTGCACAGTTGCGCCACGCGTATCGAGCCCTGCATGGTCCAGAAATGCGGGTCGGCCAGCGGGATGTCGACCGATTGCAGCCGGATCGTGTGGCCCATTTCGCGCCAGTCGGTGGCGATCATGTTGGTGGCGGTCTGGAGGCCGGTGGCGCGGCGGAATTCGGCCATCACTTCGCGGCCGGAGTAGCCGTTCTCGGCGCCGCAGGGATCCTCGGCATAGGCCAGCACGCCGTGCTGGTCGCGGCACAGGCGGATCGCATCCTTGAGCAGCCAGCCGCCGTTGGGGTCGAGCGTGATGCGCGCCTGCGGGAAACGTTCGTGCAGCGCGGCTATGGCTTCGATTTCATCCTCGCCGCGCAGCACGCCGCCCTTGAGCTTGAAGTCGTTGAAACCGTAGCGCCGGTAGGCCGCTTCGGCCAGCCGCACGATGGCCTCGGCGTCCATGGCTTTTTCGTGGCGCAGGCGCTGCCAGTCGTCGGCGTTGTCGGGTTCGCTGTGATAGTCGAGGTCGGTGGCGTTGCGGTCGCCGACGTAGAACAGGTAGCCGAGCATTTCCACCTTGTCGCGTTGCTGGCCTTCACCGAGCAGGGCCGCAACCGGCACGCCGAGGAATTTGCCGAGCAGGTCGAGCAGCGCCGCTTCCACCGCCGTGACGGCGTGGATGGTGATGCGCAGGTCGAAGGTCTGCAAGCCACGCCCGCCCGTATCACGGTCGGCAAACGCCGTGCGGGCGCGGTTGAGGATGCCCTGCACATTGCCGATGGACTGGCCCACCACCAGGGTGCGTGCATCCTCCAGGGTCTGACGGATACCCTCGCCGCCCGGCACTTCGCCGACGCCGGTGTTGCCGGCGCTGTCGGTCAGGATCACGATGTTGCGCGTGAAATAGGGACCGTGCGCGCCGCTCAGGTTGAGCAGCATGCCGTCGCGGCCGGCGACCGGGATGACCTGCATGGCGGTGACGACGGGTGCAGAAGAGCCGGATGAATTCGACAGTGTGGACGTGTTGGACGCGTTGGACATGATGAGCCTTGTACTGAGATCGGGGAATGCACGAGGTTGAAATTGGTACCGCTACCAATTCCGATTAACGCAAATGGTAGCGGTACCGTTTCAGGCTGTCAATCGGTTTGCCGCGACGTTGTCAAATGGGAAATATTGGAAGAAAGCGGGAAGATCGGGCGGCAGGAGCGCTTACACGCTTTGCCGCTCAATGATGGTGAACCCGATGTCGTGCACGCGTTCCGGCACTTCCCGCCCTTCCGCCCGCTCGATGATGAAGCGCGCGGCGGCCTTGCCGATGCCGGTGCCGTCGATGCGCACGGTGGTCAGTTGCGGATGCAGGTCGCGCGAAAAGCTGAGGTCGCCGAAACCCATCAGCGCCAGTTGCGACGGGATCGCGATGCCGCGCACCTGGGCTTCGATCATGACGCCCATGGCGAGGATGTCGGAGCTGCAGAAGATGGCGTCCAGGTCAGGCTGCGCCTGCAGCAGCTCGGCCAGTCCCTGGCGGCCCTGGCCCAGCGTGGTCGGCGCGGTCACATGATGCATGGGCAAGGGCGCCCTGCCCTCGTGCATGCCCAGCGCCACGCACTCCTGCGCAAACGCATTCATGCGCCGCTGGCTGCGCTCGTCGCGCCCGCCCACCACGGCGACCTTCTTGCGTCCGCGCTGATGCAGGTAGCGCGCCACCTCGCGGCCGATGGCCTCGTGCGAAAAGCCCACCAGCATGTCGATGGGCGTGGGCGTCAGGTCCCAGGTTTCCACCACCGGGATGCCGCTGGCCAGCAGGCGCTTGCGCGACTCCGGCGAGCGCATGATGCCGGTCAGCACCACGCCGTCGGGACGGCGGCCGATGATGGCTTCGAGCAAGGCGTCTTCGCGCGAATTCTCGTAACCGCTCTGGCCCAGCATGAGCTGGTAGCCGGCGTCGGCCAGCGCTTCGGTCAGCGACTGCACGGTTTCGAGGAAGATCGGCCCGACGATGGTCGGCACCACGGCGGCGACCAGGCGGCTTTTCTTGGAAGCCAGGCCGCCGGCCAGCAGGTTGGGCACATAACCAGTGCGCTCGACGGCGTCGCGCACTTTTTTCAGGACGGTCTCGGACACCGCATCCGGCGTATTCAGTGCCCGCGAGGCCGTGATCGGCGCCACGCCGGCCAGCCGGGCGACGTCGCGCAAAGTCAGCCCGGCGCCCTTGCGGCCCTTGCGCACGACAGGTGCAGGGGCGGTCATCGGAACGTCAGGTGAAGGTGCTGGAATGGCGGGAATCGAAGGCTTCGTCATGGCGCGATTCTAGCATTGCCGAAATGGTACCGATACCACTCCCTGGCGTGATGACATTGCGCCATCGCCAGATTCGCGTAAGCTCCCGCTTGCATATTGATGAACTGACCACCGGAAATCCCTTTGCGACTCTTTCTGCTCTGCTCACTTGTGGCGCTGTCCGGATCCGCTTGCCTCGACGCCGGCGCGCAAACCACCGCCGGTGAACCCGACATCAGCGTCGTCATGAACCACGCCAAAGGCTATCCGCTGTTTGCAGTGACGGCGAAGATGACCGCGAATGCCGATATCGCGCGCAGCTGGAAGGTGCTGACCGACTACGACCGGCTGGCCGAATTCGTCCCCAACCTATCCAGTTCGCAAGTCCTCTCAAGCGAAGGCAACGAGCGTGTCGTCACCCAGAATGGTTTTGCCCGATTCCTGTTCATCCGGCAAAACATCGACCTGGTGCTGCACGTCACCGAACAACCGATGGAGGCCATCGACATCCGCCTGGTGAGCGGCAACATGCGCGAATACCAGGCGCGTTGGGAACTGCAGGCAATCTCGCCGATGCGGCAACCGGAAGACGGCGGACGCACCCGCATTTCCTACGCCGGCATCATTGCGCCCGGCTTTTATGTGCCAACGCTGTTTGGCGCAACACTGATGAAGCGCGACCTGCGCAACATGCTCAACGCCGTGAAGGCCGAAATGGAAAAGCGGCCCTGAGGCCGCTTTCGCTATCGTGATGAAGAACCGATCGCTTCAGACTATTCCAAGTATCGAATAACCGCCGTCGCACAAGGCGTCGTAGCAACGCGTGCAGTGGTCGCAAAACAGGTGCGAGCGTTTGACCTGATGGCGGCGCAGCACCAGTTGCAGCGCGACGCCTTCGCAGTGCGGGCAGGTCTCACGCATGGTGCCGACCGGAATCGGATCGGGTGCGAGGAACATGCCGTTGTCGAGCACCATGCCTTCCACCACTTCGCGCGGATCGATTTCCAGCAGGGTGATGTCGAGACGCTCGCGCCGGCGGTGCGGCCGGGGAGGAAGATTGACGCCGATGGCGCTGGCGTGGATGGCTGAACGGTCTTCCGTTGCGAAAGATGCAGGACTCATTACCGTGCTCCTTGAGGTCAACAGATAAGTGCGCTGTTTTTCTGATGGAATACTCAATCTAGTCAAGATAAAGACCAAGTGCAAGGTCGAATTCAGAATAGTTTTTGAATCCTGTTTTATAGATCGATCGTTCGATGTTTTAGTAGAAAGATTGTCGAGAATCACGTCGCCCAACCTACCCGCCGCGAGGATGCCTGCCGGCATTGTCTGTCTGCTACGCGGTCGCTTTTTTCTGGAAGCGTTTGACGCACAGCGACACGCTGAAACAGATCGCGAAATACACCGCGCCGGCGAAGAACAGCAGCTCGATGATGCGGCCGTCGCGTTCGCCGATGCCATAGGCGCGGCCGAAGAAATCCGCCAGCGCGCTGACGTACACCAGCGATGTGTCCTGGAACAGGATGATGCCTTGCGTCAGCAGCAGCGGCACCATGTTGCGGAACGCCTGCGGCAGGACGATCAGGCGCATCGTCTGCGTATAGGTCAGCCCCAGTGCGAACGCCGCCGCCAGCTGGCCGCGCGCCACGCTCTTGATGCCGGCGCGGATGATCTCGGAATAGTAGGCCGCCTCGAACAAGGAGAACGCCACCAGCGCCGAGATCATGCGCAGGTCGTTCGACGCCGACAGATGGAACACCTTCTGCAGCAACTGCGGCACGATCAGGAAAAACCACAGCAGCACCATCACCAGCGGGATCGAACGGAACAGGTTGACGTAGCCGCTGGCGAACCATTGCAAGGGCTTCGACGGCGACAGCCGCATCATCGCCAGCAGCGTGCCCCAGACGATGCCGAACACGATCGCCGTGGCGGTGATCTGCAGCGAGATCGCCATGCCGTGGCCGAGCACCGCGACTGCCGCGGGCGTGATGGAACTGAAATCGAACTGATAACTCATGATCGCGCGCCCTCTTCTATTTTCCGCCGCCGAAACCCGGCAGGGCGAGACGCCCTTCGAGCCGGCGCATCAGCGCCATGACCGTGATGTTGATCAGCATGTAGGTCAGCGTGACGGCGATGAAGGCTTCATACGGCTGCGCGGTGTAGTCGACCAGCTGGCGTCCCTGCGCGGCGAGCTCCAGCAGGCCGATGGTGGAGGCCACCGCAGAGTTCTTGAAGATGTTGAGGAACTCCGACGTCAGCGGCGGCAGGATGATGCGGAACGACATCGGCAACAGCACATGGCGATACGTCTGCGCCAGCGTGAAGCCGATCGCCAGGCCGGCGTTCTTTTGTCCGGGCGGCAAGGCGCCGATACCCGAACGCACCTGTTCGCACACGCGCGCCGCCGTGAAGAACCCCAGGCACAGCATGGCGGTCACGAACTGCTGCGCCAGCGGACTCATGCTCTTGATGTCGTCGCCGATGCCGAACGGCAGTACTTCAGGCATGGCGAAATACCAGATGAACACCTGCACCAGCAGCGGCACGTTGCGGAACAGTTCGACGTAAGTCGCGGCCGCGCCGCGCAGCCAGCGATTGGGCAAGGTGCGCATGATGCCGAGCACGGTGCCCAGCGCCAAGGCGAGGCACCAGGCCGACAGCCCGAGCGCCAGCGTCACCGACAGACCCGACAGCAGCCAGTCGGCGTAGGTCTGGTTATCGGCGGCCTGGTGGAGGAAGACGCTCCAGTTCCAGCGGTAGTCCATGTGGTGTTCTCAGGAGAGGATCGAATGCCGGCAGCGCTCAGGCCGGCGGTGGTTCAGGGAAAGGCAGCGATGCCTGGCCTTCGGCGCGCATGCCGAACACGTTGAGCGTCATCGCCACCAATGCGTAGTAGCCGAGCAGTCCGATCAGGTTGACCACCACCTTGATGCCGAACAATTCCAGCGCGCGTGCATAGGTGGCATCGGTGACGCGCTTGCGCTGGCCGAGCTCGCTGGCGAAGGACCAGATCACGCGTTCGTCTTCCAGCGCAAACATCGGCGTCTCGCCGCGCCGGATCTGCTCGGCGACCTCGGCCGACAGGCCGGCGTCGATCGCGATCGGCAGGTGGATGTACCACTCGGCCTGCGACTGCCATTGCTGCGCAGTCGCCAGGATCGCCAGCTCGGACAAGCGCAGCGGCAGGCCGGTTTCATAGCGGCAGTAGGCGCCGAGCTTTTGCGCCAGCTGGCCGAATTCCGGACTGTGGATCCAGCTCACGAACGGCCCGTTGAGATTGCCGCGCGGACCCGACAGGATGTCGTCGAGCAGCGCTTTCTGGTCCGGCGTGGCGTGGGCTGCGTCGAAGACGGGCAGGCGTGATTGGCTCATGTGGTTGCTCCGGGAGGGATAAAGCGCTCAGCTTAATCCATGGGCTTGTCGCTTGGATTGGCATACAGCTTTTTGACGTCTTCCGGCATCGGGAAATTGAAGCTGATGTTCTTCGGCGGAATCGGGAAGGTGAACCACTTGGCGTACATGCGATTGATCTCGCCGCTCTTCATCAGGCCGCTCAATGCACCGTCGACCAGCTGCTTGAATTGCGGATCGTCCCTGCGCACCATGAACGCATACGGTTCTGCACCGAAAGGATTGCCGGTCAACACCCAGTCATTGGGCTTTTGCGCAGTGGTACGGGCTCCTGCCAGCAGAACGTCATCCATCACATAGGCCGCCACGCGACCCGATTGCAGGATCAGGAAGGCTTCGCCGTAGTCCTTGGCACTCTGGATCTGCATGTTCATCTTGCGGCGCTCGTTGAGCGTGCGCAGCAAGCGTTCCGACGTGGTGCCGGCATTGGTGACGACGGCCTTGCCGGCGAGGTCGGGGAAATCCTTGATGCCGCTGTCCTTGCGCGTGAGGATACGGCTGCTGGCGACGAAGAAGGTGGTGTTGAAGGAGACTTGCTGCCAGCGATCCTTGAGGTTGCTGGTGACGCCGCATTCGAGATCGATGGTGCCGTTCTGCAGCAGCGGCGTGCGGTTCTGCGAGGTCACCGGGATCATGCGCACTTCCAGGTTGGGCAGGTTCAGTTTCGCCTTGACCGCGTCGATGGCCTTGTTGCACAGGTCTTGCGAATAGCCGACCACCTTCTGGTTTTCATCGTAGTAGGAAAACGGAATCGAGCTGGTGCGGTGACCGATGGCGATGACGTTGCCGTCCTTGATCTTTTGCAGCGTCGGACCGAGACCGGCGTCGGCGGCGTGCACCGCGCTCGCACAGGCCAGCGTGGACAGCAATGCAAGCAGCGGGTGGGTAAATCGTTTCATGGCGCTTCCTCTCCTGAAGATATAGATGGGTGCTGCTTGATGTTTGTTTTTCTGATTCAGACGAGCGCTGCATCGATCGCCGGCGCCAGCCGCTCAACCATGGCGTCGATGTCGGCGGCAGTGCTGATGAACGGCGGCGCCAGCAGGATGTGGTCACCATTTTTGCCGTCGATAGTGCCTCCCATCGGATACACCAGCAGACCACGCTTCATGGCTTCGGCCTTGACACGGGCATGGGTGCGCAAGTCGGGGGACAGTGGCAGCTTGCTGCTGCGCTCGGCCACCAGCTCCACGCCCACGAACAGGCCGCGGCCTCGGATATCGCCCACATGCGCCTGGTCGCCAAACGCCTGGCGCAACTCGCTACGCAACTGTTCTCCGCGCTGGCGAACGTTTTCCAGCAGGCGCTCTTCCTGAATCGTTTTCTGTACGGCCACGGCCGCGGCGCATGCCGTCGCATGACCGATGTAGGTATGGCCATGCTGGAAGAATCCCGAACCTCGCAACACGGCATCGTAGATGTGGTCGCTGCAAATCATGGCGCCTATCGGCTGGTAGCCGGCGCCGAGCCCTTTTGCAATCACGACGATATCGGGTACGACGCCATCCTCTTCGCAAGCGAACAGATAGCCGGTACGGCCCATGCCAGACATGACTTCATCCAGAATCAGCAACACACCGTATTTATCGCAGACCGCCCGGATCTTGCGGAAGTAGTCCCCTACCGGAGGGACTGCACCGGCTGTTGCGCCAACCACCGTTTCGGCTACGAAGGCGATCACCTGATCGGCGCCGAGGGAAAGAATCTTCTGTTCCAGTTCATCGGCCAGGCGTTGTACATATTGCACATCACTTTCGCCGTCGGCGCGGTTGCGATAGGCGTAGCAGGGTGAGACGTGGTGCGCCTCGATGAGCATCGGCATGAACATTTCGCGACGCCATGCGTTACCGCCGATGGCCAGCGCGCCGAGCGTGTTGCCGTGATAACTCTGGCGGCGCGCGATGAAATGGCGACGCTGCTTTTGTCCGCTCTCGACGAAGTACTGGCGCGCCAGCTTGAGCGCCGCCTCGACCGCCTCCGAACCGCCCGACAGGAAATACACATGATTCAGGTCGCCCGGCGCGGAGGCGCTCAACTCGTCGGCCAGCTGCTCGGCGACGGCCGTGGTGAAGAACGAGGTGTGCGCGTAAGCCAGCTCGTCGATCTGCTTGTGGATCGCCGCCAGCACGCGCGGATGGCCGTGGCCCAGGCAAGACACTGCCGCGCCGCCGCAGGCGTCGAGGTAGCGCTTGCCCTTGCTGTCGATCAGCTCGATGCCCTCGCCCGCCGTGGCGACCGGCAGGTTGATTTTCGGATAGCGATGGAAGACGTGTGTCATGAAGCTGGCCTTGTGCGTTCGAATTGGGGCCAACTATAAATTGAAAGAAATGCTTTTGCAACGTTTGTTGCATAAATATTTTATATTGCATTTGCCGCGCCGCCGCAGGCGTCGAGGTAGCGCTTGCCCTTGCTGTCGATCAGCTCGATGCCCTCGCCCGCCGTGGCGACCGGCAGGTTGATTTTCGGATAGCGATGGAAGACGTGTGTCATGAAGCTGGCCTTGTGCGTTCGAATTGGGGCCAACTATAAATTGAAAGAAATGCTTTTGCAACGTTTGTTGCATAAATATTTTATATTGCATTGGTGCGCCGCACCGTAAATCCGCACCAAACCGGATCGCCATGCCGGGCGCCGCCACATGACGCACAACCTGACGCGCAAGCCCGTACCGCCGTGACGTTACCGGCGCATCAGGGAAATCGAAAGGAGGGAAATCGCTGCCGCAACAGTTGTTGCAACATAATCCGGCCGGGCAAACTTACTTGCCGCCAGCCTTCACGTAAGCACCGCTCTGGTACAGCTCTTCCTCGGCGTGCTCAAGGCGCTTGACGGCCTTGTCGTCGTCGAGCGAGATCACCAGTTCGATCAGGCTTTCCGCCACCGCGACGGCGGCC
>NZ_AJHH01000719.1 GCF_000256565.1 Herbaspirillum lusitanum P6-12 | reverse complement strand
TTCGATCAGGCTTTCCGCCACCGCGACGGCGGCCCACCGCGCTGTCGGTCAGCGCGATGAGTTTGCTGCCGGCGCGCTTGGTGGCTTCGGCCACCTGTACCGCTTCGATCGAATACGGCGCGAAGCTGATGACGATGGTGGCATCCTGCGGCGCGACGGCGCGCAGCTCCATCGCCAGCGAACCGGCGGTGCCCTTGATCAGCGTGACGCTGGGGCGGAACAGGCGGTACAGGTATTCCAGCATGAAGGCCACCGAATACGCCGCGCGGAATCCGGCGATGTGCACGTGGCGCGCCTTGGTCAGCGTGCGTGCGGCGCGCAGCAGTTCGTCGGCGTTCTTCGGCTCGGAGGCGTCGAGGTTGGCGCGCTGGGCCTGGAAGATTTCGGCGATCAGGATGTCGCTGTTGTTGCGCTTGACCAGGTTCTGCGCCTTGTAGGCATAAGCCTTGGGCGTGACCGCCAGGCGCTCGACGAACAGCGCGCGCAGCTCGCCCCAGCCGGGGAAACCGAGATATTGCGACAGCCGCACCAGCGTCGACGGCTGCATACCGCGCGCATGGTCGACACCGCCACCTCGCCCGGATTGTCGAGCAGGAAGGCCGCACCGGCCTGGAACTGCGGCCGCATGCCGGCGTAATTGGCGCGGATCAGGGCGTCGAGTTCGGCGAAGTCGGCGGGAGCGTCAGCGTGGGCAGCGGTGGAGTCCGTCATGGCGGCGTGTGCGTGGAATAGATCAGGGAGTGAATCGGCGAGGCTGCATTGTTTCACAAATTGCAGATGCACAGGAACGTGCAACATTGGTTTCATTGGTGTCGTGCACATACCACCGGGGATGACATTTGTAATAAGAATTGTTATCATCTAGAAATAAGTCGAGATAAAAATCAAAATAATTCAGCGACTTACCCCGGATACCCAGCTCTCGATCTTATCGTTGCCAGGCACAGGACCACGATAACTCAGAGGGAATCACCATGTCTTACCGCTCGCTCGACGCGCGGCCGACGGCTGTTTCAGCCGCTGTTGCCACCGCCTTGTTTTGCATCGCCAACGCCGCCCTGGCGCAGGAACCTGCCGGCAACGCCGGCACCTTGCCGGAGGTGAACGTTACCGCCGCCACCGACCAGACCGCGACCGGTCCGGTCAACGGCTTCGTCGCCAAAAAGACCCTGACCGGCAGCAAGACCGAAACACCGTTGCTGGAAACACCGCAATCGGTTTCCGTCGTCACCCGCGACGAAATGAACACGCGCGGCGCACAAAACCTGATCGATGCGCTGGCCTACACCCCCGGCGTCGGCGCACCCTACCCTGACCCGAACGGCGACTGGCAATACATTCGCGGCTTCTTCGCGTCGCAATATCTGGACGGCCTGCGCGTGGTCTATTCGGGCGGCGGCGGCGCCGTCACCATGCGTACCGAAACCTGGGGCCTGGAGCGCGTTGAAGTATTGCGCGGCCCGGCCTCGGTACTGTACGGCACCAACGCACCGGGCGGCATCGCCAACTCGGTCAGCAAGCGTCCCACCGCGGAGCCGATCCGTGAACTGCAGGTGCAATACGGCAGCTTCGACCGCAAGCAGGCCGCCTTCGATATCGGCGGCGCCATCGATGAAGACGGCAAGCTGAGCTACCGCCTCAACGGCCTGATCCGCGATGCCGGCACCAGCGTCGACGGCGTCAAGAACAACCGTCGCTACTTTGCGCCCGCCATTACCTGGCGGCCTTCCGGCGACACTAGTTTCACGCTGCTGGCGCATTACCTGAGCGAAGACCTGAGCCCGCGCAATTTCATCCCGTCCAAGGGCACGCTGTTCGTGAATCCGCTCGGCCAGATTGCCCGCGACCGCAATCTCGGTGAGCCGGACTACAACATCTACACGCGTGAGCAGCACGCCGTCGGTTACGCGTTCGAGCATCGCTTCAACGAGGCGCTGACACTGCGCCAGAACTTCCGCTTCACCGACGTCAACGCCTACTCGCGCGCGATCTCGCCGACCAGCTTCGCCAATCTGCAGGCCGACAATCGCACGGTGTTGCGTTCGGCGTCGCAAGCCTGGCGCCAAAGCCAGACCACCAACGTCGATACCCATCTGGAAGCAAAGTTCGACACCGGTCCGGTCAAGCACACCAGCCTGGTCGGCTTCGACTATTCGCAGTATGAAGAAGACACCCGTTCGGCCAGCGCCACGGCAAGGCCGATCGATATTTTCAATCCGGTGTACGGCACCCTGCCGACCTCGGCGTACACCTTTGCCGCGCCGACGCTGCAGAAACAGGAACGCCCCGGCGTCTATCTGCAAGACCAGGCTGCCTTGGGCAACTGGCGCTTTACGCTGGCGGGCCGCTATGAACAGGCGCGCACCAGCACCCGCAACCAGAGCACCCTCGCCACCACGGCCAGGCTGGAAGACAGCGCCTTCACCAAACGCCTCGCGGCCCTGTACCTGTTCGAAAACGGCGTGGCGCCGTACGTGAGCTATTCGGAATCCTTTGAACCGATCAGCGGCACCGACTTCTTCGGCAAGCCGTTCATCCCGACCAAGGGCGTGCTGTATGAAACCGGCGTGCGCTATCAGCCGAAGGCATACAACGCGCTGTTTTCTGCTGCGGTGTATCAGCAAAAGCAGAAGAACAACACCATGACCGATCCGGATCCGACGCATGTCTGCGCCGGCGGTACGCAATGCTCGGTGCAAACCGGCGAATTGCGCACCCAAGGCATTGAACTGGAAGCCAAGCTGACGCTGGAAAACGGCGTCAACCTGACGGCCGCTTACGCTTATACCGCCGGCAAATACCTGAAAGCCAGCGCGCCGGCGCAGGACAAGGCGCCGACATCGCTGGCGCCGCATACGGCGTCGGTATGGGCCGACTACGAAGCGAAGAACGGCCCGTTGAACGGTCTCGGCTTCGGCGCCGGTGCGCGCTACACCGGTAAAATGTGGCTCGACGCCGGCAACACGCAAAAGATCGCGTCGTTCACCCTGGTCGACGCGATGTTGCGTTACGACCTGGCGAAACTGGATCCGAAATTCAAAGGCGCACGTCTGGCCTTCAACATCCAGAACCTGTTCGACAAAGTGTATTACCCCGGTATCTGCTCGACGAATTACTGCCTGTACGGCGAAGGCCGCACTGCGACGGCAACGCTGTCATACGGCTGGTAATCGCACATAGCCGACGCCGCATCCACCACGTAAAGAAATGAACCTGAATCCTGCCCTTCGTTATCGCCTCGCCGTCGCTTCACGCGCAGTAGCCGCCATCGGCGGCGGTTACGCGCTCGCCGCCGCGGCCGCCGCCCTGCTTGCCGTGGTGTTGCCGATGCAACCTGCCGAAGCGGTGATCACCGCCACGCTGTTGTCGTTCATCGTGTTTTGCTGCGCGGTGCTGTGGGTGTTCGCGGCACGCACGGCGTGGCGTGCGTGGGGCGGGATCGTGGCGCCGGGCGTGTTGCTCGGTCTTGGTTTGTTGGTACAGCGGAGCATGGCATGAGAGAAGGTTTCCGCCAATCGATGGCATGGCTGCACACCTGGTCCGGCCTGCTGGTGTGCTGGGTGCTGTTCCTGGTGTTCTGCGCCGGCACCGCATCCTACTTCCGCGAAGAAATCACGCTGTGGATGAAGCCCGAACTGCATGCGTCGCACAGCGCGCAGATCAGCGACGCCCAGGCTGCGCAAACCGCGCTGACCGCATTGCAAAGCAAGGCGCCGGATGCCTCGCGCTGGTTCATCACCTTGCCTGCCGAACGCAGCACGGCACTGCGCATCGGCTGGATCAGCCCGCCGCCCAAGGATGCGCCGCCGAAGACGCGCGGCAAGTTCACCAGCCAGATCATCGATCCGCTGACCGGTGAAAAAATGCCCGACGTGCGCGAGACGCGCGGCGGCGAATTCCTCTACCGCCTGCACTTCGACCTGCATTACATGCCGGCGCTGTGGGCGCGCTGGATCGTCGGCTTCTGCGCCATGTTCATGCTGGTGGCAATCGTCAGCGGCGTGATCACGCACAAGCGCATCTTCAAGGACTTCTTCACCTTCCGTCCGAAGAAGGGCCAGCGCTCCTGGCTCGACGCGCATAACGCCACCGCCGTGCTGGCCCTGCCCTACCACCTGATGATCACCTACACCGGCCTGGTCACGCTGATGTTCATGTACATGCCGTGGGGCATCCAGACGGCGTACAAAGGGAACCAGGAAAGCTTCTTCGCCGACGTCTTCCCGAGCGCCAGGAACGGCAAACCTGCCGGCAAGCCGATGCCGCTGACGCCGCTGCAACCGCTGCTGGCGCAAGCCGAACAGCGCTGGCACGGCATCCCGGCGGTGGGCATCACGATCAATCATCCGGGCGACGCCAACGCGACGATTCAAATCCGTCGTCAGGAAGAAAAAGGCCTGAACTACATCCAGCCCAGCGTGCAATTCAACGGCGTCACCGGCGCGCTGGTCAGCGCCGACAATGAAGACATCGGCGGCGCCAACGCCACCCGCGGCGTGCTGTACGGCCTGCACATCGGCCACTTCGCCAATCCGCTGCTGCGCGTGCTGTTCTTCCTGTGCGGCCTGTCGGGCTGCGCCATGGTCGCCACCGGCGCGCTGCTGTGGGCGGTCAAGACGCGCCAGGGTTACGCCAGGAAACTCGCCGCCGGTGGACGGGTGGGTTTCGGCCTGCGCCTGGTGGAAGCGCTCAACATCGGCGCCATCGCCGGCCTGCCGATCGCCTTCGCCGCCTACTTCTGGGCCAACCGCCTGCTGCCGGTGGCGATGCCCAGGCGGCCCGATGCCGAGATCAGCTGGTTCTTCATCGCCTGGGGAGTGGCCGCCGTGCTGGCGCAGATCCGTCCCGACCGCCGCATGTGGCAATGGCAATTGTGGACCGGCGCCCTGCTCTTCATGGGCATCCCGGTGCTGAATGTCTTCACCACCTCGTCGCACCTGGGCGTGACGCTGTTCATGGCGCAGGGTCCATGGTCGGTGGCCGGTTTCGACCTGACGGTGCTGGCGCTGGGAATCGGTCTGGCGCTCGCGGCATGGCACCTGGGCCGCAAGAAGAAAGCGGCAAAGAAAAGCGGCAAACAGCATCCGCAGGAAACGTCGGAAGCCAAGCTGCAGGAGGCCGCGTGATGAGCATGGCCGACCTGATCCCGCTGCCGTTCCTGGCGACGCTGGCGCTGACCTACAGCGCCTGGGTGGCGCTGAGCCTGGCGATGGACCGCCACTACGCCGACATCACGCTGGCGCTGACGGCGGCCTTCGCCGTGTGCGTGCGCGACAGCGGCTGGGGCATCGGCCCGGTGGCCTGGCTCGGCACCATGACCGTCGCCGCCCTGCTGCTGGTGCTGCAGCTGTGCTACGCGCCGAAGTCGGTACCGCGCACGGGCAAGCCGGCGTTGTGGCTGGCGTTGCTGCTCACGCTGGCGACCGGCCTGGTGTAATTCCTTCCCGCGTGGCTGACAACAACAGTAAATTGCCGGCGACAAGAACAGGTGCAAAGACGATCTTCGCAGAGCTTGCTCAGAATGAACGCATGACCCTCACGGTGACGTAAGGCAGGCGTTCGGTCGCGGCGGAGGCGCGCGCGCTGTGCAGGCGATGCAGGGTGATCTGGTTGACTTCCGCGTGGCTGCCGTCGATGTGCTCGGTTATCAACCTGACAGCTTCATCGCCGGCGCGGGCGTCGATCTGCGCAAGGATGGCGGCATGTTCTTCGTAGGTCGATCCGACGCAATCGCCGTACACGAAATCAAGCCGGCGCACGATGCGGATGCGGTCGGTCAGGCGGTCGAAGGCGCTCGCCATTTCCTGGTTGCCGGTGGCGCGCACCAGCGTCTGGTGGAAGGCTTCATCGAGCGCGGCGGCGGCGCGGCCGTCGGTCAGGCGCTGTTCCACCGGTACGCACCAGTCCGCCTTGAGGGCCTCGATCTGCGCCATGTCGATGGCGCGTTTGCCATCGGCATGGCCGGCGCACAGGCGCCTGACGGCATGCACTTCGATCAGCTGGCGCAACTCGTACAAGTCGGCAAAGCGTTTGAAATCCATAGGCACCACTTCCCAGCCGCCGCGCACGTAGCCCTGCATCAGGCCGTCGCTCTGCAGGCGTTGCAGCGCCTCGCGCACCGGCGTGCGCGAGACCTTGAAGTAGGCCGCGACTTCGGTCTCGGTGACCTGGTCGCCGGGCAGCAGGCGCATCTCGAAGATGTCTTCACGCAAGCGCGCGTAGACATACTCCGGCAAGGACGACGACTTGGCCGGCTCTGCGGCGACGCTGTCCATCAGCGACGGATCGGGTGAAGCATGCATGGGCGCACAGCCTTTTTCAGAAAAGAGTGAAACTACCAGGCCGCCACGCAACCGTCGCTGCGCGGTTCGGTGCCGCCGCACAGCACGCCGTTGGCGTCGCGCCAGATGATCTGGCCGCGGCCGAAACCGAGCTGGTTGCCGGACCAGCTGACTTCATGCCCGAGCCCGGCCGGGCCGAGGCCGCGGAACAGGTGCTCGGCGGTGGTGTGCTCGATGCTGACCTTGTTGCCGCTTTCCCATTCCCAGCGCGGCGCGTCCAGCGAGGATTGCGGATTGAGACCGAAGTCGACCGTGTTCATCACCATCTGCACATGGCCCTGCGGCTGCATGAAGCCGCCCATCACGCCGAACGGGCCGACCGCTTCGCCGTCCTTGGTGAGGAAGCCGGGGATGATGGTGTGATACGGCCGCTTGCCCGGCGCCAGGCAGTTCGGATGGGCGGCGTCGAGCGTGAAATTGTTGCCGCGGTTGTGCAACGAGATGCCGGTGCCCGGCACCACCAGGCCCGAGCCGAAGCCCATGTAATTGCTCTGGATGAAGGACACCATGTTGCCTTCGTTGTCGGCGGTGCACAGGTACACCGTGCCGCC
>NZ_AJHH01000718.1 GCF_000256565.1 Herbaspirillum lusitanum P6-12 | reverse complement strand
GATGGCCTTGACGATCGCCAGGCCGAGGCCATTGGATTCGGTGAATTCGCTGCGCGACTTGTCGCCGCGATAGAAGCGGTCGAACATGCGTTCCATCTGTTGCCGCGTCATCGCCATGCCGCGATTGGCGAAGACCGCGCTGCGGCGGGAAGCGTAGGGGTAGTGATTGGCGTTGAAGATTGGCATGGGATGCTTTCGGGTTTCTGATCTGGGCGAATGAACAGGTAAATAATTCAAAGGTGAATTCTAGCGATATAGATGGCAGGCGACATACTCGCCCGGCGCGGTCTCGATATTCGGCGGCAGTTCAGTTTTGCAGATATCCATGCAGGACGCGCAGCGCGGATGGAAATGGCAACCCGCCGGCGG
>NZ_AJHH01000717.1 GCF_000256565.1 Herbaspirillum lusitanum P6-12 | reverse complement strand
CAGGACGCGCAGCGCGGATGGAAATGGCAACGGTGGGCGAGGCCGTCGGCGTACGCCAGCTTGATCGCTTCGATCTGGCGGTGGTAGGTGAGCAGGGTGTCGCGCTCGCTGAAATCGAAGCCCTTCAACATGTTCAGCGCCAGCAAGGCGACCAGGCCGTGGCCGTTCGGCGGGATTTCCCAGACGTCGTAGCCGCGATAGTTGGCGCGGATCGGATCGACCCATTCCGGCCGGTAGTCGGCCAGGTCGGAGACATCCAGGTAACCGCCGGCGGCGCGCACGAAGGCGGCGGTTTTCTCCGCCAGTGCGCCTTGGTAGAAGCTGCGTGCGTTGTCGTCGGCAATCGATTGCAGCGTCGCGGCGTGACCGGGCGAACGCCACATTTCACCTGCCTGCGGTGCGCGGCCCTGACCCACACCCGCGTCAAGTGAGCCGAAGGTGTCGAACCACGACTTGAAATGATCGTCCTTGAATTCACGCGTGAAATTCTTGTAGGCCTGCTGCCACGCCACCGCCACCATCGGCGACACCGGGAAGCCGTCCTGCGCCAGGCTGATGGCGCCGGCCATGGAACGCGACAGCGGCAGGCGGCCGAAGCGCTCCGCCATCGTCGCCCACGCCGACGGCGTACCCGGAACGGTGACGGGCAGGGCGCCGTACTTGGGCACGTTCTTGTGTCCGGCCGCGCTGAATGCATCGAGCGAAATCGCCATCGGCGCCGGGCCGC
>NZ_AJHH01000716.1 GCF_000256565.1 Herbaspirillum lusitanum P6-12 | reverse complement strand
TTTTTTTTGGGCACCGCGCCGGGAATCGCTTCCAGTGGCTCGCCCGGCACGGCATCCAGCGCCGGCCGCGCCCGCATCAGCGCTTGCGTATAAGGATGGGCGGGCGCGTCGAACAGGTCGCGCACGCTGCTTTGCTCGACCACCTGGCCGGCATACATGACCACCACGCGGTCGCACATTTCGGCGACCACGCCGAGGTCGTGCGTGATCATCAGGATCGCGGTGCCATGCTCGCGCTTGAGTGCGCGCATCAGGTCGAGGATCTGCGCCCCCCGGGGGCGGCGACGCCGGATTGGGGATGCCGCCTTGCAGCACGATGCGCTGACGCACCTGGTCCGGATGCTCGCGCGGGATCGCCGACAGCAGCGCCTGCGTGTAGGGATGCCTGGGCGCGCCGTAGACGCTCTCGCAGCTGCCGTACTCGACCATGCGGCCGAGGTACATCACGCCGATGCTATCGCTGACGTGGCGGATCACGGCGAGGTCGTGCGAAACGAACAGATAGGTGAGGGCGAATTCCTTTTGCAGCTCTTGCAGGAGGTTGAGGATTTGCGCCTGGATCGAGACGTCGAGCGCCGATACGGCTTCGTCGGCGACCACCAGTTTCGGCCGCGTGATGATGGCGCGCGCGATGCCGACGCGCTGGCGCTGGCCGCCGGAGAATTCATGCGGATGGCGGCTGGCATAAGCCTGGCTCAACCCCACCACGTCGAGGATTTCGGCGACCTTGCGCTTGCGCGTGGCGCGATCGAACAGGCCATGCACGATCAACGGTTCTTCCAATACCTCGCCGATGGTCATGCGCGGATTGAGCGACGCGAACGGATCCTGGAACACCATCTGCATGTTGCGGCGCATGGCGCGCAGGGCGGAAGAAGATAATTTGGAAATTTCCTCGCCCATGAAGTTGACGCTGCCGGCGGTCGGCTCGATCAGGCGCAGCACGCTGCGGCCGGTGGTCGATTTGCCGCAGCCGGATTCGCCGACCAGGCCGAGCGTCTTGCCTTCCTCGATGGCGAACGAGACGTCGTCCACCGCCTTGACCGGCGCTGCGCCGCGCTTGCCGGCGGCGAAATGTTTTTTCAGGCCGGAGACCTGGAGCAGGGGAGCGGAACTCATGTCGGCCTCTTCAATTCGGATACCAGCAACGCGCCAGATGGCCGTCGCCTGCGCGATCATCTACGGCATCAAGCGTCGGCGCATCGCGACGGCAACGCTCCTGCACCTTCGGACAACGCGCGGCGAAGCGGCAGCCGGATTCCACCGAACCCGGCAACGGCACCGCGCCGGGAATCGCTTCCAGTGGCTCGCCCGGCACGGCATCCAGCGCCGGCCGCGCCCGCATCAGCGCTTGCGTATAAGGATGGGCGGGCGCGTCGAACAGGTCGCGCACGCTGCTTTGCTCGACCACCTGGCCGGCATACATGACCACCACGCGGTCGCACATTTCGGCGACCACGCCGAGGTCGTGCGTGATCATCAGGATCGCGGTGCCATGCTCGCGCTTGAGTGCGCGCATCAGGTCGAGGATCTGCGCCTGGCGATCCTGGAACACCATCTGCATGTTGCGGCGCATGGCGCGCAGGGCGGAAGAAGATAATTTGGAAATTTCCTCGCCCATGAAGTTGACGCTGCCGGCGGTCGGCTCGATCAGGCGCAGCACGCTGCGGCCGGTGGTCGATTTGCCGAAAAAACCCCCCCCCCCCCCCCGGGGGCGGCGACGCCGGATTGGGGATGCCGCCTTGCAGCACGATGCGCTGACGCACCTGGTCCGGATGCTCGCGCGGGATCGCCGACAGCAGCGCCTGCGTGTAGGGATGCCTGGGCGCGCCGTAGACGCTCTCGCAGCTGCCGTACTCGACCATGCGGCCGAGGTACATCACGCCGATGCTATCGCTGACGTGGCGGATCACGGCGAGGTCGTGCGAAACGAACAGATAGGTGAGGGCGAATTCCTTTTGCAGCTCTTGCAGGAGGTTGAGGATTTGCGCCTGGATCGAGACGTCGAGCGCCGATACGGCTTCGTCGGCGACCACCAGTTTCGGCCGCAAAAAACCCCCCCCCCCCCCCCGGGGGCGGCGACGCCGGATTGGGGATGCCGCCTTGCAGCACGATGCGCTGACGCACCTGGTCCGGATGCTCGCGCGGGATCGCCGACAGCAGCGCCTGCGTGTAGGGATGCCTGGGCGCGCCGTAGACGCTCTCGCAGCTGCCGTACTCGACCATGCGGCCGAGGTACATCACGCCGATGCTATCGCTGACGTGGCGGATCACGGCGAGGTCGTGCGAAACGAACAGATAGGTGAGGGCGAATTCCTTTTGCAGCTCTTGCAGGAGGTTGAGGATTTGCGCCTGGATCGAGACGTCGAGCGCCGATACGGCTTCGTCGGCGACCACCAGTTTCGGCCGCGTGATGATGGCGCGCGCGATGCCGACGCGCTGGCGCTGGCCGCCGGAGAATTCATGCGGATGGCGGCTGGCATAAGCCTGGCTCAACCCCACCACGTCGAGGATTTCGGCGACCTTGCGCTTGCGCGTGGCGCGATCGAACAGGCCATGCACGATCAACGGTTCTTCCAATACCTCGCCGATGGTCATGCGCGGATTGAGCGACGCGAACGGATCCTGGAACACCATCTGCATGTTGCGGCGCATGGCGCGCAGGGCGGAAGAAGATAATTTGGAAATTTCCTCGCCCATGAAGTTGACGCTGCCGGCGGTCGGCTCGATCAGGCGCAGCACGCTGCGGCCGGTGGTCGATTTGCCGCAGCCGGATTCGCCGACCAGGCCGAGCGTCTTGCCTTCCTCGATGGCGAACGAGACGTCGTCCACCGCCTTGACCGGCGCTGCGCCGCGCTTGCCGGCGGCGAAATGTTTTTTCAGGCCGGAGACCTGGAGCAGGGGAGCGGAACTCATGTCGGCCTCTTCAATTCGGATACCAGCAACGCGCCAGATGGCCGTCGCCTGCGCGATCATCTACGGCATCAAGCGTCGGCGCATCGCGACGGCAACGCTCCTGCACCTTCGGACAACGCGCGGCGAAGCGGCAGCCGGATTCCACCGAACCCGGCAACGGCACCGCGCCGGGAATCGCTTCCAGTGGCTCGCCCGGCACGGCATCCAGCGCCGGCCGCGCCCGCATCAGCGCTTGCGTATAAGGATGGGCGGGCGCGTCGAACAGGTCGCGCACGCTGCTTTGCTCGACCACCTGGCCGGCATACATGACCACCACGCGGTCGCACATTTCGGCGACCACGCCGAGGTCGTGCGTGATCATCAGGATCGCGGTGCCATGCTCGCGCTTGAGTGCGCGCATCAGGTCGAGGATCTGCGCCTGGATGGTGACGTCGAGCGCGGTGGTGGGCTCGTCGCAGATCAGCAGGCCGGGATTGCACAGCAGCGCCATGGCGATCATCACGCGCTGGCGCATGCCGCCCGAGAGACTGTGCGGATAGTCGTCGACCAGTTGCTCGGCGCGCGGCAGGCCGACCCGCTGCAGCATGGCGATGACCTGCGCGTCGATGTCCTTGCGGCTCAGATTGCCGTGCACCTTGAGCATCTCGCGCAGCTGGTGGCCGATACGATGCAGCGGGTTGAGCGAGGTCATCGGCTCCTGGAAGATCATGGCGATCTCCTTGCCGCGCATGCTGCGCAAGGTGGCGTCGTCGGCTTCCAGCATGTTGCTGACCCTGACGCCGTCGTTGTATTGCACCGAGCCGCTCAGCTGCGCCTTGCTGGCCATCGGGAACAGCCGCAGGATGGACAGCGCAGTGACGCTCTTGCCGCAACCGGATTCGCCCAGCAGGCCGACGGTTTCATTGGCGCCGACCGAGAACGAGACGCCGTCGACCGGCGCCACGCGCTTGCCGTTGCGGACGAATTCGACTTTTAGATTGTTGACTTCCAACATGGCCGGTTCTCTCTAGCGGTACAGTTTCGGGTCGAATACTTCGCGAATGCCGTCGCCCAGCAAATTGAAACCCAGCACCACCGCAAAGATCGCCACGCCCGGCCACAGCGCCAGCGTCGGATTGGTGTTCAGGTAGCCTTGCGCGATATGCAGCATCGAGCCCCAGCTCGGATCTTCCGCGCGAGCGCCGAGGCCGAGGTAGGACAAGCCGGCTTCGGCGATGATGGCCGAGCCCATCGCGAAGGTGGCCTGGATGATCAGCGGCGCCATCGCATTCGGCAGGACGTAGCGCCACATGATGCGGAGGTGGCCGGCGCCGACCGAGCGCGCCGCCATGACGTAATCGAGATTGCGGATGCTCATCGCCTGGCCGCGCGCGAGACGGATGAAGGCTGGCGCGAAGCCGATGCCGACCGCCGCCATGGCGTTGTAGAAGCCGCCGCCCAGCGCCGCCGCCAGGGCCAGCGCGAGGATCAGCGGCGGGAAGGCTTGCAGCGCGTCGACGATGCGCATCACCACCCACTCATCCCAGAAACCGCGGAAGTAGCCGCTGGCGATGCCGACCGGCACGCCGACGCAGAAGGCCAGGCCGACCGCGATCAGGGCCGCCTGCAGCGAGATGCGCGCGCCGTACAGCATGCGCGAAAAGATGTCGCGGCCGAGATCGTCGGTGCCCATCCAGTGGGTCGTGTCGGGACCCGACAGCAGGTTGCCGTAGTCCTGGTCGAAGATAGGATCGTGCGTCGCCAGCAGCGGCGCAAAAATCGCGATCAGCACCAGCAGCAGAATGATGGCGGCGCCGAGCACGGCAAGGCGATTGCCGGCGAAACGGCGCAGGCCGGTGAAGCGTTGCCGGCGGGGCAGGGCGTCCGCTGCATTAGCGGGAGTGGCGATGGCCTGGTCCATATTTGCTTTCATGTTGGCGGTCACCTTTCGATGCGCGGATCGATGACGGTGTACAGCACGTCCACCGCCAGGTTGACGATCACCACCATCAGCGCGGCGGCCAGCACGCCGCCCTGCACCATGACGTAGTCGCGCTGGAAGATGGCGTCGACGATCATCTTGCCCATGCCCGGAATGGCGAAGATGCTTTCCGTGATCACCAGCCCGCCCAGCAGCACCGACACCATCAGGCCGCTGGCCGTGACCACCGGGATCAGCGCATTGCGCAGCGCGTGGCCGATCACCACCTGCCAGTCGCGCAGGCCCTTGGAGAACGCAGTGCGGATGTAATCTTCATTGAGCACTTCGAGCAAGCTGCTGCGCACCATGCGCATCAGGATCGCCGACTCGCGCAGCCCGGTCGCCAGCACCGGCATGCACATCGCCGCCAGGTTGCCGCGCCAGTCCTCGGTGAACGGCACGTAGCCCGAGGCCGGCAGCCAGCCCAGCTTGACCGCGAACAGGATGATGAACATCATGCCCAGCCAGAAGTGCGGCACCGACATGCCGAACAGCGCCACCAGCGTGGTGAAGTAGTTGGCGATGCCGCGCGGGCGCACCGCCGAGAGGATCCCGGCCGGCACCGCGATCAGGATGCCGACGGCGAAGCTGCCGACCGCCAGTTCGATGGTCACCGGCAGGCGCTGCATCAGCACGTCGATGACCGGCGTGCGGTCGATGAAAGAGCGCCCGAGGTCGCCGTGCAGCACATTCCACAACCAGCGCGCGTATTGCACGTACAGCGGATCGTCGAGACCGAGCTGTAGGCGCAACGCGGCCGCCGCTTCGGGTGTCGCTTCCAGGCCGAGGATGGCGGTCACCGGATCGCCGGGCAGGATCGCCAGCAGCGAAAAGATCACCATGCTGACCAGCAGCAGGGTGGGGATGACCAGCAGGATGCGTTTGATCAGTGGCGACATGGGTGATGTGAAAGACTTGGGTAATGCATGTAATGTGGCCGGAAGGCATTGCCGCCGCAGGTCCTCGCCCACGGCGGCAATCCAGGCCGCTATCGATTGATTACTTCGACAGCGTGGCCGTACGGATCACGCCGTCCGGCACCAGCCTGAAGCCCTTGATCGACTTGGAAATGCCGAACAGCACGTTGTCGTGGTTCAGGAAGACGTAAGGCACATCCTTCACCAGGATCTGCATGGCCTGGTCGTAGAAGACCTTGCGCTTGGCCTCGTTGCTTTCCAGGCGGGCTTGTTGCAGCAGGTCGTCGACTTCCTTGGTGCCGTACTTGGAATAGTTCAGCGAGCCGTTGGTGACGGTGAAGTCGTAGACGTTCTGGTCAGGATCGGGACGGCCGCTCCAGCCGACGAACAACGCTTCATGCGTGCCCGCCTTGCCTGCCTCGATCTGCGTGGCCAGCTCGGCTTTTTCCAGCGTGACGCTGATGCCGGCCGGGCGCAGCATGCCCTGAATCATCTGGCCGACCTGCGATTCATACGGCGTGGTCGGCAGCGTCAGGCGGAAGCTGAAACCGGCTTCCTTGCCGGCCGCCTTGAGCAGCGCCTTGGCGCGCGCGAGGTCGACTTTCGGCGGTGCATCGGCGTCGCCATGGGCGAACTGGGCCTTGCTGAACGGCGAATGCGCGGCGGCGACGGCGCCGTTGTAGACCACCTTGGCGATGGCGTTGCGATCGATCAGGATGTCGACGGCTTCGCGCACTTCCTTCTTGTCGAACGGCGGCTTGGAGGTATTCAGGTAAAAGCCGCGGAAGCCCAGCGACGGTTTGTTGATGACGGTGTACTTGGCGCCGGCGTCGATGTTGGTGATTTCCTTGTACGGAAAACGGTTGGTGATATCGACCTGGCCGCTGCGCAGATTGTTGAAGGCGACGTTGACGTCGTTCATGATCTTGTAGGTGACGCCGTCGACCTTGGGCAGGCCGGCTTGCCAGTAATGCGGATTCTTTTCCAGCGTGATGGTGGCGCCCTTGAGGCGGCCCTTGTAGATGAAGGGACCGGTGCCGACCGGGTTGTTGACGTAGTCGTCGCCATATTTCTTGACGGCGTCCGGCGAAGACATCATGCCGGCGCGATCGGTCAGGATCGACATGAACGGTGCGAACGGCGCAGTCAGCTCGAGCTTGACGGTGCTGTCGTCGATCACCGTGATCTGCTTGATGTACTTGAGCTCATTGCGGCGCAGGGAGGCTTTCTCCTGTCCGCGCAGCAGGTTGAATTCCACCGCCTTGGCGTTGAACGGCGTGCCGTCCTGGAATTTCACGCCCTTTTGCAGGTACAGCGTATAGGTCTTCTGATCGTCGGAAATGGTCCAGCGCTGCGCCAGCATCGGCACGATCTTGCCGCTCTCGTCCAGATCCACCAGCTTGTCGAAGATGCTTTGATAGACGATGCGCTCGGTGATCATCGACGATTGCGTCGGATCGAGCTTGCCCGGATCGTCGTCCAGCGAAATATTGATGACCGCGGCAGAGGCCGACAGCACCGCGCCGCTCAGCAGACCGGCGGCGGCAAGACGGGTGAAGAGACGCGTTAATGCATATGAAAGCGGAAGAAAAGACTGGCTCATCGTTGTTCCTTTAAATGTAGGCACCAATGTATACATCAAAGTAGACATGCATTTATCGTGCCACAGGCTGGGGACGGAGAGCAGCGTAAAACGGCGAGAAAGCCTGGTTTTTATTTGGCCGGAAGGCAGGAAAGCCTTGTCCGGAGCGCCATTGCGGCGCACAAGAAACCGCCGGACGAGGGCGGTTCACGGCGACAAATCGCCATCAGGATATTGCCAAAAAGAAAATTCATGACATGCGAGAAAGTGCGCCTTGGTGCAACCTCGACTTTGCCGTGCCACCTAAATGGTGCGACGCATGAGTTTACGCCGGCGATGCGCGGTCAGCGCTGCTTCAACGCCGTCGCCGCAAAACCCGCGCTGTTGCAGTTTGCCAACGCCAACGCGTGCTTCACGCCGTCTTGCGCCCTTGCGGGCTGGCCAGGGCGACGCAGCGGCGCGCCAGGATTTCGGTCGGATCGAGCACCGGCACGCGCTTGCCTGCCACGGCAAACTTGTCGTCCTGGGCGATCAGCAGCGGCAATTCGGTACAGCCGAGCACGATGACGTCGGCGCCGTTGGCGACCAGATGGGCGATGGCGCGCTGCAGTTTGGCGCGCACGTCGTCGTTGACGAAGCCGGCTTTCACGCCTTGCACGCCGTAGATGACGTCCATGACCATGGCCTGGTGCCCGGCGTCGGGCACGATCATGCTGAATTTGCCGTGCCCGTTGCTGCGCTCGCCGTTCTGGTCGACGGCCTGTTGATAGACGCCGCTGGCGATGGTGCCGGATGTCGCCAGCAGGCCGATGCAGGTTTTGTCGCCGTGGCGCTTCTTGATGTAGCTGACGGTTTCCGACAGCATGTTGACGATCGGGATCGACAGGTAGGACTGGATGCGTTCGACGAAGGCGTGCGCGGTATTGCACGGGATCGCGATGATGTCGGCGTTGTCGCTCTCGAGGCGCTTGCAGGCGGCGTAGATCGCCACGGTCGGATCGGCGCCGTCGCCGATCAGGTTGTCGGTGCGGTCGGGGATCTTGGGATTGTGTTCGACCACCAGCTTGATGTGGTCCTGGTCGCGCGCGGCGGGAGTGTTCCGGATGACCTTTTCAATGAAGTCGACCGTGGCCGCCGGGCCGACGCCGCCGACCACGCCGATCTTGAACGAGCGTCCCACCTGTTCGGCCTGGAAGCTCAATGCCGATTCCGCATAGATCTGGTTGGTGTCGATGATCGGGATGCCGCGCGCGCTGAGCGCCTCGGCCACGGTGGCGATCTCGGTCATGCCGGGCACGATGACCTGCGCGCCCTGGTCGAGCAAGTCCTTGCAGGCGCGGTACAGCAGGTCGATCGACTCGCCGTCGAGGTAGCCGTTCTTGATGCCGGTGGTGCCGTAGACGGCGCGCATCAGGCAGGCATGCTGCATCACGGCGGACGGGTAGAGCAGCTCGCAGTCGTCGGCGAAATATTTCTCGAACAACGCCTTCTTGCGCACGTAGCTGGAAGTCAGCACGCCGATCTTTTGCAGCTTGGGCAGGCGCTGTGCCAGGTGGCTGCGGATGGCGGCGACCATGTCGATGATGGGCACGCCGATCTCGGCCTGCACTTCGTCGATGAAGGTGTGGCTGATGAAGCAGGGCAGCAGCACGGCGCTGGTGCCGCGCTGCTCGAAGTCGCGCAGCATGTCGAACACGTACAGCTTGCGCGTGTTGGTCTGGGCATTCTCCGCACCGGCCATGTCGGCGTCGTCGAAAGCCAGTTGGCCGAACAGCACCTTGACGCGGTCCTTGCCGACTGTCCTGGCTGCGGTGCGCGTCATTTTTGCGTACAGGTCCGCGCTGCCGATGGCGCCGAGGCCGCCGATCACGCCGACCGACATTGCTCGCTGGATTTGTTCGACTTTCATGGATACGCTCGCACGGATGTTGTTCTATGTGCCGAGCATAATCGTTGCGGCGCGCGACGCTATGCAAAGTAGTACGGAGGTTATGTCGCCAAAGCATAGTTTGCCGCAACAGGCGCCGGGCGGGACTTTCCACGCCCGGTTGCAGCTGATATACATGCAACCGGGCAGGCATTGTACGGTCGCCCCGTCCGGGCGCCGCCAACCCGGCAACAAGGAAGACAGCCGATGGACATAAGCTGACGGTCTCCTGACCCCGAGGAATAATTAAGCGACCGGCTCGCTTTCCCCTCAAGTACGGCATCGCAGCATCCGTTAATGTCAGGATGCGCATCGTATCGACCGGATATCCGCCTGTTCCTGCATGAAGAGCCAACAGCCACAAGCTGCAAACATGGCCGGAGGGACAAGGCAAGCGGCGAACAGCGCCCAACCTCGAGGGAAGACAATGAAAAACCTGAAAATCGGTACGCGCCTGGGCATCGGTTTCGCCGCCATCCTGGTGCTGATGAGCATCATTACCGCGATCGGCGTCTGGCGCCTGCAATCGGTGGGCAACATGACCGACTACATGGTCAACAACGCACTGGCCAAGGAAAGGCTGGTCAATGCTTTCTACAAGTCGATCGAACTCAACGTCGGCCGCATCGTCGCCGCCGCCAAGAACGCCGACCCAGTACAGCAGAAGTTCTACAAGGACCAGATCGTCGCCACCATTTCCAAGAACAACGAATACGTCAAGCAGATGGAAGCGACCATCGTCGACGACCAGGGCAAGGCGATGCTCAATGAGATCAACGAACGCCGCAAGGTGGTGATCGCCGCCAACACCGAGGTCTTCAAGGAAAAGGACGCCGGCAACGAAGAAGGCGCCCGCAAGGTCGTGGAAGAAAAGTTGCTGCCCAACAGCAAGCTGTACCTGGCCTCGATCGAGAAATTGTCCAATATGCAGAGCGACGCCATCACCACGCTGACGCACCAGGTCAACGACCTGTTCAAGACCGCGCGCCTGCTCATGATCGTGCTGGGCGGCATCGCGCTGGTGGCCGGCATCGGCCTGGCGGTGTTCATCACGCGCTCGATCACGCGACCGCTGGTCACCGCGGTCGGCGTCGCCGG
>NZ_AJHH01000715.1 GCF_000256565.1 Herbaspirillum lusitanum P6-12 | reverse complement strand
ATCCAGCGCGCCGCCGCGCGCCTGCAAGGCCAGATCCTCAACACCCCGTGCGTGGAATCGCGCACGCTGTCGGAGATCGTCGGCGCCCAGGTTTTCCTCAAATTCGAAAATCTCCAGTTCACTTCCTCATTCAAGGAACGCGGCGCCTGCAACAAGCTGACCGACCTGGCCGCCGCCGGCGTGCGCGGCGTGATCGCCATGTCGGCCGGCAATCATGCGCAAGGCGTGGCCTATCACGCGCAACGGCTCGGCCTGCACGCGCTGATCGTGATGCCGCGCTTCACGCCGGGCGTCAAGATCGAACGCACGCGCGGCTTCGGCGCCGAGGTGGTGCTGCATGGCGACACGCTGGAAGAAGCGCGCGCCCATGCCTTCGCGCTGGCGCAGGAACGCGGCCTGACCTTCGTCCATCCTTATGACGATGAAGCCATCATCGCCGGCCAGGGCACGGTCGCGCTGGAAATGCTCGACGCCGTGCCCGACCTCGACACGCTGGTGGTGGCCATCGGCGGCGGCGGCCTCTTGGCCGGCATGGCCGTGGCTGCGCGCGCGATCAAGCCGGAGATCGAGATCGTGGGCGTGCAGACGCGGCGCTTCCCGACCATGGTCAATGCGGTCAAGGGCACCGAGCACCCGGTGGGCGCGAGCACCATCGCCGAGGGCATCGCGGTCGCCACGCCCGGGGTGCTGACGCGTGACATCATCGCGCGCGAAGTCAACGACCTGCTGCTGGTCGACGAGGGCGACATCGAACAAGCCGTGCTGATGCTGCTGGAAATCGAAAAGACCCTGGTCGAAGGCGCCGGCGC
>NZ_AJHH01000714.1 GCF_000256565.1 Herbaspirillum lusitanum P6-12 | reverse complement strand
GGCGCGCATCACCGCCACCGTCGCCGAAGCCGGCGCCAACGTCGACGAAGTGCATCACCAGCGCGCCTTTACCATGCTGGCGGCGCAGAACGTCGACATCGAACTGGTCCTGCAGACGCGCGGCCGCGAACACCTGGCGCTGGTGCTGAACGCCTTGCGACAGGCCGGCTTCGAGGCCGAAGAGCAACACTAAAAAAGCACGAGAACGGGGGAGCGATGGCGTTTTCGCTGGAGAATTTCGAATACCTGGCCTACTCGCGCCAGCATGAGGAGGCCGCGCGCGAGCTGATGGCGCTGCTGTCGGCGCTGGACGCCAATTACGGCCTGCCGGGCGAGAATTTCACCGCCAAGCCGCTCTCCAGCGTGCAGGCCGACGAACTCAACGAGCACGTTGTCACGCGCATCGCGGCGGCGATTTCCTGCCTGTTCGCGGACAGCGAGTTCCAGTTCTCCCAGCTCGGCTTCGGCCAGATGCTGGTGATGCATCGCTGGCTGTCCAGCCTGTTCGCCGCCAGCTCGTTCCGCAATGCCGACCACGTGGTGCGCGCCTGGAACATTCGCGGCAAGGGCAACCTGCGCGAGGTGGAAATCAGCAATCGCGACCTGATCAAGTTCTGCCTTCTGTATTCGCCCGAGTCCGAAATCCCGATGGACCTCGACGCCTTCTGGGCGCACGACAAGACGCTGGTCGCCAGCCTGTGCCTGGCGCTGCTGTCGCCGCGCCTGCTGGCCACGCCGGTGGCCTACGAAAAGCGCGAGCAGATCCTGCCGTGGCTGTCGGCGCGGCTGGAACAGATCGAGGACCTGGCGCAGCTGCCGGCCGGCATCCTGCACGACGTCTACATGCACTGCAGCTACGCCCGCCGCGCCGACAAGCACGACATCAAGAAGCCGATCAATGCGCTGATCCGGCGCAGCATCGAATGTGCCGGCATTACGTCACTAAATACGCCGATCCAGGCTGATGGCCCAGGTGGCAAGCGCAAACCCGTGCTGCTGGTCGTGGTGGAATGGTTCAGCTCGGCGCACTCGATCTACCGCACCCACTCGCGCACGCTGGAAGCGGCGCGCGAACTCTTCCACGTGGTCGGCATGGGCTACGCCAGCACGGTGGACGAGGCCGGCCGCGCGGTGTTCGATGAATTCGTCGAGATCGCGCCGGGCGAAATCCTCGACCAATTGAAGCAGATCCGCGGCGTCGCGCAAGAGAAGGCCGCACAAGTGTTCTACATGCCCAGCGTCGGCATGTTCGCGCTGACGATGTTCCTGTCCAACCTGCGCCTGGCGCCGGTACAGGCGATGGCGCTCGGTCATCCGGCGACCTCGCACTCGCCCGAGATGGATTACGTCGTGGTCGAGGACGACTACGTTGGCGATCCGGCCTGCTTCAGCGAGCAGCTGCTGCGCCTGCCCAGCGACGGCATGCCGTATCGCGCGTCGGCGCATGCGAAGCAACTGGATTTGCCAACGGAAATCCGCGAGACGCCCGACGTGGTGCAGATCGTGGTGGCGTCCACCACGATGAAGCTCAATCCCGATTTCCTGCGCGCCTGCCAGCGCATCCTGCGCGAGGCAAACAGCAGGATCCATTTCCATTTCCTGATCGGGCAGGCCCAGGGCATGCTGATCTATCCGCAGGTCAAGCGCGTGATCGGGCAATTCCTCGGCGACGCCGCCACCGTCTATCCGCACCAGCAGTACGGCGCCTACATGCAGGTGATCGCGCGCTGCGACATGTTCATCAACCCCTTCCCGTTCGGCAACACCAACGGCATCATCGACACCGTCAGCGCCGGCCTGGTCGGCGTGTGCAAGACCGGACCCGAGGTGCACGAGCACATCGACGAAGGCTTGTTCGGACGCTTGAAATTCCCGCAATGGCTGGTGACGCCGACGGTCGATGAGTACGTCAAGGCCACCGTGCGGCTGGCCGACGACCACGCGCTGCGCAATCAGCTGCGGCGCGAGCTGACCGGGGTCGATGCGGTGCAGACCATCTTCAATGGTCGTCCGGAAATCATGGGCCAGCTGATGCTGGCGGCCTTGCAAGGCAAGGACAAGGACCGGAACAGACGGGACTAGTCGTCCCCGCGGCGGCTGTGCTTGCGCATGTACATGGCCTGGTCGGCGCGCTGCAGCAGCGTGGCGAAATCGCAGACTTCGCCCGGCGACAAGGTCGCCACGCCGGCGCTGATGCTGACCGGGCAATGCGGCCACTTCGCTGCCTGCAGCATGGCCTGGATGCGCTCCACCACCAGTTCGGCGCCGACCTCCGGCGTGTTGGGCAGAATCACCGCAAACTCGTCGCTGCTTGAACATGTCGACGTCGATCATCAGCAAGGACAAGACCTCGCCGCTGCGCAGATGGCGCGACCATTCTTCGCGCAGCCGGCGGTCGAAGCCGCGCCGGTTGCCTGCGCCCGTGAGCGGGTCGGTCAGCGTCTGTCGTTGCAGCATCTGCAGGTCGCGATGCAATTCCAGTTGCGTGATGAATTGTTGCGCCAGCAGATGCAAGCCGCTGCGCTGGTGCGGCTCGAGCAGGCGCGGCTTGCGGTCGAGCACGCACAAGGTGCCGAGCAGGTCGCCGCGCTGGTTGCACATCGGCATGGCGGCATAGAAGCGCAAGCCGGTCGGTCCCTTGGCCATGCCGTCAGGGGCGAAGCGCTGGTCGAGGGTAAGGTCGCTGATTTCAGTGATGCGCTCGGGCGTGAGCGCGGCCGATTCGCACAGACCGAAATCGGCGGTGCTGCAGACAATGTCCGACTGCCCGGACAAGCGCCACCACTGGCGGCGCAGATCCATGCCGCCGTCGAGCGCGACCGCTGCGGTCAACGACAGCGCGCCGGTTTCGGTGCAGTCGAACTGACCCTGCAACTGCGACACCATCGCGATGGGCGTGTCGCACAACATGCCGGCCAGCGAGGTGACGTTCCACAATAGCTGGCCCAGGCGCTCGTCGGGTTCGCTGGCCGGATGGCCGGGCAAACGCACGGACGCAGCAGCGGCCGGGCCGAAGCCGGGCGGCTGCTGGTCGCTGCGGGCCGCACGCAGGTTGGTCATGTTGAAACGGTCATAAGATCATTGCCTGCTCTTTCTGTTCTTTCTGTTCTTTTTCTGTTCTTTTTCTGTTGTTCTGCGCTGATGCAGAGAATGTAAAACGATATCGGCGAACTGTATATCCCCCAAATGAGCGACATCGCGTTTTGCCCCCGGCACGTATAATCGCGCCACACATTCATGTCATTGCGACAATATCAATCAGGCAATCTCCGGTAATTTTCAGTCCCGCGGCCCCGCCTGCAGGCAATTGCCGCTAGCATCGGCGGTGAGCGCCCCGCCCGCTGTTCCATGTTTATTTTCCGTATCCCACAATATCCGCCGCCGTGATCCGTCTTCACGGCATGGAAACGATGCTGCCTTCAACACCGATGGCCGAAGCCGACAACAACAATAAACGTATTACCGACACGGTGCTGCGCGAGCGTTCACGCCTGCGCAACTTCATCCGTACGCGGGTGCCGGATCCGTCCGAAGCGGAAGACATTCTCCAGGACGTGTTCTACGAACTGGTGGAGGCCTGTCGCCTGCCCGAGCCGATCGAGCAGGTCGGCGCCTGGATGTTCCGGGTGGCGCGCAACCGCATCGTCGACCGCTTTCGCAAGAAGCGCGAGCAGGCGCTGCCTGTTTCCGGCGGCGAAGATGAAGATGAAGACGACGGCTGGCTCGAGCAACTGCTGCCCGACACCGACGCCGGCCCGGAAGCCGCCTATGCGCGCTCGCTGCTGCTGGCCGAGCTGCACGACGCGCTGGACGAACTGCCGGCGGAACAGCGCGACGTCTTCATCGCCCATGAACTCGAACGGCGCAGCTTCAAGGAGCTGTCCGCAGAAACCGGCGTCGGCGTGAACACACTGCTGGCGCGCAAACGCTACGCCGTACTGCATCTGCGCTCACGCTTGCAGACGCTGTACGACGAACTGGATTGAAGGTCGGAAGCGTGTACTGAAAGCCGCTCCGACCGGCTACGAATTTTCACATTTTCTTATTTTTTCTTATCTTTTAATTCGCTCACTCGCATCAAGCAAAGGAGGACAACATGGGCTGTCAACGCAAATTCTGGAAAATCCTGGTACTCGTCATCGCCGGGGTCGCCGCGCTGGGCTGGGTCGTCATGTCGCTGTGGAACTGGCTGTTGCCGTCGCTGTTCCCGGGGGTGCATCAGATTGCGTACCTGCAGGCGCTGGGCTTGCTGGTGTTGAGCAAGATTCTGTTCGGCGGCTTCCGCGGACGCGGCTGCCATCATCATCACCGCCAGCGCTGGGAACAGATGAGCGATGAAGAACGCGAGAAATTCAAGCAGGGCATGCGCGGCTGGCGCGGCCGCTGGGGCCGCAACGACGTCGCCGATGCGCGTCCGTCCGCCGCCCCCAAAGATCCGCAATGAATAAAATCCTGGATCGAACTTCAGAGCAGCCGCCGGCGCAGCGACAGGTGGCCGGCGGCTGCAAACAAGCTCCCGGCGTCATCGTGCCGGCGATCGATTTGAACCGTTGCGAGGGCAAGGGCGACTGCCTGGTGGTGTGCCCGGAAGACGTCTTTGAAATCCGCCGCATCGACGCCGCCGACTACCAGTCGCTGGGCGTCCTCAACAAATTCAAACTGCGCGTGCACGGCATGCATGTCGCCTACACGCCCAATGCCGATGCCTGCCGCGCCTGCGGCCTGTGCGTCACGGCTTGTCCCGAGCGCGCCATCACGCTGGTGCGCGCCGCGTAGTTCAGACGCCTGCAGGCATGGCGGCGAGTCGCTTGCACTGACGGGCGACGCCGCTGAAGATTACGTCCGCCAGCTTGGCAGGAAAATCTTCTGGCAATTGCCTGCCGACTGCATCAAGCACGCCGTCAGTCGCCGCGATGACTTCTTCAATGATCTCTTCGGCCGCCGCAGCGCCGAGTCCCACCTGGGCTGCTTGCGCGCCCCAATGGCGGCGCTGGATTCTGTCGATCAGATAGTAGTTGCTGGTGCTGCGCACAGCCATCGCCAGCTTCAGACGCTGTGCCGCCATCTGGTTCGGCCCCGGACCGGTGATCGGATGCGCCGACAAAACATCGTACAAAGGCGTGGCGCAATAACTCCCCCCGGGCAGATGGGCGATGCTGAAATTCTTGGCATGGCCGTCGGTCGCCGCCAGCAACCAGAACACGATCTGCGTCTTGAAAAAATTGCGCTTGTCCTGCTGCGCCTTATCCGACCTGTCAAGCACATGGATGACGTCGGCAATGCCGGGGCCGCCATCCGCCTGATATTTGCGCAGGGACGGCGTTCCCGTTGCCTGGCACATGTCTTCCTGCGGCAGGCGAATGATCCAGCTGCCATCACTCGCCGGCTTGCGATCAAAACGCTCGACGATCAGCACCTTCTGATCTTCGAAACGGCCGATGTCGCAATGAGCGATCGGCAATTCATATGCGGCCATCAGTTTTGAACACAGCCATTCGTTCTCGACCGAGCTCTGCATGTCGGCGCGCCGGTTGCCGACCAGTCCCAGCGGCAGTTTGAAGATGTGTGTGGTCGGCGTACTCCCTTGCGGCAAATGCCATGCGCCCTCGTGATAAAGCAGCGCAGTCTTTTCCTGCGCGCCAGCGATGGACAGGCGCAGATCGTCGTGCTCGCCGGTCTGTCCGAGAATCGCGGCGCTCGTGGTGTTGCGCAGGAGATTCGCGACTTCCGCCTCGTCCAGAGGTCTGCCGGAAATGGAAAACAAATCCGTCGGCGCTACGTCCGGGGGCAAGAGCTGAATGGCGCCGACACAATCGCGGCCGAGTTCTGCCAGCAAAGAAAATGGATCGGTATTTTCTGCGTGATAACGCTGCGCCAGACGACGGCGAATCGCATCGTTGTCCGGCAAGAGATTGTCGAAGAAGGAAGAAACAAGCGCGCCGCGGTAGACCAAGTTATTTGGCGTGAACGGCAGCGAGAGCGACAGGGGCCGTCCTTCCTCCTGCTCCTGCCACTCTGGGAAATAGCTCAGGCGTTCCTCGTCCCGGGTCTTGTCCCAGGCAGCCACGCGAATGCCATTCATCCAGACGAAGAGTCGTTGCGTCAGCGTACGGCGACCCATGGTTACCAGACCTCTTTTTTAATGGCTGGCGAAGTGACGCGGCGCAGGGATTGCGGCTCTTTTGTTGTTGTCTTGAGTGTAGGTTTGCGCGTTGGCACTGCGGGCGAAGTGGTTACCGTGACGGCAGTTCCTGCCTGGCTTAACGCCATCTCCACGTTCAGTACGCTGAATACAGCGTGAAGACGCTCCATGCTGACCGAGGCCGGATTGGCTTCGAGCTTGGCATAATTCTGCTGGGACATGCCCAAGCGCTCCGCCAGCGCCGCTTGGGTCAGTCCTGCTTCCTTGCGAAAGCCTTGCAGGATCGGCCGAAGCTGACTGAGGGTTTTGATGGGATAGAGCATGCAGATCTCCATGGAGGTGAAGATTCATGCTACACCCTTTGAGTTGTAAATTGCAAATACAATATATAAGTTGTATATCAATAAAACAACTTAAAGATTGTTAATCCATTTTACTTGCCAACCGACATCTGCGGCTCATCCTTGTGCTTCTTGTCGGCCGCAGTCTTGTCGTGATGCGGCGGCTTGCTGTGGTCGAGCTTGCTCTCGGTGGAATCCTCGTATTCACGGTCGGGATTGACCGGCGCGTCGGCGGTGCCGGAGGATTGCGGAGCTTGCGGTCGATGTAGAACGGGGCGATCGGACATGACGGTTCCTCTCTTGATCATTGATGCTGGTGGACGCTACTGGCCGGGCTGGCCGTTGGATGCAGTGAGTCCGCCGTCAACCGGCATATTTACCCCGGTCACGAAGCCCGCATCCTCGCTGGCGAGGAAAGCGATCACGGCGGCGATTTCCTCCGGCTGGGCGCCGCGTCCTAGCGGAATGCGTTCGGCGAATTTCGCCATCAGCGCCTTGTTGTCAGCCATGTCCGCCGTCATGCCGGTATAGGTGAACGTCGGGCAGACCGCGTTGACGCGGATGCCCTTCCTGGCGAAGTCCAGCGCCAGCACGCGCGTGAGATTGACCACCGCGCCCTTGGACGTATCGTAGGCGCTCATGCCCCAGTCGCCGCCCAGACCCGAGACCGAAGCGACGTTGACGATGCTGCCTTTGGTCTTGGCCAGGTGCGGGATCGCTTCACGCGCGCCGAAGAACACACTGTCGACATTGTTCGCCTGCACGCGATGCCAGTCGTCGACGCTGACCTCAAGCACATTGCCGGGCACGTGGATGCCGGCATCGTTGACGAGCACGTCGAGCTTGCCGAATTTTTCAATCGCGAAATCGATCAGGTCGCGCACCTGTTCATGCGCGGAGACATCAGTCAGGCGCGCCGCAGTGCGATCGGCCGGCAACTCCTCGAGCGTCTCCTGCAGTTTTTCATGCTGGCGATCGGCCAGCACGACCTTGGCGCCTTCCTTGGAAAAGCGATGCGCGGTGGCCTTGCCCATGCCGGATGCGGCGCCGGTGACGATGACGACCTTGTCTTCAAAACGGTTCATGGCGGTCTCCAATGTGAGATTTCCCTGGGGACGCGGAGGCGCCTTGCCGCCGGGATGCAACAAGGCGGGACGGGAAAATGATGGGGGATAGATATTACTGTAGTCAGGCGCGCCGCCGATGGACATCGGACAGTGCCGCAAGCTGCTGTAGGAGAGAAGAGGAGGCGAGGAAGCAGCGAGCGGAGCACAAAACAAAACGGCGACTCGCAGGCCGCCGTTTGCACCGGGCTATTGCTTCATCGGCAAGGTACCAGCCTACCAGCCGTTCTGCGCCGCCGCCTTGCGATACGCCAGGCCCGCCAGCGCCACGTCTTCCAGGCCGATGCCGATGGCCTTGTAGATCACGATATCGTCGTCCTTGCCTTCCTTGCGCTTGTAGCCGATGCTGCCGTCGACGGCCTGGCCCAGCTCCCACACATTGGCCCAGTCGAAGGTGCCCGGTGCGCATTGCACCAGGTCGCCGGCTTCGATTTGCGCCTGCGGTTTCCACTCGACCACGAGCGCGGCGGCGCGCTTGATGGCGACGTCGTCCAGCTCGCGTACGGTAGCCTTGCTGGCGCCGACGGCGGCGACAAAGGCGCCCGGCTTCAACAAGTCGCCCGAGAACAGCGGTGTCGATGCGCGTGTGACGGTCACCAGCACGTCGGCCTGACGGGCGGCGTCGTCGATCTCGACCACGCGCGCCGGCACGCCGTAGGTTTTTGTCACTTCGTCAGCCAGCTCCTGCTGTCCGGACAAGCCTGCGATCAGGATTTCCTTGAACTTGCGCACCTGCAGCAGCGCCGGGATGTGCGAGCGCGCCTGCACCCCGGTGCCGATCACGGCCAGCGTCTCGACGTCCTTGCGCGCCAGCGCATCGCAAGCCACTGCGGTCGCGGCGGCGGTGCGCAGGCCGGTCATGGTGTCGCCTTCGATGGTCGCCAGCGGTGCACCGGTCTCGGTCGAAAACAGCGTGATCACGAACTTGAACGCGCCCTTGATGGTCGTGTAGACCTTGGCGCCGGCAATGCCCGCATCGGGGATCACCGCGCCCATCATCGACAGCATCACGCCGTTGGATGCGCTGGTGCGCACGCGTGCCTGCTGCGC
>NZ_AJHH01000713.1 GCF_000256565.1 Herbaspirillum lusitanum P6-12 | reverse complement strand
ACGCCGTTGGATGCGCTGGTGCGCACGCGTGCGGCGAAGGCTTCGCGCATGGCTTGCACGGCGTCGGCGGTGGTGACGAGTTCGCTGACTTGCTGGTTGGTGATGAGCTTCACGGTGGTCCTCTTCTAAACGTTGGTTGATGCATGTTGATGCAGGTAGATGCAGAAATGAAATCCTGTAATTGCTAACGCACTGCGTGCGCGGCCTTCAGGCAAGCCCAGATGCGGTCGAGATCGGAGCGGGCGTCATCGATGCGACGATACAAGCGGATGTCCATCTCGTCGCTCCACAGGCCGGTCGAAAGCGCCTCGTTGTCGTTGGGCGCGATCGCCAGCGTCAGCTTGCCCTCGGCCACTTCGCGCGTCACCGCGCTGGCCGGCAGCCAGGCCACGCCATGGCCTTCCAGCACCATGCTTTTCAGGCCCTCGGCCAGGTCCGACTCAAAACGGCGGAACACGTGCACCGGGCGCGGGCTGGCGCTGAGCTGCTTCTCGACGATGCGGCTCAGCGACGAATAGGAAGAGTAACTCAGGAACGGCACCGGCTCGCTCGCCGTGCCCGGCAGCGTGTACTTCGGCACACCCTTGCCGATGGCCTTGACATAAGGGCGCAGCGGCTCCTTGCCGAGCGACAGCATGGCGTAGCGTTCGGAGTCGAGGTCGATGCCCTGCTGCGGATGGTGATAGCAGATCAGCAGGTCGCAGTGACGCTCGACCAGCGCCATCACGGCATCGTGCACATTGGTCGCCTGCACCGTGGT
>NZ_AJHH01000712.1 GCF_000256565.1 Herbaspirillum lusitanum P6-12 | reverse complement strand
TTCCAGCGAACGGATGCGGCGACCGAAGGCCGGCTGCGTGACGTTGCGCAGCTTGGCCGAACGGCTGAAGTTCAGCGTCTCGACCACCGACAGGAAGTCTTCCACCCATTTGATTTCCATTTGTTCGCGCTCTCTCTGGCAGGCATTGACCGCCGCATACTTTCCGGCATGACACTATACAAATACGGCATGGGAATGTCCCATGCCGTTTCGGCATTGCCTTGACGACAAGATTTTAAAGCGGAAGTCGCTGGCCGACACTGGCGCTCGCCACGGAGGCTCATGCACAATGGCGACTCGCGCACCGCCGCCCCCATTACTCAGCATTCAGTACACCTCAGGAAACCGCATGGAAGACATCCGCCAACTCATCGAAGCCTCCAACGACCTCAGCGCCGCCACCATGGCGATACGGGCGCTGATCGTGTTCTGTTTCACGCTGATCTTCCTGCGCATCGCCGGGCGCCGCTCGTTCGGCCAACGCAGCGCCTTCGACCTGTGCATCACGGTCTTGCTGGGCGCGATCCTGAGCCGCGCCATCGTCGGCGCCTCGCCGCTGCCGCCCACGCTCGCCGCCGGCGCCGTGCTGGTGCTGCTGCACCGCCTGATCGGCGTGCTGGTCACGCGCTGGGCCTGGCTCGACGACCTCATCAGCGGCACCGAACGCCTGCTCGTCAAGGACGGCCGCAAAGACCCGCACCAGATGCGCGCCGGCCTGATCAGCGATCGCGACATCGACGTCGCGCTGCGCAAGAAGGAAGACGGCGCCACGCTGGACCACGTGGCGCGTGCAGTGCTGGAGCGCAATGGCGAGATCACCATCACGCTGCGCGACGCAAATTCGCCGGCGGAGCGGCTGCACTGATCCGGCCGGCGCAGGTGATTTACAATCGCCTCTCGCGTCGGCAAGCAGCAGTCCGCATGACGACACCAGCAATCCACCGCAGCCACAGAACCCACCGAATCCGATGACCAGCCCGACCATCCTGCAAGCCACCGACCTGAGCTTCAGCTACCCCGACCATGAAGTGTTCAAGAACATCTCGCTGGCCCTGCCCGCCGGCGTCACCGTCATCCGCGGCGGCGATGGGCGCGGCAAGACCAGCCTGATCCGCGTGCTGGCCGGCGAGCTCAAGGCAAGCAGCGGCCAACTGGCCATCAACGGCGTCCGCCTGGATGAGCAAGCAGCGCAATACAAGCAACAGGTTTACTACGTCGACCCGCGCACGGAAGCCTTCGACCAACTGAGCGTGCCGGACTATTTTGCGTCGGTGAAGGCGCGGTTCCCCGACTTCGACGACGCCGCGCTGCCGGAATTACTGGAAGGACTGTCGCTGACGCCGCACGCGGAGAAGAAGCTGTTCATGCTGTCGACCGGCAGCAAGCGCAAGGTGTATCTGGCGGGGGCGTTCGCTGCAGGCGCGGCGGTGAATTTGCTGGACGATCCGTTCGCCAGTTTGGACAAGAGTTCGATCAATTTTGTGAGCGAGGTGCTGGCGGGTTTTGCGGAGCAGGGCGATCAGAGTCCGCAGGTTTGGGTGGCGAGTTTTTATGAGACGCCGGCGGAGATTGCGGCGCGTGAAATCATCGACCTGGGCGACTGAGGAAAATCAGAGTCAGCGGCGCCGATAACTCTTGTTCCCGCTGTCCGTATAGCAGAACTGTCCGCCGCGCGGTCCGGTGCAGTAGCGGTGGCTGCGGCAACTGCAGCCACCGTCATCATCGTCCTTCGCAAGCGGCAACAACTGCTGCCGGTTGGACATGGAACAGACCTTCTTCGACGCGCTGACGGAACCGTCATTGCAGATGAATTCCGCACCGGCGCAATGAGAGACGCCGCCCTTCTTCCCCGAGCAAGGCGTGTTGGCCGCAACCCCGGAGTGGTGCGCAGCAACCAGCATCAGAGCAAGCAAAAATCCAGCGGCCTTCATCCCCGTCAGCCTCCCTTTTTTTATTGTGATCGGGACTTGCGAAAGAGCGTCTTGCGCTAGCCGGGAATATTCGGCTCGACAAGATTGGCCAGCTGCAGCAGCGACTCCTGCCAGCCGAGATAGCACATCTCCACCGGAATAATTTCCGGAATCCCCGCCTGCGTAATGCGCACTTCCGTGCCGGTCAGCACCGGCTTCAACTTCACCGTCACCTGCATTTCGCCAGGCAGATTCGGATCGTCAAACTTGTCGGTGTAGCGAACCAGTTCATTCGGCACCAGCTCCTTGTATTCGCCGCCGAAAGAGTTGCCGTTGCCGCTGGTGAAATTCGAAAACGACATGCGGAAAGTGCCGCCGACCTTGGCTTCCAGATGCTCCACGGTACAGGTGAAGCCGTAGGGCGGGAGCCACTTGGCAAGGGCGGCCGCGTCGGTGAAGGCGCGGTAGATTTTGTCGGGGGTGGTGCGGAGGATGCGGTGGAGTTCTACGGTTCCGGTGGGCATGGTAAAGGCTCCTTTGAAGCTGCGTTTTATAGGCTAAGTTTCGCGTACAAATTTGAGGATGGGGATGGGGATGTCACAGAGCCCAGTCCAAGCGCATTGACTATTGGTTATATCCAGAACAAGCAGCCTACAATCATTCGATAGCCAATTTATTCCATATTTCCCTGTGCTCATGTTTAATTGCTTTATCTTTTAAGAGCAGCTCGACATATTTAGGAAAGACCACACTTGGGTCACTTAAGAGGCGCAAATAGTACTTAATTGAAGGAATGACGCCATTGGCAATAAGTTGACAATTGTAAAGAGCCTTAACTCTCGCTATCTTCTCATTCAAAGCGTCCGTCGGTTCACAGATATTGTGGGTAGTTAATATGTAATATCTGTCGACTTCTTTGTCCATGATCTTAGAGGCCGCGTCTTGGATAATCAATTCGCTTAAAGCAATATTGTGCTTTACTGTAGATTTGCATCGAAAACTGACCCACTCTGACCCACT
>NZ_AJHH01000711.1 GCF_000256565.1 Herbaspirillum lusitanum P6-12 | reverse complement strand
GGTCAATGCTGCGAGCAAAGGAACACCTAGACATCACAAACCATCTTCTAGCCTGAAATTTCATTTCGATAACTCATCTGAACGACTCTTGGGAGGAATACGGGTGAAGAAGCTTTCTTTCCCGCCCTTCAGCTGATACAAAACCTCTCCGATAAACGCGTCATGTTGGAAGTTATAGTGACTTTTTCTCACGTCCCCATCCGTAAAGAAATCGCCCCCTTTATCCAAGTATGCAGTTGTCGTTAAAAGAGCTTTATAGTCTTTTTCAAATAGGCGAATGCGAATCGCAGCGCCGCGGCCATATTTTTTCTCTAAGAATTTATTGAGATCGTCAACTCGCCCAATATAGTCAATTCCAAAAGGAGTCTTCAGATCCATCACCTGATCTTCTAGTACCTCACCACTGAAGAAAGCGAGGATACCGTTTAGCTTCAAGCCCTTTGAGAGGCCTAGTATTTTGGTCTCACCGGGTTGAAACAAGAGATCTTTAGGATATTCATTCTGAGTAATCTTTTCGGGAATAACGTTCTTCCCGAATATGCCAGGCCCCAAAGTAATATTGTTTTTGGGGGCAATTACATCAACGCTAGAGGCAGTTATCAGAAAAGGTTCGGGCCAGATACTCTGAATTTTCATGTATATGAAAACGGCTTCAAAAGTGTCCTTACAATTTTCCTTTTCGGGCGCACAAGACCTCCTGGAAATTTTATCCACTGGAATTAGATATAGCTCTCGAATAGCTAGTTTTTTACCAATACGTTCACGATCGCCATAGTTGACCGTTATGTCGCCTTTGACGCCGCTAAAAATTGGCGAGTTTTGCTTGGTGGTTTGATTTGTTATCGTTGGTTCAGCAAACAATCTCGTGCAGCAAGCTAGCAAGACTAAGGTAATTTTGATTCTATTTATATTAATTTTTTCCATAGTTCACTGTAACAGGTGCATGTACATTTTCAATAATCGGAGAATTGGCTCCGCTCGTGGTATTTGTGCCGGCGCTCTTTCCTTCGGGCTTCTGCGCAGAGTTTTTCTCTTTGTCTTTGTTCGTCTCTCCAGATGATGTCTTTGAAGGATCGGGAACTCTATCTTTACCTGATACGGTCGCCTCAAAATCCTTAAAGTGAACGGCCATTAAAATTTCATTGTAGTTTTTTGAAACCACAAGTACAGCCACAATAATAAGAATAACTGCGGCGCCTAAAAGCCATAAGTTATTATTTTTCTTCATATAATTTTATTGATGAGTGAATGGAAAGGTTCTCCAACAGTAGTACTTTAGGGGAGTTGGCCGACCAATATTTAGCTTTATAGATTGTTCTACTTTTCGATACTAAGTGGCTGCAAGTACGGAGCAAAAAAATCTGTAATTCCAAGCATATCTCCAATGAAAACGACTTCCGCACCGAGCATGAGAGACGGAACGACATAGGGAATCACGTAGAGAAAAGCACTCCTGATATACATAAAAATTCTTAGTAGTCCGGTATAGCAATAATCTCCCTTCATCTCTAATGAGGCGAAGAGAAAATCTACCCGCGAATGATTTTCTGCGTCCGTACTAACTTCATCGTATCGTTGGTTGTATTTGGCGAGATCGATTGGTGTGCCTGCCTTTTTGCCTTCGGATACTTCGCGCCGTAAATTTCGTATTAAGTCCTTAATTTTGTCTCCGCATTCGTTCAACGCTTCTGCACGAATTTCATACCTCGCTGTAGCATTAATCACCGAGTAAACAAGTACCGCTACGGCAAGGAAAATTTGCAGCATATTCAGTACTTTTGAAGAGAATGCTAAGCGAATGTCCGAATTTTGCAAGAGAGGCACAAGGATTAATCCTAACGACAATAGCGTCGTAGCAAAAAAGGAAAATTGGCTTTGCCTCTTTAGTCGTATGGATGCGTTGTATCGGCACTTAGATGTGACTCGCATACCATTTAGCAATTTTTGGACTGGATCTTCTACTATTTTTTCTACTGGGCTAAGGCTAAAAAGCCATGTAGTCAAGGAACGGACTTTAATGTTTAGAGACATTGTTTTTATTTATAGTCAATTTTTGAAAGTTATTGATCGTAAAAAGAATAGGGCCAAGAGGTAGTAATGGCTGATTGCAATTAGCGTCCAAATTCTTCGCCCAATTGCCATTGCAAATGACGCCTCGCAGTAGAAATTACTTGTCCAAATGTTGCTGCGCTGACTTCCGGCTCGCGATTCTCTGAAGGGAAGTCATGCGACCGATTGCCCCCTATAAGGAGTACTCGTATCGGTACACTTACGTGTTTTGCAAAGTCGTGACGATATGTTATTGACTGGAGGTAGTCCAAGTGATTCAAAGAGTGGCTAGGCCGTTTAAACTCGATTAATAGATACTCTCCGTTTAGATTTTGATTTAGTAGTAGGTCAGGGCGCTGAACGGCTTTATCCCCAATATATTTTTTCTGTAAATACTCTTCAACTTGGCGCCTCAATGTCATGTTAGTGCTGAACAATGAATATTCGGGGCCAAACACCCATAAGTTACGCTCCAACGCTCGATGCATAATTACTTCGGTGGTTTCATCATCCGCGACAAGTTTTTCTAACTGACTTAGAAAGGTTGACCGTGCGTTTGCTTGCTCCACTAGATAGGCCATTTCAGCCAATCCGAAATCGTTCAGGCCTTCGGCTAAAACAGCGACGTCGCGTGGTCCAGTGTCTGCAATATGTTCTAACAGCAATCGATAGTCGGAACGCTCCAGGGCCTCTAATAATACGAATACTATCGGCTCAAGTTTGCTTTCCGGTTCACCGTAATACTTATCAAGTATTTTTTTGATTGCACGATCAGCAAATTCTCGTTTGTGCTCCGGTAACTCTGCTAAACGCGCTTGAATTGCTTTCTTCAATCGCGCTTGTGCCAGCTGCATGTCGCGTCGATATTGAATGTCGAAAGCTTGCTGGAGAATTGGTTGTACATAGGCTTCTACGGCTTTAAGAAGCTCACTGTTTTCGACTGGAGCGTCCCATCCCGCAGTTATGTGCTCACGCAGTCCATCGGCATCGATCTCACCGTATAGCTTGCGCAATAATTTTGGAGGGAAATCGTCTCTCTTATCTAGGCCAAAAAAACTTGGCTTTCCTACAGATTTTCCATCTACTCGTAAGGTAATACCAGGCTGCCTCAATCCTCCTTTTGCATCGCTGATAGCGAATCGCAATTTAACATTTCCTACTGCAGGTAAGTCTTGGTCGAACTCGGAATAGCTCCCAGATATATCGTTTACGTCCAGTCGCTTCCCGTCTACCGCAATACGAAAGTCATCTTGGCGGCCATAGTCTTGAAGCAGCACCTGCCGCAATTTATTCGAGTCGGGAAACGCTAGCCCCTGATGCAAATTGGTTAGCGTTATTGTTGTTCCATGCTGATTTTCTGAGCATGACTCACTATAAAAAGCGATATTCAATTGCTCGATATCATCGACTGTAGCCAAATCAGCGAGGCGTAGAGTGAAACCACACAGACGGCCTCGCGCTCTAGTTTCTAATATCATCACTGATGCGGCCATTAAGCCCGCAAATTTTCCAATGCCTTTGCGGCCCTTTATCGAACGACTCTTACCGGCTGTTCGATCTCCTCGTCTCGAGCGACGATCTGTCGCAATTGACAAATAATGCCGACGTAATTCTTCCTCTGTCATGCCGCAACCATCATCAGAAATGACGATCGGATCGTCGCTCATCGGCTTAGGCAATGTGATAGAGACGGTTTCAGCATCAGCGTCCCACGCATTATCAATCAGTTCTTTTAACGCTCTTTCTGAGGAGGGATATTCTTGGCTGAGTAATGTGGCTAATCGAGAGTCGACTTGAAAGCGCAGATCTGGCGCCTTCATTTGATAAGCCTCATGGATGGTGTATAGATTGAAATATTTAGTGCCTTGCGGAGCCGCCGCCGGAACTCAAATCTGTGAAATGTTGTTTTATTTGTTTTCAATTTACTGCCCCCTTCATTTTTATTATTCGCCTCTGCGCTTAGCAGAAACGGCTCAAAAGGGATAAGTCTAATCTAAGGATTGGAACATACGGGGTATGCGACTTCTTTGAAGCGCTGGCTTGTGTATGTATCGCAATACGCTATTCGAACTTGGGGATGAATGCTGCCGAGGTAGCTAAACCAAGTGAGATAGAAAGTGCCGATAGCGAAGCTTGGCTATCAGATTTTTTGATCTGTGGCTCCGCGTGATCAGAGTTCTGAACAGGGCCGACTATTTCACATATTTTTTCATATTGCATTGGCGGCCTTATTCCGATTCAGTGCGATAGTCGTCCCTTACACGGGATAAAAGGACACTCGCTCCTCCAGCTCATGGGCCAAGTCAGCAAGACGTCCCAGATGGTCCTTTGTTCCATGATTGGTTGCTGTACTTCTTCCGTCTTTCCGCCTCATTAGCAATACTCGCGCGCACTCGGCATCAACGTATCTCCAATACGCGTTTTTATTTCGAGAGCCGTACTCTGCAATAGTGACGTGTTTCGAAGCTTCGTCCTCAACTGGATAGAAGTAGATTGCGCGAGACAATGCCGCTATGCCGTCGTCACAAGTAAGCAACCATGTATTTTGCGGCTTACCATCAAGGTTTTTCCCGTCCATACTAGCGACCATTCGCAAGTACATGACGTCGCGCGCCCCATTTAAGACACGTTCCACACGCTTACTGCCGCGACCGCCTTTATTAAAATTATCTTTAATCGCGTCAGATAGACTAACAAATTCCGTGTCTAAGCTCCCTTGATTGGAAGAAAAACAAAATTTTGCTTTTTCGGCTTCCAATGCTGGAACAAAATTCGCCACTCCATCCATGTACTCTAGAAACCGATCGAATTTAGCTTCCGGGGAAGATGAGCGATTTGCCAAAATAATGTCGTGGACCTTGAGTAAGGCGAGATAACTGATAGAAAAAAACTGCTGCTCTATCTTTGGTAAGGCGCCGTATCGGCGTGCCCCAATATTCGACCGATAGTCACGCGTTGCATTGGGCGCGTCTCTGTAACCGGGACAGAATTGTTCCAAGAACTGTTCAAACGAGCTATGTAGAGAATCCAAATAGGACTCATCTGCCTCCCCTAATGCCATCCCTGGCGACAAGAACAAGAACGGAGTGTTGAACACATTTTGTATCTCCGCCAGCAGTCCCTCGTTAGCAGCTGCCTCTGTCGAAGAATTCAGTGCCGATCTTAAAAAACTAAGTATGTTGAGATCTAGAGTCAGAGATGTTTCAATTCCTTGGGATATATCCCTAACTACTTCCTCCGGCAATAGAAGTGATTGCTCATCATCGTGGCGAGAAGGTTTTATCAGATAAAGTTTGCGAGACAAAGAACATCCTTCAAAAACTGGGCCATCTAATCAGGTGCGATCAACCAGGCATACCGTCCGATGTCGGATCACGGCTAATACTATTCAAAGCAACTGAAACAGTTGAATGTCTTTCCAGCGTTGATCTTCTCCCCGTGAAAAGCCTGCGGCTTTTTTCATATCGATATTTGGGTAAGCCTCTAATAACAAAATCAGATCGGACTTCCAAACATCGTTTTGTACGACATTACGCAACAATAGCGATATAACCACGAAGAGGGTTCTAAGATCGTCCGTTTTTTGTTCGAAGCAGTTCTTTGCGTCATTGTCTGCAGGTACCGGTGGCGGAAAGGGGAAGCTTCTTGTTGTAATACGCGCATGATGGGCACAGCGATTCCGCAGGATCGACAGAGACCAGAGCCAATCCGAGAGAATTGAATAGTGAATTCGTTTGCCGTCTGGATATTTCCAATTATCCGAAATGGATTTTTTATAAGCAGGGTCAAGTGCATCAAAGGTGCGCGCCCAGAATCCGAAACTAGCAACTTCACGCAACATCCAACCTGGAGGTGTAATTGGATTAGTGTACCGGCTGTAATAATGTTGAATAAATAAATGACCGGCTTTGGTGTTCGGTATTGGCGTTTGGGAGAATGGTCTATTATTTTTTACATCGTAGTCCAAGTGCTTGCATGCCTCTTCGTGGATGAGTGTTAGCTTCCCTCCCGTGAAAGAGCTCTGCTTCAAATACCAATGAGCTCCCTCTTTCTGACACATGAATTCACAGATGCTGGTACGTAGCGCTACTTCAATCTTTTCGAGCGCGCTTAATGCAAGATCTCGAAGACGCGTATCAAATTCATACATGTCTAGGATGTGTTTGAAAGTAGTATTGGGATAGAAGTAATGACGCCTAGCGTCCACTGCAGAGTTTAACTGCTGGAAGTGCAGAAAATATCCTGTCAGTCTGTAGTATCCGACTTTCTGCATGGAGTCATAGAATAGCTTTGTCCCTGCGTCATCATCCAAGCCTAGCAACCCCCGTGCTTTCACTTTCTTTAGCAAATCACTCGGCTTACCGGTTGTCTTGTTGAATTGCGTCATTGGTTTTAATTATTAGAAAGTGAAAGCGAAATGTCCAGACGAAAAAAAAGCCCCGGTGGGGCTTTATTTTCACTCCCTTTTAGGGGAGGGGTAGATCTAACTCATCGTGGTGCGCTTCCCTATGGAACGAAATCCTCTTTCGAACCTTACAGCCATGACGGAGGTAAGGCCCCTTTCAACTGGACAAGGGAGATAACAAGCGTAATGAGCGTTGTTGGGACGAATAGTAGGTACGTTTCTTTCGCGTGTCGACGTCACATCACATTGAGAACATAGATTACAATTGAGTACATTGATAACTATGAGTACATTGAGTACAGGCTTTTATGTAACCCCTTGATTTTAAAGAGAGCAAATACAACATATATTGCGTCAATGTATAATATATTGAACTTGAATAGAGGTTAAATATGCTTAAAAAGCGAATTAGGCGGGTAATTGAAGATGATACTGATGATTCAGAGGGCCCAAAAAAGGTAGTAAAAAATAGTATCTCCTCAAAACGCCTCCAAATTCGAACACGTCTATGGCCTGAGGTATTGGACTCAGCGCTATGGCTCAGAAAACGCAATGTTGGTTTTACTACGATCCCCCGGACGCTACCAATCATCAATAAAATTCTCGATCGTCTTGCCGGTAAAGGATTTCCAGTATCTGCGACCTATCTAGCGCTCTGGTGCCGGGTGTTCGATGAAGGCTTCGTAGAGGTCCGCAATCAGCGCGACTTAGCACACGAGTCAGGATTTGGGGGACCAAGGGCAGAGGCAACATGGAAGAAGCGTATGAGCATCTTGGCCGATATCGGTGTGATAGAGGCTAAGCCTGGCGTAAAGGGGGACTATCAGTACATTTTGATGCTTAATCCCCTAAAAGTGATCGGGGAGATTTTTGAGAAGGATCCGGATGACTACGACTACCAATCCCTTTTAGATCGAATGACACAAGTAGGCGCGGAAGACATCGCCATCTGAATGAAGGCCCTAATCATGTTTCCTAGCGTTTTTCTTACTAGAATGGGTATGGGCAAGGGGGCGCTGCTTGGATGCGTGTATAGAGCTCTTGTGCTACTCGGTAATCCAATAAATGCCAGCCATGCGGTGTGGCCGTCACGAAAGTGCCTATTTCCACGGGCGAAAACGAAAATTCAGCTGGCAGTTTCAACTTCTTCTTAGCACTTGCGTCGGCGGAATTGCATTGCTCACAAAGCACCGTCGGAAGAAACCGTGGAAATCGACGAATTGGTCGGAGCTGACCGTCTATGACAATGCAATCAGATTGATGATCATGATGTTCATGAAATCCCATCACCCATCCCTTAAACGGAGTAGGAGATTTCGGGAAACGAGTAGCCCAGCGTAGCAACTCAAATATGGATCGTTTGCATGCGGGACAACGCCAGTCGCGAGGAAGACGTCGGTAAATATTTTTGCAATGCTGTCCATCAAAATTCAAAAAATCGGCGTAAGTCGGTAAGAGGCGCTCTGTGTTTCGTGCGATTGTCTTTTGGCGATCACGATCCCGTAGACCTGTACCAAGACAAGAATTACAAATCGGTAACGCAATGCGGCACGCATTCGGCGCGTATGTGACGCAACTGCACAAGGCACTTTTTTTTGCCGTTTGGAGAAGTTCAATCACAATATATTCTTCAGGAATTATTTCTAAGATTGCTTGAATGAATAATTAAAGGCGCTAAGAGGACTCCAGATCGGCGCGTCTGTAAAAATACTGTCGTCCTCCATCAATTTTAGGGCCGCTTACAGGAACCACATTGAGTTTTTTCAGGAGGGTATTTGGAGATAAATTCTCCTGAATAGCCAACTCTGCTAACGAAACATATTCTCGACGAAAACGCTCTAAGCTTGTTGAGGAAATGCGTTTGAAAATGCGCCCATCTCGCGATTCGATATCGGCTGAAATCAGATTCTTGGCAATAAGCTCATACACTACCTGCTCTTTCAGCCCTATCATTTTAGCTGCGGTAGTTGCTGATATCCACTCAGCCGTTGACTGTCGATGTTGACTTAACCAATCATGGAGCTTTTTTTCCTCGAACGCCACGTCACAAAATTGACCATGTTCGGATAGAGAGATGAATATTCTCTTTTCTTTTACTGCCTGTAATAAATCTTTTAGTTCATGTGTTTTTAGATGCCAGTATTGAAACGCATGCCGTAACGTCACAGATCCTATAACACCAGTATATGAATTAGCTAATTGACGAATTTCGAGCAGAAATCTATCAATCTCGCTACGTCGGAAATGCCAATGACTGCGCGTCGACCACCTCGGCGCCATGTCGGCTAGAATTATTCCCACCGCGACTAGTTCACGTAGTCTTGTTCGTTTTATTCCTAATAAGCGGGATACGCTACGTAGATCTAGAAAATGTGAAGCGTCAGGAATGAAATCCGCAAGCTTTGTTCTATCAATAGTAATCACCTCTCGCTTTTCTGACCTGCTGAAGCGGTTTGCTGGTAACCAGTCCTGATGCACTAGGCGCTTAAGCGTCTCTCGTCCCCGTCCTGTTGCTCTGGCAATATGAGCTAACCCCTGATGTCTACTCCCACTGACGGTTACCTCGCTAAATAGCCGATGACGACCACATAACTCTCCTCGCCAGTGATCAAGCAAAAACAGCTCGAAGGCGTCTCTTAGGAATTGAAATGCAGGCTCTCTCAAATCCTTGTAAATAACATGATACAGCGGTGAGAATACCCGCTGAACACTCATATCCCCTGGTGAGTTATCAACGTATTTCTGAAGACAATCCCAAAATACTCCAGGCCAGCCTTTCAGCAAGATCGATACTCCCGTTACCAAATTGAGTGCGACGCTAAGACTCTCTAAATCTCGTATTTTTCCAGGCTTCGACAATGTGGGGCCATCAATGAATCTTCCCGTATAAAAGATTAATCTCACCAACTGTTGGGTCGTTAGAGTCGCTGACTCACCATCTAAGGGGAGAACCGCCTTATCAAGCAAAGAAGCTTGGAGTGCCCACATGAGCTCCACCTGTTTTTTTGGTGCTCGACTGAGCACTTTCTTAAAAACTACGCCGCATTCGCACACACCATGCATAATTTCTCCCACATTCGGAGAATTGTGACAACGCGGGCAGCGCTCCAACAAGTGCACTCCATGGGAGGCGCAAGCAATAGATATTTTTAGACGCCACGCAGGTCTTAGCCACGGCTCAAGCTCTACGCACAATGGGCACCACCGGCGATATAAATGGGTGAAGTCTGACGACTTAAGTCCAAATGAATTTACCGGGATCTCTATACCACTACAGATCGGGCCGGAGAACTCCGGAAGCGCAAGTCCATTCAGCGCCTGCGACAGTACGCTTTCATGAGCGCCAATTCCTTTGTTTAATACATTCCACAATTCGTATGCCTGGTAACCATTGGCGAACGCGAGACGAGCGATGAAATCTGAGAGCGCCTCGCCTGATTTCGGTAGAGGTCGAAGCGGAAGCGTATTCATTTCATTCTTCTCGACTGGACAACTGCGTGAATATCTCCAATCTGAAAGGGTTCGCCAGATCTATCTAACGATCGAAATACGAAATCTTTATGAAAAGGATTTAGGCTACCAACACCTGAAGGCCAGATGACCGTCGTAAAGGCATCAGTCAGTTCAGAAATCGATATTCGTGCGCATCCTTGATCAACAGCTTTGACATATGCACTAATCAGTAATTGCTTTACATATGCGATCCGGCCATCCGTCGAGAAATGAAGCCTCACACCTAGTTCTTGCCACGTATATGGCCTAGGATCCAGCGGGAGTGGCAGCACACTGGCTAACGAAGTAAAAAGCGCCAGGCTGTCGTCATTTGTTGTTTCTCTCCCATCCCCGGTTGTTGACAGTGACAGTCGATGAGTAAATCGTCTGCGAAGTTGCTCATTTACTTGCAACAAGCTTTGAGTTCTTGGCAATCCCATGAGAGTCACGGGTAATTTCAACGCGTCCATGAATGTCTTCAACCAATCGCCTACAAAATACTGGGATTTGCTGTGACCACGATCTTGGATATGCTGCGCTTCGTCAAAGAGCAGCATTTCTACTCCACACCCCTTAGCAATCTTGACAGCTCGTGCCGTTTTGACTGAAACAGTTCCGCGTTCGGGCTCCGGATCTCCAAGCCGCGCAAGGACTGATTCGACCGTTCCGGCAATAGTCGCAGCTGCAGGAATTGAGACATGCAGTACTGGAATAAGGTCTCGTTCGATGAGAACTTCTTTTGGGTAGCGCCCAGCAAATAACTCCCCAAGACTGGTCTTTCCAGTTCCGCTCTCGCCAAAAACCAACAAACTCTGTGCCATGCCCGTTGCACGATATAGCTTGAGGTTCGACTCCATTTGTTCGAAAGCCGCCTGGAATGCAGGAAACATCAGGTATGCGTCTTGAAACTGCTTGATGGCATCATAAAATGGAAGAGTCATTTCTAATCTCCCTTATTACTGCTTCTGATTTACTCTGAAGAATGAATAAGTAGCCGGCGGAAGATCGGCTTGGTCTTTCAGTTCTTGAGGAACGGACGCCTCCCATAGCGAATGTGATGGCGCTGGGCCATCATCGGATCTATATTTTTCTTGCATTGGAACTACGGGGACGGATGGATTGTTACTGCTGACCCCACTTATTGCCGCTGCGCGACGACGGTTTTTTTGTTTTTTACTTGCCATTAAGTCTTGAATAGTCGTGGTGATATCCAATTTCGCTCGCTCCAGCTCTCGCGTGTTCTGTTGGGACGCTCCTTTTTCACGGACAGTCTCGCGAATCATTTCATTTTGCAAGCGCGTTAATCCCCGTGCGTATTCCTGATTTAATGCAAGTACGGTAAGCGGCTCCGTATCGTCCGGCCCCCACACTTGAATGTCGCCAAGATCCTCATGGTCATAAAGCACACGTACCCTCACCCCTGCCCCGTAGGTGTTAAAGATCCGGGTCAAAGCTTGACCGTTGTAGCGAATGCCATGCAAAACAATTCCGTCTTGGCGCAGACTGCGTTCTTCAACCAATCCAATGCGCCGCTGAAGAGCTTTAACGCTCTCTGGTAGTTCTGGTTCTCGTTGTTTTAACCCCTCATGCCAACGAACCCAGGGTGTTTCATTGAGCCCTCGATGGAGGGTCTGTGCATAGACGTCCAATATCCATTTTTCAAAGATTTGATTGAATTCCGCTAACGTCAAAACAGCGTTTTTCAATGGGTCATAGTCCCCTCGTAAATGCCACCGAGCTAAACTAGTTCCAGGCAACTGATGAACAAAAGAATAGTTGATTGTTTTTAAGAAGCGTTCCACAACACCTTTAAAACGAGGCTGATGCTTCGGACAAAATACTATTTCCGTCCTTAAATCTAGGGCGACGCTCTCAAGATCATTTCCGTGGAATTCCAGACTGTTCAGGTCGGCCGTAGCAAGGCCAGGCATGTTGGACGTTTAGATGAGGCAAGACCATCTTCGCTGGGCACTTAGGCAAGATTGCATGCCGAAGGGCACCCATTACTGCCTGCGCCGAGGGACTTCCATAGCTCAGATAGAACCCTAAAAGCATTCGACTGTAGTGATCAATTATCACCGTTAAGGTTGGCCTTCCTAACGGAAGCCATGTTCTTTCATCGACTAAGAATAAGTCGAGTGGCGTGTGATCGATCTCAACGCGCTCCAGGATCTGTGTTGTTACCACCCCGGATTTAACTAATCTGAACTTCTTGTCTGCGGCGAGTTTCCCGTCTCTAAAACATACACGATCATAGGCTTCCAGCCGATCGAACATTCTATATAAAGTCCTTAAGCAGGGTGACTTAAGATGTGCCGACATTGATAGTAGGCGATTCTCGCTTTCTATCTTCCCCAACAGTCTTGTATATATATTGGGGATTGTCGCTTTGGGCGATGCTGCAAACGCCTCCTCGACTGAAGCCAACGCAAGTTGCAGTACTGTGTCAGCTTGCTTTAGCTTCCGAGATCCTCTTCGGTCAAAGCGAGGAATCAACGCACGTATATCTCGCCCATTTTTATATTTTGTGCACCATCGATAAATAGATGTAACGCTAGGAAGATTTTCATCATCGATTTGTTTTGCAGCAAGTTCAATAAGAGGCTGGAGATATTCTCGAGTAAACACCGGCGAGCCATGCTCCAAGATGGCCTTCACATAGTGAAGTCTTCGAGTGGCTGCGTTGAGTATTTCGGGAGGTAATTCATCTAATGGCCGTGAGAAGATATGTCGTTCTAGGATTTCATCGGAACGAACATTCTTGGCCACTATACGACCTTCACTATATTCGACGAGCAACTGCTTTTTACTTACGATAGTGAGGTGACCTTCATTGACGTATTCAATCAAGACTTCACCATTCGGCTGAAGCCGGTCGATACGACAGAGGGATCCGGCCCATTCAAAAGCCGTATTCTTTTGCAATATAAAACCAGGCATCGTCTAACTCCTCAATAGGATTAACGAAGGTTTCCGGGGTCACAGGTGTACTCAAGGAACAGTGCAGCATCCCAGACATCAGCATGCTGAAAGGATTCACGCCATATTCATTAAGTCGAATCGCTAAATTTTTGATAGACGTTGGAAACACGTCACCAACCTTGAGCAATGCCATTCGACACGACTCAGTAGTTGGATGTATCCGTGGCGACTGATGGAAGATCCAACGCAATGCGGATAGACGTGGCTCTGCGCGGATGACTGTGTCCGGGAGGACCAGGAAGGACATATCCAAGCGCTGCATTTGCATCGAGATGCAACCCAGCTTGTGTTGAATGTCGATCTCGGCCAACCTTCGCTCTGGCTTTATTTCGACATTCACCAATTCGCCTGTTATCAACATCAGCTCAAAATATGACATCAGGTCGGCCGTAGCAAGGCCAGGCATGTTGGACGTTTAGATGAGGCAAGACCATCTTCGCTGGGCACTTAGGCAAGATTGCATGCCGAAGGGCACCCATTACTGCCTGCGCCGAGGGACTTCCATAGCTCAGATAGAACCCTAAAAGCATTCGACTGTAGTGATCAATTATCACCGTTAAGGTTGGCCTTCCTAACGGAAGCCATGTTCTTTCATCGACTAAGAATAAGTCGAGTGGCGTGTGATCGATCTCAACGCGCTCCAGGATCTGTGTTGTTACCACCCCGGATTTAACTAATCTGAACTTCTTGTCTGCGGCGAGTTTCCCGTCTCTAAAACATACACGATCATAGGCTTCCAGCCGATCGAACATTCTATATAAAGTCCTTAAGCAGGGTGACTTAAGATGTGCCGACATTGATAGTAGGCGATTCTCGCTTTCTATCTTCCCCAACAGTCTTGTATATATATTGGGGATTGTCGCTTTGGGCGATGCTGCAAACGCCTCCTCGACTGAAGCCAACGCAAGTTGCAGTACTGTGTCAGCTTGCTTTAGCTTCCGAGATCCTCTTCGGTCAAAGCGAGGAATCAACGCACGTATATCTCGCCCATTTTTATATTTTGTGCACCATCGATAAATAGATGTAACGCTAGGAAGATTTTCATCATCGATTTGTTTTGCAGCAAGTTCAATAAGAGGCTGGAGATATTCTCGAGTAAACACCGGCGAGCCATGCTCCAAGATGGCCTTCACATAGTGAAGTCTTCGAGTGGCTGCGTTGAGTATTTCGGGAGGTAATTCATCTAATGGCCGTGAGAAGATATGTCGTTCTAGGATTTCATCGGAACGAACATTCTTGGCCACTATACGACCTTCACTATATTCGACGAGCAACTGCTTTTTACTTACGATAGTGAGGTGACCTTCATTGACGTATTCAATCAAGACTTCACCATTCGGCTGAAGCCGGTCGATACGACAGAGGGATCCGGCCCATTCAAAAGCCGTATTCTTTTGCAATATAAAACCAGGCATCGTCTAACTCCTCAATAGGATTAACGAAGGTTTCCGGGGTCACAGGTGTACTCAAGGAACAGTGCAGCATCCCAGACATCAGCATGCTGAAAGGATTCACGCCATATTCATTAAGTCGAATCGCTAAATTTTTGATAGACGTTGGAAACACGTCACCAACCTTGAGCAATGCCATTCGACACGACTCAGTAGTTGGATGTATCCGTGGCGACTGATGGAAGATCCAACGCAATGCGGATAGACGTGGCTCTGCGCGGATGACTGTGTCCGGGAGGACCAGGAAGGACATATCCAAGCGCTGCATTTGCATCGAGATGCAACCCAGCTTGTGTTGAATGTCGATCTCGGCCAACCTTCGCTCTGGCTTTATTTCGACATTCACCAATTCGCCTGTTATCAACATCAGCTCAAAATCCGATGTGTATCTTCGTAGCCTGTCGCCGTCTGGATAATGAATAGTTTGGGGTTGCTCACGATATCGAGCGATCAGCGGAGAAGTTTCGAATAGATAGATTGCATCCCGCTCTAACAAGCCTTCGTGATGCACCATTCGGCCATTTTTCCTACTTGGAAATTTCCCACGCATGATGCCACCGGAAGGACTAACCACTTTCCTAGCCCTGGTGTGCGAATCTGCAAACGCCGGTGAGCGACCTAACCACCGGCCCGGCCAAGTACTCTTGGACATACATTCTCCTTAGTACAAAGCTCTCGATGAAGATCTTTGCAGCGTAAGAATGAATTGAATATGCCTATTCTTGGATGTACTAATCCACACGCCAGGTAGTAGGCCGGCGCGTTATAGACACAAGGAAAGGAAGAGGGCTTGACGTTGACCGAGGCTTTAGAGATACTTTAGACGCCAATCTGGAGTATCTCTTGATACATCAGCCAACGGGGCAAGCCGCGAGGTTTGTCCCGTTTTACATTTCAGCCTCCTCTTTTCTACGTCGCTTGAGTCGACGTATAGGATCCTGGCGTTTTTCTAGCAAATTTTCTTGCATGCTCAAGATGTCCCGAATCATCCGAACTTGATAGGGGCTTAGACGCTGCATCTTTTCACGTAAATCGTTAAGCAGCCAATAGACATCCAGTGGCGCGTCCAGATCAATTGCGAATTTACGGCGTGATGCGCAAACTACCGCATGTAGTTGCTCTTGTTCAGACGGGGACATGTTGAGGGTCTCTACTAGCTTCTCAACGAACTCTGAGGTAGGCGGCCCTTTTAATCCAATTTCTAAGGCCGAAATATAACTTTGTTCATATCCTAATGACTCAGCCAATTCCGCTTGGCGCAGATCACGGCGCATTCTAAGGTCGTGCAGAAATTGGGAGAAGGGGCTCATTTCCTGGTATTGGTAATGGCAATTACCAACAGCCTAGATATCGAAAATATCTTTGTCAATGCATGGCCTTGGATGCAATTACCAAGCTATACCATCAGCAGCTACACAACTATATAAATTGGAAACCAAAGTTATATATCTTGGTAAGTTCTCTCCTATGAGGACTGCCCTCCGGATATATTTTTTGAGGTCGACTAAAAAAGAGACGGTCGATATTGTTACTGGATTTTTTCAGCGCAAACACTATGATGAAATAGTGAGGAATTTTAGCGAAGGTAAGACAAAATGAACGATGATGCAGATGATCGTTTTGGAGTGCCAGACGAAGCATTCAGTGCTGCTTTTAGTTCGCATGGCAATAGCCAAGTATTCAGAGCGGGGACATATGTCCCGACAAGAAATGAAGTTGCTACTCTTTCTGTCGAGAGACTTACTATGTACCTAATTGAATGGCTCTATGAGAGCCCATCAGAATTGATTCCTACTAGAGCTCAAATTGAAGAGGTAAAAACTATACTTCAGGCCCGACCAGATGCTGAAAGTTTTTCCCAGCTCATTCGAACTTGCAGTTCCTATTCACAGGGGCAATAGGACAGAGGTTTTATTCGAGCCATTCCGCTGGTACAAGCTTTACCCCATCTCGCCATTCTTCCATACCAACAACGTTTGAAAATTGTTCCCAAATATCGCTAGGTGCGTGATCAAGAACAATGATTTGTAATTTCCCCTGGGCTGCACGGACAACAGAACCCATTACACGAAATGCTTTTCGTACCGCATCAACATCCTCGTCTGGAATACTCGGCTCGTCTATAGGATCGCTGTCTCTTACCGTCATTTTTTTCGGAAAGTAGACCTGACTCGGTTGATCCAGTATCAAGAAACTTGGCACAGAACTATGCTCGAGGCTGAGAAAATACTGCTGTAGTCCTAATAAGATCGCGATGTGATATGAGAGCCAATTAGAGCCACTACCAATTTCAGAAAGATAGTCATCACGGCTCTTGCCTGCCACCTTTACGGTGAGGTCGTTGATCTCTAACGAAATTGGATCGTCAGGACGCTCTGCATCGAGGTATGGCAGAAGCTTAGCTGCTTTTAGATTGACGGCTTGTAACGCCCTTTGCTTTTGCGCATCGATATTATAATTTTTTAGATCACTAAGTAATTCACGCTCACGTGTTTGCAACTTTGAAATTTCACTGGCCAGATCGGAGTCGTCACCTAAGAGACGATGAAGGTTTAGGGCATTCTCTAAATTCCCCACGAAACGTTCCGCTTTTTGAGCAACAAACTGCCGCCCCTGCGCTTCTTGAGAACGGCTGGAGAGTGCCGCTTTTCTTAGCTGAACAGCCTTCAATCGATCGGTTGTAGTAGATACTTCCGCTTGAACTCGTTGAAGCTCTCGTTCAAATGCTGCGGGTATTTCAACATTTATTCCCGAAGTGTCTTCAAGATTTTTAAGCGCCAAATGGAGTTCTTCTAGTTTTTGATTCGCGCCATCCATTCCACTACCGCAAACCGGACAATTTTCTTCTCCATCTTTATGCGATATAAGCCAGTCAGATATCTGTAGACGATCGCGTTGTATTCTCAATGCATCATGATAGGTTGAGGCACTTTTCTGAATCCTGCTCATTTCCACATAACGATGACGGAGCGTCGTCAATTCTCGAGATACTTCTCGCTCCTCAGCCTCCAGCATATTCAATTCTTTTATAGCGTCAGATATCGTCGTCGAACTAACCGCCAATGTTAAATCGGTTCGCTTAACTATCTCTTCTAGCATACTCAACATCTGATCTCTACTAAGCTCGCCCTCTGTTTCAATTTTAAGAAGACCCAACTCCTTTGCTTCGCTTATCTTGGAACGTAATTCGGCCAACCATTGCGACGAGATTTCCTTTGCTCCACGCCATTCTTTTTCTTTTCGTCGAAGCTCTGTCTGTATACGCCGAAGCTCATGCTGCTTTGCCATCAGAGCAGGAGTAATTGCACCTAAGATGTAGGGAAATATTTTTCTCAGTTTTTCGCGATGCTCATATGTGTTCGCTTTGAAAAAGAGTACGTCTGGATTTGCGACTATATTTTGTGGCTGAAAAGTAAACGCTGCAAGATCTCGAAAGCTTGGCCTTCCGTCAAATCCATTTGTATCGTCACCTAAACCGAAATCAAGATTCGAAAGTCCCGCGAGTTCATCTAAGAGTCGACGCACAGAATCAGCATTTGTATTTTTCGATATATTGACTGGAATCTCATCTATAGAGCGAGATTCCAATATATACATATCATCAGTTGAACGCTGAGATCCGGGCTCTCTCCGGGCAAATAATTTCTCTCCGTTTTTAGTGGAAATAACCACGCCAAACCAAGAACAGGCGTCACGAATAGTATTTACTGGAATTGAACAAGTGGCAGATCCAAGGCAATAGTCAATTATAGGAATTACTGCAGATTTCCCCGTCCTGGAAGCACCACTTATGACGTTAACTTTGCCGAGTGCAAATGGAACGCGTCTTGGGGGAAAAGTCGCATTTCGAGGCCAAAGAATTAGCTCTTTTATTTGGAAATACATTAGAAACGAACCTTAAGCGTTGCAGAAATTTCGTGGAGAGTAAGTTGTGCGCACCAAACACCTAGTTTCTCTGCATCGCGCATGAGTTGTCGTATCTCATCAGACATACCTGCAATTGCTTGAGTGCGAGAAAGAGGAAATAAGCCGGCATCACCACCGAGATAAAATAAGCGCGTGACTAATCCTAATCGCATAGCATCTCGGGTTAGTCCTCGCAAACGAAGGGTTCGCTCATGAATCCCGAGCAGTACATCCTGCTTGGATGTTTTCGACTCACCAAATTTTGTAGCAAAGGCTCTGAGACCAGAGCTTTTTAAAGTACTTTTCACAAACTGTGCTGTTGCTTCGTGAAATAAAATTGGGAGGACGATAAAAATTAAGGGCAGTGGAACTGCGTTCGAAGTCTTGTGGTTCTCCGTATAACCACAAATAAAACGCCAAACCAACGCAGCTCCCATTGCGGGATTTTGTACATAACGAACTTCGCGAGAAAGTGCACTCATACTACCGCTTTCGTTTTAATACGAAGTAACTCCAAGTAACTTGGGTGCCAACCTATTTCTTGGGTATCCGCCAACCTATGAAAGCAACCTGGAATGAAATGAGGTGGAGCAGACATAGCTTGTATGACTGCTTTGTGTTCCATGCACTTCGCATAAAGCATAAGCCCTTGGTCGACCCCACTTTTTGTACGGTGCTCAACTCCATTAGCTCGTTGTTTATTCTTCCATGTCCTAGTCAATTCGTCATCCAACTCATCAAACGATTTTTCGTCGACTTCTCCCATTTTTGACCAGATGGTTCTATCCGCAGAAGCCATTAGAAAATCGCTTATAGCTTCTAATTTGTCTTCAAACTCCAGGTCTAGAAGATCAAGCTGCTGGACAAATACTTCCGGCATTCGTGCAAGCGCCTCATCCTTCGTCGGGACGGGAGCGAAACTGGTGAGAATAGTTTCTCTGTCCACACGACGGCAATAAGCTGCGTATCGCAGATGGAATTCATCTCTACTAAGAATCGCAGGGAGAGATTGCTCAAGCAATTTGTCTGCATCACGCTTCACCAAGCCACATAGGTAGTTCGCGATATCTTCGATTTTCGACGCGGATACCGGATGAGTGGCAATGATCTCCTCTAAATCGGACTGCGGACTTCCGCTACCGAACATAAGACGAAGATTTTTTATTAAGGATATGAGAGTGGAGTCTTTCGCGGCTAAGACTGTATTGACATACTTAGCAATATCTTCTGAAAGATCACTTTTTAATAGATATTCTGGCTCACTTCCCCAAAGAAGTAATCGCGCTTTCTGCAAAGCCGCCAATGCATCAGCGTTGTTCCTGGCACCGGAGAACGCCGAAGCTATGTCACCGTCAACTGGACGGGAAACGTAGATTTCGAAGATAGTCTGGTCGGGTTCTACGTGGCCGTTTTCAACTAAGTGTAACCAGTTAAAAAGTGTTTTCCAAAGAGATTTGGCACGGTCCGAGATTGGATTACTACCGAGAGTGCTTTTGCTTTGAACGAGGTGTTTCACACCTGTATTTTTTTCTTCCACCACATCGTCCAAAACCTCTAAGCTGCACCAGCTGCCCGGCTCAGCAATAAGCAACATTGCTGTTAAACGTGTGTATTGAAGACTATAGCCTAAAGCCTGCCCTGGGGCCGCGCCAGGTATCGAGGATTTACTTTTCTCTTTTTTGATTGTTTTGGAATTTTTTTCATTTATCAAAGAAGTCCCCCGTAGTTAGAACGGATACGACACCTACATCAAAATTATCCAAGCTACTAACTGTGCCAGTTAGAAAATTTCACAATCTACGTCATGATTTTTTCACTAACTTGGCACAGTTTTCATGTTTCATGTCATCCGACAACATCAAACATCAATATTCCCAGCCTGCAGCGCATTCAACTCAATAAACGCCCTGCGCGGTTCCACGTCATCCCCCATCAGCGTCATGAAAATCTGATCCGCGGCGATCGCGTCTTCGATTTGCACTTTCAGCAAACGGCGGACGGTTGGGTCCATGGTGGTTTCCCACAGCTGGCCTGGATTCATTTCACCCAGACCTTTATAGCGCTGCTTGCTGACGCCGCGTTCGGCTTCTTCGCGTAGCCATGCCACGGCCTGGTGGAAGTCATTGATGGCGCTTTCCTTGATCTTCTCACCGCTGCCGCGACGGATCAGTGCGCCGCGTCCGATCAGGCCGCGGAAGGTTGCTGCGGCGTTCTCCAGCACCTGGTAGTCGGGGCCGTTGACGAAGTCGGCATCGATGGCGGTGGCCTTGATGTTGCCGTGGTACAGACGGTTGATGCGCAGGATGTGCTTGTCGGTGAGTTCGTCCGAACGCACGACCACGTCAACGCCGGGTTCGTTGATCGCGGCCTTGAGGGCGGCGGCCGATTGCTCGGCTTCTGCTGCGGTGTTCAGTTGCAGCGTGACGCCGGTCATGATCGCGGACAGGGCGCCGGCGTCGATCATACGCGTCAAGCGCATGATGATGGCGTTGGCGGTGTTGTATTGACGGACCAGTTCGGTCAGCGGTGCGCCGCTGATCGGTGCTGCGCCTTCGCTAGGGACGAGCTCTGCGTCGTTCAGGGCGATCTGCATCATGTACTGCGCTTCTTCGACGTCATCCTTGAGGTAGCGCTCGTCCTTGCCGGCCTTGACCTTGTAGAGCGGCGGCTGGGCGATGTAGATGTGGCCGCGTTCGACCAGTTGCGGCATCTGGCGATAGAACAGTGTGAGCAGCAGCGTGCGGATGTGGGCGCCGTCGACGTCGGCATCGGTCATGATGATGATGCGGTGGTAGCGCAGCTTGTCGGCGTTGAATTCGTCCGGGCCGATGCTGGTGCCGAGGGTGGCGATCAGCGTCGTGATCTGCTCGGAGGAAAGCATCTTTTCGAAGCGGGCTTTTTCGACGTTGAGGACCTTGCCGCGCAGCGGCAGGATGGCCTGGAATTTACGGTCGCGGCCTTGCTTGGCCGAGCCGCCCGCGGAGTCACCCTCGACGATGTAGAGTTCGCACAGCGCCGGATCCTTTTCCTGGCAGTCGGCCAGTTTGGCGGAGAGGCCGAGGCCGTCCATGACGCCTTTGCGGCGCGTCAGTTCGCGCGCCTTGCGGGCGGCTTCGCGCGCACGGGCGGCTTCGACGATCTTGCCGCAGATGATCTTGGCGTCGTTCGGACGTTCTTGCAGGAAGTCGGTGAGGGTCTTGGCGACGATTTCTTCGACCGGGCCGCGCACTTCGGAGGAGACCAGCTTGTCCTTGGTCTGCGAGCTGAACTTCGGCTCGGGGACTTTGACGGAGAGGACGCAGGTGAGGCCTTCGCGCATGTCGTCGCCGGAGACTTCGACCTTGGCCTTTTTGGCGAACTCGTGCTCTTCAATGTATTTGTTGATGACGCGGGTCATCGCGGCGCGCAGGCCGGTCAGGTGAGTGCCGCCGTCGCGTTGCGGAATGTTGTTAGTGAAGCAGAGCACCTGTTCGTTGTAGGCGTCGTTCCATTGCATGGAGACGTCGACGCTGATGTTGGTGTTCTGGTCCGACATGCGCTCGCCGGTGGCCTGGAAGATGGTCGGGTTGAGGATGCTCTTGTTCTTGTTGATGTATTCGACGAAGCCGCGGGTGCCGCCTTCGAAGGCGAAGTTTTCTTCCTTGCCGGTGCGCTGGTCGGTCAGCTTGATGTGCACGCCGTTGTTGAGGAAGGACAGTTCGCGGATGCGCTTGGCCAGGATTTCGTAGTGGAATTCGACGTGGGTGAAGATTTCTTCGTCAGCCCAGAAGTGGACTTCGGTGCCGCGCTTGTCGGTGTCGCCGGTGACGCGGATCGGCGAGACTTGCACGCCGTCGATGACTTCGATCAGGCGGTCTTGCGGGATGCCGCGCACGAATTCCATGGCGTAGGCCTTGCCGTCGCGGCGGATGGTCAGGCGCAGCAGTTTGGACAGGCCGTTGACGCAGGAGACGCCGACGCCGTGCAGGCCGCCGGAGACCTTGTAGGAGTTCTGGTCGAACTTGCCGCCGGCGTGGAGCTCGGTCATGACGATTTCGGCGGCGGAGCGCTTCGGCTCGTGCTTGTCGTCCATCTTGAGTCCGGTCGGGATGCCGCGACCGTTGTCGATGACGGAGATCGAGTTGTCGGAGTGGATGGTGACGTGGATTTCGGTGCAGTGGCCGGCGAGCGATTCGTCGATGGAGTTATCCAGGACTTCGAACACGAGGTGGTGCAGGCCGGTGCCGTCAGAGGTGTCGCCGATGTACATGCCGGGGCGCTTGCGGACGGCTTCCAAACCTTCCAGAATCTGGATGGAGGACGCTCCATATTGATTTTGTTGCGGTTGAACGGTGTTGTCTGCTGGCGCTTGGGACGATTGGGACATGGCTACCTTCTGAAAAAACTAACGGAACTGCCTGACTGACTGCTAAGGAAATACGCTGGTGTTGCGGTGAAAATCGCGGTGAAACTGGCGGAATCCGATGCTGAATCGATGCAAAGCCGAGGCGATATCGATGTGAAACCGAATTCCTGAAAGTGGCGAAGGGCCGTGTATGCACGGCCCCTCGTCTGCTTCCGGCTAACTGAAATCAAATGCGCATCGGCATGACGACGTATTTGAAATCGGCATTGTCGGGAATGGTGATCAATGCGGAGGAGTTGGCGTCGCCCAGGGCGATGTTGACGAAGTCGCCCTTGAGGTTGTTCAACACGTCGAGCAGGTAGGTGACGTTGAAACCGATGTCGACGCTGTCGCCGCCGTAGTCGATCTCGAGTTCTTCAACCGCTTCTTCCTGGTCGGCGTTGGTGGAGCTGATCTTCAGGCTGCCGGGAGCAATCACCCAGCGCACGCCCTTGAACTTGTCGCTGGTCATGATCGCGGCGCGTTGCAGCGAGCGCAGCAGCTGTTCGCGGCCGATGGTGAAGTTGTTCTTGTAACCCTTCGGCACCACGCGGGTGTAGTCGGGGAACTTGCCTTCGACCAGCTTGGAAATCAGCTCGATGTCGGCGAACGTCAGCTTGACCTGGTTGTTGGCGATCTCGAGCTGGACCGGGTCGTCGTTTTCTTCCAGCAGGCGCTGCAGTTCGATGATGGTCTTGCGCGGGATGATGACTTCCTGGCGCGGGAACTCTTGCTCAGTGGCGACCTGGCAGAACGCCAGACGGTGACCGTCGGTGGCGACCGCGATCACGTTCTTGCCTTCGACGACCAGCAGCAGGCCGTTGAGGTAGTAACGGATGTCTTGCTGCGCCATCGAGAAGTGGACCATGTTGAACAGGTGCTTCAGGGTCTTTTGCGGCAGCGTGACTTGCGCGTTGTAGTGCTCGGCCTGGGCGACGGTCGGGAATTCTTCCGCGGCCAGCGTCTGCAGCGCGAAGCGCGACTTGCCGGACTGCACCGTGAGGCGTTTGTTGGACAGGGTGACCGTCACTTCGCCCGAGTCGGGCAGCGCGCGCAGGATGTCGAGCAGTTTGCGCGCGGCGACGGTGGTGGCGGTGACTTCGCTGCCGGAGCCGACTTCGGCGTGCGTGGTGATCTGCACTTCAATGTCGGTGGACAGGAAAGACACCTTTTCGCCGTCCTTGCGAATGAGGATATTGGCCAGAATCGGCAATGTGTGCCGACGCTCGACAATACCGCTCACTATTTGCAGTGGCCGGAGAAGCGTATCTCGTTGGGTTTTGACCAATTGCATAGTCTTTTTATCCTTGTTGATAATGGTTTAAAGGATGCTGAAAGCCGCTTTCAAATTCTGTCTGCAATCCGGCATGGTCAACCGTTTGCGCCCAGTTTTGCCGGAGTTTCTGCAAATGCGCTGCAATTTGAAAAGGGCTTCGTTGCGTTTGCGCCGACGTAACCACTGACCGGTGCCTTCACTGCAGCGCGACGATGCCATCCTCGCTTACGGTTTGCCCCCAACTCCGGCAGTGTCGAATTGACAACAAAAACACTGCCCGGGCAAACCGGACCAACTCCTCCATTGTATCAAATCAACCCCTCTTCAAGCAGCAAATTGGGTCTTTCGGATCAACCTTTCAGGGTCTGCTCGAGCACGTGCAGCTCGTGGTTGCATTCCGGGTTTTTGGTGCGGTCGGCGGAGATCTTGCGGACTGCGTGCAGCACCGTGGTGTGGTCGCGGCCGCCGAACAGGTCGCCGATTTCCGGCAGGCTCTTTTGCGTCAGTTCCTTGGCCAGGTACATGGCGATCTGGCGCGGCCGGGCGATATTGGCCGGGCGCTTCTTGGAATACATGTCGGCGACTTTGATGTTGAAGAAGTCGGCGACGGTCTTCTGGATGTTTTCGACGGAGATCTGCCTGTTTTGGACGGACAAGAGGTCTTTTAACGCATCTTTGACGACATCGATGGTGATGTCCTTGCCGTGGAAGCGCGAGTAGGCCAGGATCTTGCGCAGCGCGCCTTCGAGCTCGCGCACGTTGGAGCGCAGGTGCTTGGCGACGAAGAAGGCGACGTCGTCGGACAGCACCACGCCTTCGAGGGTGGCCTTTTTCATCAGGATGGCGACGCGCATCTCGAGCTCGGGCGGCTCGATGGCGACCGTCAGGCCGGAATCGAAGCGCGAGATCAGGCGGTCGTCCATGCCGCTGATTTCCTTGGGATAGGTGTCGCTGGTGATGATGATCTGCTTTTTGGCGGCGATCAGGGCTTCAAAGGCGTAGAAGAACTCTTCCTGGGTACGGCTTTTGCCGCCGAAGAATTGAATATCGTCGATCAGCAGCAGGTCGAGCGAGTGGTAATAGCGCTTGAAGTCGTCGAAACCCTTGCGCTGATAGGCCGTGACCACGTCGCGCACGTATTGCTCGGCGTGGATGTAGCGGATCTTGGCATTGGGATTGTCGGCCAGCACCTGGTTGCCGATGGCGTGGATCACGTGGGTCTTGCCGAGGCCGACGCCGCCGTACAGGAACAGCGGGTTGTAGGACACGCCGGGATTGTTGGCGACCTGGGTGGCGGCGGCGCGCGCGAGCTGGTTGGCTTTGCCGGTGACGAGGTTGTCGAAGGTCAGCACCGAGTTGATGCGCGACAATTCCTGCCGCGGCGCCACGTGCGGCGGCGGCGCCGGTTGCACCAGGGATTCCTGGATGCCGGTCGGGTAGCCGTCGAGCATGCTGCCGACGCGGTTAGGTTGACCCGGACCGGCGCCTTGGCCCGCGCCCTGCGGCGCTGCGGCTGCGGCAGCACGGCGTGCTTCGCCGACGCGCGGGTCGAGCACGAACTGGACTTCGATCTGGGTTTCCCAATATTCCGAGGCAATCGTGGTGATGCGGCCGGCAAACTGGGTCTTGACCCAGTCAAGCTTGAAACGGTTGGGCGCGGCGATGCGCAGGCGGCCGTCTTCGTAATCAAGCGGGGCGAGGGGCTTGATCCATGCGCTGTATTGCTGCGGCGTCAACTCTTGCTCCAGCTTTGCGGAGCAAGCTTGCCAAAAATTTTCCATGAATCTTCTTATAAAAACAGGTGGGATGCGTGTTGATCAGCTTGGACTGAAGGAATCTGGAGCGCCCGATATCAACACCGTAAGGGCGCCATTCTACTCTGACCGGGAAAAGTTATCCACAGGCTGGGCGGTTTTTGACAGAGTAAAAATGTATATGGATAGCCAGCAAAAGCTTTGCCGGATATATCGAGGGTGTGCAACATAAAGAGGCAGGCCGGCAATCGAGACGAAACTTGCCGCCCGGATAACTTATTCGACCACGGCGCCGTCGACGAAGACTTTCAACTCGCCTTGGGCGAACTGGGTCCAGGTCTCGTTGGTGGTGAGCGGCTGGGTGACGATAACGGCGACGCGGTCGTTGGCGGTGGTGAGTTCGGAGAAATCCACCGAGACGTCTTGATCCGACAAGTGCGCCGACGCGAAGGGGTGCTGGCGAATGATGTAGTACAGATTGGTGGAGCAATGCGAAAACAGCGCCGAGCCGTCCGACAACAACATGTTGAACGGGCCATGTCCGGCGATATAGGTAGTAAGTTCGCGCAACACCGGTGTTAAGTCGGCCAACGACGGCAAGGTGTCGCCAAAGCGCTTGCGCAGCTCCTGCAGCAGGTAGCAGAACGCCATTTCGCTGTCGGTGGTGCCGACCGGGCGATAGGGGCCGTCGAGGGTGGGGGTGAAATTCTTCAGGTCGCCGTTGTGGGCGAATACCCAGTAACGCCCCCACAGTTCGCGCACGAAGGGATGGCAGTTGGCCAGCGAGACGCGGCCTTGGGTGGCTTTGCGGATGTGGGCGATGACGTGCTGCGACTTGATCGGGCAACTTTTGATCAGCTCGGCCACGGGCGAACTGACCGCCGACTGGTAGTCGACGAAGTGACGCACGCCGGAGCCTTCAAAAAACGCGATGCCCCAGCCGTCGCTGTGGTGATCCGTCAAACCGCCGCGGGTTGCAAAACCGGTGAAGCTGAAAACGATGTCGGTGGGCGTGTTGCAATTCATCCCGAGTAACTGGCACATGATGTCGGCGAAGCGGTGAGGCTGGAGTAATGGATAGGAGGGGGAAACCAGACCCCTACGTTATCACGCGGACATGGTGCGAGAAAGCCGTTGTCGGGTGAAATCGCGCAAAACCCGGTGGATTTCCGTAAATGATAGGCAAATAAGCGAACGTACATAAAAAAAGCCCCACGAATTGGGGCTCGTGGGGCTAATCCTTCCTGAAGAGGGAGGAGGAGACGCGGTACGTACTACGTGTTCGTTACTTGTTGCCAATAAGCTTTGCTGCTGGCGGCGATCAGTTGTCGCGCGCGGCCAGGTTGCGCAGCTCGGCTGCAAAATTCGGTTGGCTGCCGCTGTAGTCGTTGGCCATGCGGTTGAGCATGCGCACGCCGCTGAAACGATGGGCGGCGACACGTTGCTCGAAAGACTTGCGCGGCACGAAGAAGGCGACGACGGCGCGCATGATGCCGGCCAGCAGCGGCTTGAATACCATGAGCAGGGTCACCAGCGCGCCCAGGCCCAGCAACGGACGCGTCAGCGCGAGGCTGGCTCCGATCAGCGATTGCGCGACCGGTACGGCGGCTTCAACTGGAAAGGCGATGGCGAGGATGGACATGATATTGATTTCCCTGATATGAAACTGCTTTTGAGCGCGATTGCTCTGTTGTTGCGATGCAGTATAGGTTTTTCAGCACGGGAGTGCCAATTTAGACTGGGGATATCAGATATAGATATTGTGAATAAAGCGCGAGATGCAGTATGCTCAAGGCTTGTGGAGGGGATCCTCGAAGAATCACCGGACTTCGCGGACAAAAAAATCCCCGCAAAGCCGAAGCTTGCGGGGAAATCCTTCCTAAAGAGGGAGGAGGAGACGCCGGACAGATTCCCTTGTCGCGCGATCGCTGCGGGCTGCTTGGCCTGCATACGCGCCAGGACGCGGGCCTGAGAAACTCAGGACTGAAACGGTTGTTGCCCTACAGAAGCGCTGAAATGCGTCGTTACCGGGTGGTTCCGCGCACTACATCGCCGTACTGTAGTGTTGCTGCAAATGCTTGATGCGGGTTGTGGCTGCTTGTTGCTGCTGTGGCTGCCCGATGTTGCCGGGCCGCTGAAACTGATTAGCCGCGCGATGCGATGAAGCGCAGTTCAGCTGCCAGGTTAGGCTGGCTGGATTCGAACTTGTTGGCCAGGCGATTCAGTTGCGAAGCGCCTTCGACCTTGCTGTTGTAGTCAGCGGTCATCAGGGCGGCTTGCGATTCATGAGCCTGGACAAAGCGAACGAAGATGTTGCGCAGCGCGGCGCCGAGCTTGCTGGAACCGGTGGCAGTGGTCTTCGACGAGTAATTTGCGGTCAATGTGGTCATGATGGACTCCTTGCGAAATGTGTTATGTTGCATTGCAGTGTAATGACGCCGAAGCACCTTTACCAATTTCGTTTTCAGATATCAGTTATACCGTTTGTGAATACTAATTTTTTGACCTTGGCGAATTTCTTTTCCTCCTCTCTGCCTTATGGGGCGCGGCTGACATGAGCTTCCTTACTCTCGACCTGAACCTGTTGCGCGTCTTTGACGCGGTGATGACGGAGCAAAACCTGACGCGCGCAGCCAATCTGCTGGCGATGACCCAGCCGGCCGTGTCCAACGCGCTGCGCCGGCTGCGCGACACACTCAACGATGAACTGGTGATCCGCACCGCCCACGGCGTCAAGCCGACGCCGCGCGCCGAAGAACTGTGGCCGACCGTACGTCGCGCACTGTCGGAACTGGAAGCGGTGATCACGCCCGAAACCTTCGACGTCACGCGCGCGCAGAACACCTTCCGCATGGCGATGGTCGATGCGACTGCGGCGCTGTGGCTGCCGTCGCTGGTGCGCACCATCATGCGCGACGCACCGCGCCTGAAAATCCGCATGATGCCGCTGACCACACGCGACCCGCGCGCCATGCTGCTGCGCGGCGACGTCGATCTGGCGGTGGGATTTTTCCCGGGCGTGACGGCGCAGCTGGCCGACGGCCAGGGCATGGTCAAAACCCAGATCAGTCACGAACGTCTGTACACCGGCCAATACGTGTGCGTGATGCACAAGAACCATCCGCTGGCCGACAAGGAATTGACGCTCGACGCATATTGCTCCGCCGACCACTTGTTGGTCAGCCTGTCAGGCAAACCCCATGCGGTGATCGACGATGTGCTCTCGGGCATGGGACGCGAACGCAAGATTTTGCTGACGGTGAACCAATTCTTTACGGCCGGTCGCATCGTCGCCAGTTCGGAGTTGATCACGGTCTTGCCGCGCCATCTGATCGCCGCCACCGGCATGACCGAAGTCCTTGTGGTGAAAGAACTTCCATTCAAAACGCCGGAAGAGCATGTGGACATGTTGTGGCATGAACGGGACGCGCGCAATCCGGCCCATAAATGGCTGCGCGCGCATTTAGTTGCAACAACTCATGATGAATTCGGTCGTATCAACATGAAGCGCTGACGATGCCTGGAATATTCTTGATGCCGTTGGCGTAGATCACTCACTTTAGGATGATTTATGTCACGGACATCAAAAATAATCGGGTTCAGCCTGGCCGGCGTGCTCGCGCTAATCGTGTTGCTGGTCATTCTGATCATCACCTTCGACTGGAACCGCGCGCGGCCCTGGATCAACCAGCGCGTCAGCGACGCCACCGGGCGCCACTTCGCGATCCAGGGCGACCTCATCGTCAAATGGCGCAAGCCCGATGCTCCGCAGACCAGCTGGGCCCGATGGATACCGTGGCCGCAAGTGAGCGCCAACGACATCGTGCTTGGCAATCCGGAGTGGGCGCCCGCCAACTCGAACATGGCGACCGTCAAGCAGCTCAACGTCACGCTCAATCCCTGGCCACTGCTGCAGCACAAGATCGTGCTGCCCGATCTGGAAGCACAGGATCCCTACCTGCAGTTGCTGCGCAAGAAGGACGCCGTCAACAACTGGACCTTCAAGTCCGACGACGGTCCGTCGACCTGGCAATTCCGTCCTGAAAAAATCGTGATCCGCAAAGGCGTGGTCGAGCTCGACGACGCCATCCAGAAAGCCAAGGCCCGCGCTGAAATCGACACGCTGGATCCCGACAAGGACAAAATCTACGGCATCGGCTGGAACGTGAAGGGCTCGTTCAACAAGGCCGACATCAACGGCGAAGGCAAGGCCGGCGGCGTGCTGTCGCTGCAGGATGAGAGCAAGCCGTATCCGCTTGAAGCCGACGTGCGCGTCGGCAAGACGCGCATCGCCGTCAAGGGCACGCTGACCAAACCGCAGGAACTGGCCGCGCTCGATCTGCAACTGAACCTGTCCGGCGACAGCATGGCGCATCTGTTTCCATTGACCGGCGTGCTGTTGCCGGAAACCCCGCCGTTCTCCACCTCGGGCCATTTGATCGGCAAACTCAATCCGGTGGGCAAGAAGAACGGCAGTACCTGGACCTATGAAAAATTCAAGGGCCAGGTCGGTTCCAGCGACATCGGCGGCACGCTCGAATATCAGTCGAAGGAACCGCGTCCGCTGCTCACTGGCGAAGTGGTGTCGAACCTGTTGCGCTTTGAAGACCTGGGCCCGCTGATCGGCGCCGACTCCAACGCCAGCAAGGAAAAACGCGGTGCGGAAGAGCGCCAGCCGTCCGACAAGGTGTTGCCGGTCAAGGAGTTCCAGACCGAGGCGTGGGGCGCGATCGATGCCGACGTCAAGCTGACCGCACACCGCGTGGTCAAGGAAAAGGATCTGCCGGTCAACAACATCCAGGCCGACCTGCACCTGAAGGACAAGGTCTTGTCGCTGACGCCGCTGAACTTTGGCATCGCCGGCGGCAACCTGGCTTCCACCATGCACCTGGATGGCCGCAATCCGAAGATGAAGTCGGACGTCAAGCTGTCGGCGCGCCGCATCAAGATCCAGCAATTGTTCCCGAATCTCGATGCAGCCCAGACCAGCTTCGGTGAAATCAACGGCGACGCGGCATTGACGGCCACCGGCAATTCGGTGGCGGCGATGCTGGGGTCCTCCAACGGCGAGCTGAAGATGCTGATCAACCACGGCGCCATCAGCAAGCTATTGCTGGAAGAAATGGGCCTGAACATCGGCAACGTGGTGGTCTCCAAGCTGTTCGGCGACAAGCAGGTCAAGCTCAATTGCATGGCCGGTGATTTCACCGTCAGCAACGGCTTGGCGCAGGCGCGCACCTTCACACTGGATACCGAAGACGCCATCATCAACATCAGTGGCAACCTCAATCTTGCGCAAGAACAACTGGACCTGGTCATCAATCCGCGAAGCAAAGGCTTGCGCATCATTTCGCTGCGCTCGCCGCTGTATGTGACCGGCCCGTTCAAGGATCCGAAGGTCGGCGTCGACAAGGGCGTACTGGCGCTCAAGGCCGGCGGCGCGGTGGTATTGGGTGTGCTGGCGCCGGTGGCGGCGATCCTGCCTTTGATCAATATCAGCGGTGAACAACAAACCGATTGCGCCAATCTCTTGCAGGAAGTGCAAAAGCAACCGGTCGCGCCTCCCCCCGGCAAAACCAGGCCACAGGCGGCCAGGCGCTAGATTGCTTTTCGCAATGCCGGTTCTTGTCAGAACGGCATCCTGTGGATAACTTTGTGAATAAGTTTTGCGCGGATTGGGGATAGATGGAGAGTTTTGCACAGGCCCGATTTCTATCCCCGAACTGTTCTTTTGCCATACAAGACTTGCCAAGC
>NZ_AJHH01000710.1 GCF_000256565.1 Herbaspirillum lusitanum P6-12 | reverse complement strand
TAAAATATATATATAAACTTTTATATAAAACCTAAAACCCCGAAAACCTGAAAACCCGGTTTCTCTCCAAGCGGCTTCAAAAACGGAAAAACGCCTTGGAAACCGGATGCGTCAATTTCATTTGAGAGAAAGTGCATCCGGTACTTCAATAACCAGGTCCGATTCGGCAACCGCAACACAAGGCAATAGGTAACCTTCGGCTTTTTCTTCCCGGGTCAAACCGGGCCAATCGATCTGGTAACTGATTTCTCCACTTTTCAACATGCACAGGCAAGTGCGGCATGTTCCATTCCTGCAAGAACTGGGTAAACGGATGTGCGCTCGCAAGGCTGCGTTCAGTAACGAGCTTCCCGCGCCGGCTTCAAATTCCAGTCCTGAAGGCAACAAAGAGACCTTGTAGGCTTGTTTGGGTATCGCTTCATCCATGGGCATGGGAAAAATTTATCGTACGAGGTTGATTGAAGACCATCTGTGGATAAGTCTCTGGATATCTCTTGGGCGAATTGGGGATAGTCCGGGAGTTTTGCACAGCGCCGATTTCTATCCACCATCTGTTCTTTCGCCATACAAGACTTGCCAAGC
>NZ_AJHH01000709.1 GCF_000256565.1 Herbaspirillum lusitanum P6-12 | reverse complement strand
ATTTATATATATAAACTATTAATTTAAAAACCTACTTCACGTCATTTTCGAAAACTCAAAAAAATTCCTTTCAGGAAATGACAAAAAAACTCAATTCCATACGTTTTGCAACAAGGCAAACACGGCGCTGATGGCTGGTTCATTCTTGCGTTTCTCCAATGCAATGAAAGACAGCTCAGTAGAAAGATCGACTGCATCGGCGATCACCAACCCGTGCGCATGCGCCTGGTTCAGCGCAATCGACTCCCGCGCCAGCGACAAGCCGACGCCGGATTTCACCAGGTCCAGCATGGAGGATTCCTGATCGACCAGCGCGACGGTATTGGGCGTCAACTTGTATTGCATGAAAACCCGGTTCAGCAGACGGTGATGTGCGGACTCCGGCGGCGTCCAGATCCAGGGAAGCTGCGCCAGCTCCTTCCAGCCCTTGCCGGCGACGCGGTTCTTCCAACCGGCGGGGGCGATGACGTTGTAGGTGAACGGCGTCAGGGTGAGGCTGTGGAAGCCCTTGCCGGGCGTTCCCAGGAAGAAGCCGACGTCGAGCTCGCCGGTTTTCAGCAATTGCAGCACCGAACCGGACATATGGTGTTGAAGACGTGTGGACAGTTGGGGATAACGCTCGACCAGCAGCTTGAGGAAGGCGCCCAGGCGGATGAACTCGGGATCGAGGATGGTGCCCAGCGACAAAGTGCCGCTCAGGGTGCCGGCGCTGGTGTGCAGCGCGTCGGCGTGCTGGTGGAATTCCTGCAGGGTGTTGAGCACCCGTTCGGCCACCGGCAGCAGCTTGGTGCCGTCGTTGGTCAGTCGCATGCCGGCACTGGTGCGCACGAATAATTGCAGCTTGAGCCGTTCTTGCAAGAGTTTGATCTGCAGGCTCACGGCCGGCTGGGTGACATGGAGCCGGTCGGCGGCGCGCGTCAGGTTGCCTTCCTCGGCGACGGCGATAAAAGCGCGTAATTGCGTGAAATCCATGGCTAAATGCTGAAAAAATAAAAATGGACAGGTGAGGGGGAAGCCTGTTGCGGCATTTTTATCAGTTATTTTTATATTGCTGTTGATAATAACTGATTGGATTCATCTGAATCTACGCGATATTCTCTCAAAACAGGATAAATCCGCCATTTTTTCCGATTCGATATCAATTCATACCAAAGGGACACTTATGACTGCCGCACCATCCACGATCCAGCATTACATCAACGGCCGCATTGCGCCGTCCGAAAGCGGACGCCAGCAGGACGTCTTCAATCCGGCCACCGGTGAAGTGTCGCGCCAGGTCGTATTGGCCTCGACGGCGGAAGTCAATGCCGCGGTCGCTTCCGCCAGCGCCGCTGCGCCGGGCTGGGCCGAGACCGCGCCGTTGAAGCGCGCCCGCGTACTGTTCAAGTTCAAGGAGTTGATCGAGCAGCATCATGACGACCTGGCTGCGGCGATCACGCGCGAACACGGCAAGGTATTTTCCGATGCCAAGGGCGAAGTCACGCGCGGCCTGGAAATCGTCGAGTTCGCCTGTGGTGTGCCGCAATTGCTGAAGACCCAGTTCACCGACAATATCGGCGGCGGCATCGACAACTGGAATCTGCGTCAGCCGCTGGGCGTTACCGCCGGCATCACGCCGTTCAATTTCCCGGTGATGGTGCCGCTGTGGATGGCGCCGATGGCGATCGCTACCGGCAACAGCTTCATCCTGAAGCCGTCCGAGCGCGATCCGACGCCGTCGCTGATGCTGGCCGACCTGTTCAAGCGCGCCGGTCTGCCGGACGGCGTGTTCAACGTGGTGCAGGGCGACAAGGTGGCGGTCGATGCGTTGCTGCAGCATCCGGACGTGCAGGCGATCTCTTTCGTCGGTTCGACGCCGATTGCGGAATACATTTACAGCGAAGCGACCAAGCGCGCCGGTACCTTCCCGTTGCGTGCGCAAGCGCTGGGCGGCGCCAAGAATCACCTGGTGGTGATGCCGGACGCCAATCTGGAGCAGGCGGTCGATGCGCTGATCGGTGCAGCCTACGGTTCGGCCGGCGAACGCTGCATGGCGATTTCGGTGGCGGTGGCGGTCGGCAGCGTGGCCGACAAGCTGGTGGAGGCGCTGATCCCGCGCGTGAAGGCCTTGAAAATCAGGAACGGCATGGAAGCCGACGCCGAAATGGGCCCGCTGGTCACGGCGACGCACAAGGCCAAGGTGGAAGGCTACATCGACGACGGCGTCAAGGCAGGCGCCAAGCTGCTGGTGGATGGTCGCGGCATCACCGTGCCGGGTCATGAAAACGGCTTCTTCGTTGGCGGCACCTTGTTCGATAACGTCACGCTGGACATGAAGATCTACAAGGAAGAAATTTTCGGACCGGTATTGTGCGTGGTGCGCGTGCCTGATTTTGCCGAAGCAGTGCGCCTGATCAATGCGCATGAATACGGCAACGGCGTCTCGCTGTTCACCGCCGACGGCAATACGGCGCACGAATTCTCGCGTCGCATCCAGGTCGGCATGGTCGGCATCAACGTGCCGATTCCGGTGCCGATGGCCTGGCATTCCTTCGGCGGCTGGAAGCGTTCGCTGTTCGGCGATACGCATGCCTACGGCGAAGAGGGCATCAAGTTCTATACGCGATATAAGTCCATCATGCAGCGCTGGTCGGCTACTATCGGCAAGGGTGCGGAATTCACGATGCCGGTGGCGAAGTAATCGCGCAATAAGTTTGTAGCAAGTTTGCAGCAACACAATCGATAAAAATAACGGAGACAGGTATATGGAGTCAGCAGGTAAATACGATTACATCATCGTCGGCGGCGGCACGGCTGGTTGCGTGCTGGCCAATCGCCTGAGCAGGGATGCTGGCATCAAGGTGCTCCTGATCGAGGCGGGCGCCAAGGATGATTACCTGTGGATCCATATCCCTGTCGGTTACCTGTATTGCATCAATAATCCGCGCACCGACTGGCTGTACCGCACCGAAGCCGATGTCGGCCTCAACGGCCGCAGCCTGATTTATCCGCGCGGTAAAGTGTTGGGCGGCTGCTCGTCGATCAACGGCATGATCTACATGCGCGGCCAGGAACGCGACTACAACGAGTGGGCGCAATTGAGCGGCGACGACAGCTGGCGCTGGGACCGGGTGCTGCCGCTGTTCAGGAAGAGCGAAGACCATTACAAGGGCAGCGATGAGTTCCACGGCGCCGGCGGCGAATGGCGCGTCGAGAAGCAACGGCTGTCGTGGGAAATCCTCGACGCCTTCCGCGATGCGGCGGCGGAAACCGGCATTCCCAAGATCGACGATTTCAACCGTGGCCACAACGAAGGCAGTTCCTATTTCGACGTCAATCAAAAACGCGGCATTCGCTGGAACGCCTCGAAAGCATTTTTGAAACCGGCCATGAAAAACGGCAACCTCGACGTGATGACCGGTTCGCACGTCAAACGGCTGCGCATCGAACAACGAGACACTGGGCCGGTCTGCGTCGGCGTCGAATTCACCGGTGGCGGCAGCGAGTGGTACGCCGAAGCGACCAGCGAAACCATCCTGGCCGCCGGCGCCGTGGGTTCGCCGCATATCCTGCAATTGTCGGGCATCGGTCCGGCGGCCTTGTTGCAGCAGCATCAGATTCCGGTGGTGAAGGATCTCGCCGGCGTCGGCGAAAATCTGCAGGACCATTTGCAGATCCGCATGGCGTTCAAGGTGAAGGGCGTGAAGACGCTCAACATGATGGCCGGCAACTGGTACGGCAAGATGATGATCGGCGTGCAGTACGCCATGTTCCAGAGCGGTCCGATGTCGATGGCGCCGTCGCAGCTCGGCGTGTTCGCCAAGTCCGATGCATCGCAGAGCAGCGCCAATCTCGAGTACCACGTGCAGCCTTTGTCGCTGGAAAAATTCGGCGATCCGCTGCATCCGTTCCCGGCGTTCACCGCCAGCGTATGCAACCTGCGTCCTACTTCGCGCGGCCATATTCGCCTTGGTAGCAACGACGGTGCTTTAGCGCCAAAAATCACGCTCAATTATCTGAGCACGGAAGCCGATCGCAAGGTCGCCGCCGACTCGCTCAAGCTGACGCGGAAAATCGTCTCTGCGCCGGCGTTGCGAAAGTACCAACCCGACGAATGCAAGCCCGGTGTGGAATACCAGTCTGAGGAAGAGTTATACAAAGCCGCCGGCGAAATCGGCACGACGATTTTCCATCCGGTCGGCACCTGCAAGATGGGCCGTGCCGATGACGCGCAGGCCGTGGTGGACAGCCAGTTGCGCGTGCGCGGCGTAGGCGGGCTGCGGGTTGTGGATGCATCGGTGATGCCGACCATCACCTCCGGTAATACCAACTCTCCGACCCTGATGATTGCCGAAAAGGCAGCAGAATTGATCCGCGCAGCACGTCGCGGAACGCCTTGAAAGTTGCGCCGAAAATAAAAAATTCGACCTTTCCCCAATACGGTACTTATACGTATTGTAGTAATGGTACGACTCGGCTACTATGCGCCAGATATTAAAAAAATAAGACTCTCGCACGAGAGCCTCACAGGCTCAGATTGCGGCGCCAGAAGCGTAGCGATTTACACAAGGCGGCCCTGCGGACACACGCGGGGTATTCATGGGAAGAATGAGAAGAGACACTATGACAGATGTCATTCTGGAGACAAAAAACCTGACGAAGGAATTCAAGGGTTTTACAGCAGTAAGCAAAGTCAACCTGCAAGTCGAGCGCGGCCACATCCATGCGCTGATCGGCCGATTCCGGTGCCGATGGCCTGGCATTCCTTCGGCGGCTGGAAGCGTTCGCTGTTCGGCGATACGCATGCCTACGGCGAAGAGGGCA
>NZ_AJHH01000708.1 GCF_000256565.1 Herbaspirillum lusitanum P6-12 | reverse complement strand
ATCATTGCGGGCGTTTTTCATTGGCGCGACCGTCGTGGCCGCGTCACGTAAAACGACTCAATGGAAGCTGCTGCCGATTTCCGGATGGAAGCTTTCGGCGCGTGCGATCGGCCAGTATTTTTCGTAGACCTGGTAGCGGTAATTGCCGGTGATCAGGTCGCCCGGCTCCAGGTATTTGAGCATCTCCGACAGTAGTTGTATTTCATGGTCGTTGATGCGATGAACGATGTGGAACGGACGCAGCGCCGAGGTGTGCGGCAAGCCGGCCGCCTGCACCAGTTCCTGCAGCGCATGCAGCGTGCTCTGGTGGAAGCGGTAGACGCGTTCGGCCTTGTCCGGCACTACCAGCGCGCGGGCGCGCGTCGGATTTTGCGTCGCCACGCCGGTCGGGCAGCGATCGGTGTGGCAGCTCTGCGACTGGATGCAGCCGAGTGCGAACATGAAGCCGCGCGCCGAGTTGCACCAGTCGGCGCCGAGCGCCAGCGTGCGGGCGACGTCGAAGGCGGTGATGATCTTGCCGCTGGCGCCGATCTTGACGCGGTCGCGCATGCCGATGCCGACCAGCGTGTTGTGCACCATCAGCAGGCCTTCCTGCAGCGGCATGCCGACGTGGTCGGTGAACTCCAGCGGCGCTGCGCCGGTGCCGCCTTCGGCGCCGTCGACAGTGATGAAGTCGGGCACGATGTTGGTTTCCAGCATGGCCTTGGCGATGCCGAAGAATTCCCAGGGATGGCCGACGCACAGCTTGATGCCGGTCGGTTTGCCGCCCGACAGCGTGCGCAGTTTTTCAATGAATTGCAGCAATCCGATCGGCGAAGAGAACGATGAATGCACCGCCGGCGAGATGCAGTCGACGCCCATCGGGATGCCGCGCGTGGCGGAAATCTCCGGCGTGATCTTGGCCGCCGGCAGCACGCCGCCGTGGCCGGGTTTGGCGCCTTGCGACAACTTCACTTCGATCATTTTCACCTGCGGCGCGTTGGCCTGGACGGCGAATTTCTCTTCGTCGAAACTGCCGTCCGGATGGCGGCAGCCGAAGTAACCGGAGGCAATCTGCCAGACCAGATCGCCGCCGAATTCGCGGTGATAGGTAGAGATCGATCCTTCGCCGGTGTCGTGCGCGAAGTTGCCTTTTTTGGCGCCCTGATTAAGCGCGCGGATGGCGTTGGACGAGAGCGAGCCGAAGCTCATCGCCGAGACGTTGAAGACCGACATTGCATACGGTTGCGCGAGGCCTTCGCCGACGACGACGCGGAAGTCATGGCTGGCGATCTTGGTCGGCGACAGCGAGTGGCCGATCCATTCGTAGCCGGCCAGCTTGACGTCGAGCTCGGTGCCGAACGGGCGGCTGTCGACGTCGGCCTTGGCGCGCTGATAGACCACGCTGCGTTTCTTGCGCGTGAACGGCGCGCCGTCGTTTTCACCTTCGAAGAAGTACTGGCGGATTTCCGGGCGGATCGCTTCGAACAAGAAGCGGAAATGGCCCATCAACGGGTAGTTGCGCAGTACTGCATGGCGGCGTTGCACGATATCGCGCACACCGATCATGCTTAGCGCCAGCGGCGCTGCAGCCCACCACCAGCTGACCACATGGCCCGAGGCGAGGATGGCGAGCGCCAGCGTCAGGAAAATCATGAACCATAAGATCATGTAACGAGTTGCCCACATACCAGCGTCCTTTTTGTTGTTTGTCAGGCGGTGTTGGAATTCTACTGCTGCCACGGGAGTGGCATGGGCCGAAAAGAATGGTATTTACGGCAATCACCGGAGGCTACACGGTTGCGCCAGATTGGTGCGTTGCGTGAGAGGGACAACTGCCGGGAAAGCGGCACAGGTGTTGCTTCGTGGATATACATACTCAAGAGTTTGGGCTGGGCTTGATGTACCGGGCCAGATGGTTGAATGGCATTGTTATTGCTTATTGTGATCAAAAAATGGGTGGCCGCTCATCATTGCCTGGATGCAATGTAGCCCGTCAGAACCTGTTGCAATCTCCGCTCATTCCCTTTCGTTATTGCCGTGTGGCATGGATCGTGTAACCCCATTGATGAACCTATGAAGATCGTCGCTTCCGTGATTCCGCCAGACAACGCCGCCGCCATCACGTCCATCGCCAGGCCTCCACGTTTGCTGGAAACCCTGCTGGCCAATCTGGACGGCATGGTCTATCGCTGCCGCGACGACGAAGAATGGACCATGGAGTTCGTCAGCGAGGGATGTCTTGAGCTGACCGGCTATCAACCGGAACAGCTGCTGTTCAATCACCGTATTTCTTACGAAGACATCACCCATCCCGAAGACCGCGAAAAAGTTCGCCGGACCATCCAGTCCTGCCTGGACGGCAAGCGCCGCTTCGAGCTCGAATACCGCATCGTGCGCGCCGACGGCGAAGTGCGCTGGGTGTGGGAGCGCGGCGTCGGCATCTACAACGCCGCCGGGACACTGGATGCGCTGGAAGGCTACGTGCAGGACGTCACCGCGCGCAAGACAGCGGATCAGGCCTTACTGGAAGCGGAACGGCGCTACCGCAGCATTTTTGAAAACGCCATCGAAGGCGTGTTTCAATCGACGCCGGACGGCGGCTACATCGCGGTCAACCCGGCACTGGCGCGCATCTACGGCTACAAGTCGGCGGATGATCTGATCGTCAGTCTGCGCGACATCAAGCATCAGTTGTATGTCGAGCCGGAGCGCCGCACCGAATTCATGCGCATGATGGCCGAGTTCGGTTCGGTGTCGAACTTCGAATCGCGCGTCTACCGCCGTGACGGCGAGATCATCTGGATTTCCGAAAACGCCCGCGCCGTGCGCGACGAGGCCGGCACCCTGATGTTTTATGAAGGCACCGTCGAAGCCATCACCGAACGCAAGCTGTATGAAGCCGAAATCCGCCATCAGGCTACGCACGACGCGCTGACCGGCCTTCCCAACCGCACCATGCTGCATAACCATTTGCAGCGCGCAATCCAGAGCACGCGGCAAAAGGGCACGCTGACGGCGGTGGTGTTCGTCGACCTCGATCAGTTCAAGTTCATCAACGACAGCCTCGGCCATCAGGTCGGCGACGAGCTGCTCAAGACCGTGGCGCAGCGGCTGGTGTCGTGCGTGCGTGAAACCGACATGGTGGCGCGTCAGGGCGGCGACGAATTCGTGCTGGTGCTGCAGAATCAACCCGACGAAAACCGCATCACCGAAGTGCTGCAACGCATCCTCACCGCCGTGGCGCGGCCGTGGGTGGTGGGCGATCGCGAATTCCATGTCACCTGCAGCATCGGCGTAAGCCGCTGCCCGACCGACGGCCGCGACGTCGAAACGCTGCTCAAGAACGCCGATTCGGCCATGTATAAAGCCAAGGAGCTGGGGCGCAACAACTTCCAGTATTTCGCCGGCTGGATGGATGCGCAGGTCAGCAATCGCCTGGAAATGCTGGTCAGCCTGCGGCGCGCGCTCGACCGCGACGAATTGCTGCTGTACTACCAGCCCAAGATCAGTCTGGCCAGCGGCCGCATCATCGGCGCCGAGGCGCTGATCCGCTGGATCACGCCCGACCAGGGTATGGTGCCGCCGGACCGTTTCATCCCGTTTGCCGAGGAAGCCGGCCTGATCGTGCCGATCGGCGAATGGGTGTTGCGCACCGCCTGCGCCCAGAACAAGGCCTGGCAGGATGCGGGCCTGGCGCCGATTCCGGTGGCGGTCAACCTGTCGCCGCGCCAGCTCGACCAGAATCTTCCCGAGTTCGTGCGCCAGGTGCTGGCCGAGAGCTGTCTCGCGGCCGCCTGGCTGGAGCTGGAAATCACCGAAAACGTGGTCATGAAGGATGCCGAGAAGACCGTCGCCACGCTCAATGCGCTCAAGCGCCTGGGTTTGCAGGTGTCGGTGGACGACTTCGGTACCGGCTATTCGAGCCTGAGCTACCTGCGCCGCTTCCCGGTGGATGCACTCAAGATCGACAAATCCTTCGTGCGCGACATCGCCCGCGACGCTGACAGTGCGGCGATCGTGAAGGCAGTGATTTCATTGGGTCACATCCTCAACCTGCGGGTCATTGCCGAAGGGGTGGAAGACCAGGAGCAATACAACTTCCTGCTCGAAAACGGCTGCGATGAGGTACAGGGTTATCTGCTTGGCAAGCCGATGCCGGCAGAGGATTTCACGCGCCGGCTGGAGCTGGAAAAGAAGGCGGCCGGCTGATCCGTCCAGCCGTGGGAGCATGCGGCAGCCGGTATTTGTTGCCTCGCAGTCACGTTGTAAATTCTGTCTGACTGCTGCAACGATGCACGATTGAGGCGACAACCGTCCGGGCCTTTGTGCTAAACTCCGCGCAGTATATTTTGCATTTTGCCTCCGGCCACCCGAAAACTCAGCTCGGCGCCGCCTGCAAGGTCAAAAGTTGAAATGGTGCGAGAATCTGGGAACTCAAGATTCTGTGTTCGCAACCAAGCCTTATTTTCCCGCTCATCTTCAACCTCCTATAAATCGAGCGCCGGGAAGCAGCACCAACAGCATCAGCAGCATATTCAGGTTCGACAACCTGGCAGCACCGTTGGCGCTGTGATGAAACTCAACCCGCGCAGCCAGGCTTCGTATAGTCCGTATATCCGATATATCCGAATAGTCAGCCGCGAACTTTTATTAAACAAGCCGCACACGAGTCGTACATGAATACTATTGAGGCCAAGAAAGTCCTCGAAACAGCATTGCTATGCGCCCACGAGCCATTATCAATCAACGAACTGAAGAAGCTTTATGTCTCAGGCGACGATGCCGCCAGTGAAATAACTGCGGACATCATCCGGCAAATGCTGGAAGAACTGCGCGAAGACTGGATCGACAAGGGCGTGGAAGTGGTCAGCCTGTCGACCGGCTGGCGCTTCCAGAGCCGGGCCGAGATGAAAGTCTACCTGGATCGCCTGAATCCTGAAAAGCCGCCGAAATACACCCGCGCCACGCTCGAAACCCTGGCCATCATTGCCTATCGCCAGCCGGTCACCCGCGGCGACATCGAAGAGATTCGCGGCGTGACGGTCAGCACCCAGACCGTCAAGCTGCTGGAAGACCGGGCCTGGATTGAGGCTATCGGCCATCGCGACGTGCCCGGCCGTCCGGCACTGTTTGCGACGACCAGGAAATTCCTCGACGACCTCGGCCTGACTTCGCTGGATCAGTTGCCGCCGCTGAAGACCGTGACCAAGGACGGCGTAGTCGATCCGGGCGCGCTGCTGGAATTGCAGGCGCTGGAAGCCGGCATGCAGGCCGACCTGCTCGCGCAGGGCGAAGCGGAGGCTGCCGCCATTGCAGCCGCCGGCGAACCTGTCGATGTGGCCGAGCTTGCCGAAGTTGCCGACGGCATTGCAGCGGAACTGACGACCGAAGAAGTTGCCGAATCGGCTGAGTCCGTCGACGAGGCGGGTACAACAGATGCAACGGATGCAACAACTGAAGCCGCCGATGTGGCTGAAGAGCCGGTTGCCGGAACTGCCGTGGAAGAAATTCCAGGGGAAGACATCGAGAATGACGTGGATGCCATCGCACCAAGCGTCGCCAATCACGAAGAAGTGCCGGCTCAAAGCCCTGCTTCTGCTGAAGACATTCACACCAACGACCTCGCCTCCGGCCACGCAAGTGACGCCGCGCCCGGTCTGAATAACCGCGATTCAAATAATGAAACCATCTAGTTCCAATGATGATCAGCAGATAGATCTGCTCGGCGCCGCAGCCGATAATGCCACCGCTGTCAAGCCGGCTCGCAAGCGCGTCAAGAAGGCCGCGGCGGAAGATGTCGCCACCGAAGTTGCGCCGATCGAAAAGCCCGCCAAGGCGCCGGCCAAACCGCGCGCCAAAAAGGTCGCTGCGGAAGCGCCCGCTGAAACGGTCGCGCCTGCACCGGTCGCGGCTGAAGTCGCCGCCGATGCGCCCGCACCGAAGAAGCGTGCGCCACGCGCCAAGAAGGTGGTTGCCGACGCTGATACTGCGCCTGCTCCAGCTCCGGTTGCCGAGTCCGCTTCGCCTGCGGCGGAAGCGCCCAAGGTCATCGTCACCATTGGTGAAGAAATCACTGCCGCGCCGGTCCTGCTTGATGCACCGACCGACAGCGCGCGCACCAAGCCGGCCCGCCGCGGTGTACGCGGTCCGCGCGCCTTGCGCAACAATCGCGCCGCACAGCGCGCCGCTGAAGCCGGCGAAGGTGAGCCGCATCATGCCGTTGCCGGCGACGAACAACCGCTTTCGGTGGATGCCAATGCGCCGGTTCCGGTAGCCGACCAGGCCATGGCGGAATCGCGCCGCGACGGTCAGGGCCAGGATCGCAATCGCCAGCAAAAAGGCAAGAAACCATTCGTCAAGGGCGGTAAGCCGAAGGCGCCGCAACTGGGTTTGCGTTCGCATGACGCCGGCGACGACGTGTTTTCGTTCGTCACCTCCGATGCCTATGACAAGGAAGACGGCGCTCGCAGCGGCGCGCGCGGCACGCATCAGCTGCGCGGCAAGAACGGCCGCCGCGACCTGACGTCGGAAGACGACGCACCAAAGCTGCACAAGGTGCTGGCCGACTCCGGCCTGGGTTCGCGTCGCGACATGGAAGAACTGATCGTGGCCGGCCGGGTGTCGGTCAATGGCGAGCCTGCTCACATCGGCCAGCGCATCCTGCCGACCGATCAGGTCCGCATCAACGGCAAGCTGTTGCAGCGCAAGGTCAGCAAGAAGCCTCCGCGCGTGCTGGTGTATCACAAGCCGGCCGGCGAAATTGTCAGTCACAACGATCCGGAAGGCCGCCCTTCGGTATTCGATCGCCTGCCGAACATGAAGGCAGCCAAATGGCTGGCCGTCGGTCGTCTCGACTTCAACACCGAAGGTCTGCTGTTGTTTACGACTTCCGGCGACCTGGCCAACCGGCTGATGCACCCGCGTTACAACATCGAGCGTGAATACGCCGTGCGTACGCTGGGCGAACTGGAACAAGGCATGCGCCAGAAACTGTTGCACGGCGTCGAGCTCGATGACGGCGTTGCACAGTTTTCCAAGATCGCCGATGGCGGCGGCGAAGGCGTCAACAAGTGGTACCGCGTGACCATCGGCGAAGGCCGTAATCGCGAAGTGCGCCGCATGTTCGAAGCCATCGGCCTGACCGTGTCGCGCCTGATCCGTACACGCTACGGCGTCATGACGCTGCCGCAAGGCCTGAAACGCGGTCGTTGGGAAGAATTGGAAGAAAACGCCGTGCGTACTCTGCTGACGGTGTGCGGTCTGGAAAAACCGGGCGGCGCCGAGGCGCCGTCGGGCAAGTCCAAAGGCGGCAACAGCGGCAATCGCAATGGCAACGGCGATAATCGCAATGGCAATGTCAACGGCGACAGTCAGCCGCGCAGCAACGCCAACGCCAACCCCATGCAACCACGTGGTCCGCGTCGCGACCAGCAACCGTCTTGGCAAGGCCAGGGGCAGGGGCCGCGCCAGGGTCAAGGTTCGCGCCAAGGGCAGGGGCAAGGTCAAGGCCAGGGTGGCCGTCCGCAGGGCAACAAGCCGCGTCAGCCTGACCCGTTGCAGACCGCGCTGGGTTTCCCGGACGCCGGCCAGCGTCGCCACAATCGTCCGCAACGCAATGGCGGCAGCGGTGGCATGCCCGGTCAAGGCATGGGTGCGGGCGGTCAGCAGCGCCGCCGCCGCGGATAAGTCTTTGATTGCTCTGGTATTTTTTTTGCGAATATCGGGGTGTCTGCGGTATGTTCGGCAATCTTGAATTGCCGGACATACCGTAATCGGTTATAATGCGCAAGTTAACGGGGTGTCTTCACGGTGAAATACATCGTGAAGCGGTCCATAGTTGAATAAACGATAAGAACGATGGGCATCTGCCCATTTTTTTTTTTTTTT